>NZ_JADJDD010000012.1:0-152433 GCF_016702885.1 Candidatus Villigracilis vicinus
CCTTCGCCAACCCAGCCGGACGATCCACATTCCCGCCCTGATTGACTCCGATGACCGTGCCTTCCTTCGCATACGCCAACTGCACGTAGGCTTGACCGGTAATGAAGCGCGCGCTGTCGATGGCGCAGGAGGTCACAAAGCCGATGCGTTTTCCGTCGGCATTGAGCACCGGGTCACCGTTGTGCGCCATGCGCGTGCGCTGTTCGTCGAAGGTGAAACGCACGACCACACCCTTGCGTTCCTTCTCACGCGCCACAAAGGCATCGCGACCGATGAACCACGGCTTGTAGGTCTTCACATACGAACCAAATCCACCTTCGGCAACGCCGAGGTCACGCATGAGGGTACCCGAAAAGTCGCGCTGTTCCATGTACTCCCAGCCAAAGCCATCGCCTTTGCCGGAACCTAATCCCATTTCATGACCATACAACGGCAAACCGGCTTCAGTTCTCAACGAGTCACGCGCACCCAAACCGATGGGCTTCACGCCGAAGGGCTCGCCCGCTTTCAACACGCCGTTCCAAAATGCCACAGCGCTCTCCGGGTGGACGAACAACTCAAACGCCATCTTCTCGCCGGTGTAGCCCGTGCGCGAAACGATCAGGTCAAAGCCGCCCACGTTCGCATCGCACAATTCGGTGCGCTTCAACTTCATAATGCGTTGTTTCGTCGCATCATCCACGCCCATCGCCAACAAAATATCACGAGACTTCGGTCCTTGCAGCGCAATGTCCACGCGCATGTCGTTGCCAGATTTCGGGTCACGCAAGTTGCGGATCTCCGCGTTGTAGCCGTACGCGCGCGCCCACGGACGAGCGTTATCAATTTTCACTTTGCCGTCGCGCACACTTTCCAGCCAGGTGCGGTCTTTGTCATCGTTCGACGCGTTGACCACCACCAGGAAATTATCAAATCCGCGGCGGTAGACCAAGGTATCGTCGATCACATCGCCATCGGGCGTCAGGAAGTGGGTGTACAAACTCTCACCCGGCATCAAACCTCCGCAGTCATTGCCGCAGACCGTGTCGAGGAAAGAGGCGGCATCCGCGCCGCGCACGTCATACGCGCCCATGTGGCTCACATCAAAGAGTCCCGCCGCATTACGCGTGGCAAGATGCTCCTCAAAAATCCCTGAATATTGCACCGGCATTTCCCAACCCGCAAAGGGGACCATTCTGCCGCCGAGGTCTCGATGAGTTTGATTCAACGCTGTTTTCTTTAACTCACCTTCAGCTTCATTCCAAACGAAAGGCGGCAGCGCCTCTTCCTTAACGTTTGAGCTGACGCCTACAAACCAAGGCTTGACCTCACTCTGAAGCGGCGGCACCGTGGCTTTTAGTAGGGGCACGTCGCGACGCGCCCCTACAACTTCACTCACCACGAACGGACCCGGCACACGCTTGGTGCTGAAATCTTTCGAGCCGTCCAAATTGAACGAGGTGTATCCATCCGAAAGATCGCGCAGCCATGTTCCCACGACAGAAGCATCTTTCACCGGAACAGATAATTGATAGGTAGTGTTATCAACGTTCTTCAACAAACCTTTGACCACACCCTTGGGGGTGGCAAGCGAAGTCACCTGCGTCTTGCCCTTCTTCAATGCCGAAAGGTCAGACGAAGCGACATAATCCAACACTTGGCGAATGCGTTGACCGCTGAGTTCAAACACGCCCGTGGTGGCTTTGTCGTCAATGTAATAGAAATGCGGGTAACCGGTCTTGGTCGGTTTGAAGTCAATGCCTGCGCCCATCGCCAACTTGCGGATCTTCAACTTGGCATCGTTGAATACTTTGAAGTCCACTTTTGCGCGGCGCTGCTTGCCCTTGCGGACGGTATCCACCGCGTGCGGCGCACATGCCAACAAGACATCCGCGATGATGTCTGCGAGTTGACGCGACTGCTTCTCGTTGAATCCGCGCTGGGTGATCCACGGCGTACCGAGGCGAATGCCCGAAGGCGCCGCCGCGCTCTTGTCACCGGGGATGGTGTTGCGATTAACGACCACACCGATAATATCGAGAATGCGAGCCGCCTGGTCACCGCTCAGTTTCGTTCCATCTTCACCGACGACGGATGAACAATCCACGTTCAGCATGTGGCAGTTCGTGCCGCCGAACGGAACGCGCAGTCCGCGCTTGGTGAATTGGTCTGCCATCGCCACCGCGTTCTTGATGGTCTGGTCTTGCAGTTTCTTGAACTGTTTGGTCTGCGCCAGTTTGAACGTTAATGCCAAACCCGCGAAGACGTTCACATGAGGTCCGCCCTGCTCTCCGGGGAAGACGGCTTTATCGATCTTCTTGGCGATGTCGGCTTTGGTGGTCATCAACACCGCCCCGCGTGGGCCGTCAAGACTCTTGTGAGTGGTAGACATGACCACGTCCGCGATGCCGATTGGCGAAGGCACAACACCCGCCGCGACAAGTCCGCCGATGTGAGAGATGTCGGTCAGTAAATATGCGCCCACTTCATCAGCGATCTCGCGGAACTTCTTCCAATCCGGAATCCATGAATAAGAGGAATAGCCAGCGATCAACAGTTTCGGTTTATGTTCCAACGCAAGCTGACGAATGGCTTCGTAATCAAGTTTCTCGTTCGCGTCCACGCCGTAATGCACGCCTTGAACCATTTGCCGCTGCGGTTGACGGGCGAGCCATGCGAGAGATGACCGCCATGCAGCAGGTCGAGTCCCATCACGGTATCGCCGATGTTCAACAAGGCTTGATACACGGCGTTGTTGGCAGGTCCGCCCGAAAGCGCCTGCACGTTGACATAAATATCATTGGCAGTAAATCCGTTGGCGGCGAAAGCTTGCGCGGCGCGTTTGCGGGCGAGCGCTTCCACGGCGTCGGCATATTCCACGCCTTTGTAATAGCGCGGGTCGCCGTTGCGGCGGTAGTCGGCAAGCCGCATTGGGTGATCGAGAATTTCTTCCTCGCTCATCCAGCGCGATTCTTCGCTCGGGTAACCTTCGGCGTAAATGTTCTGGAAAGCAGACATCAACGCTTCACGCACCGCCATCGGCGCCGTCGACTCGCTGGGGATCATGATGAGCTTGCGATATTGTCGCTCGGCTTCGATCTGGGTCAGGTCAAAGATGTCTTTGTCCAGCTTTTCGAGCGAACCACGGAATAAATAATCGGACATTGTGAATCTCCTGTTGGGGGAAAGGGTTTCAGAGTGGCAAAATCAAATGGAGCCGCGCCAATTCCAAGCCAGGAAAGAGGCGGGCAACTTGTCAGACAGTTGAATTGTAGGACGGTCAGAGGCTTGGGTCAAGTGAAAAATGACATTATTGCAAGAAATACTTGAACTGCATGGGACGAATGTCCGGTTCCAAAAGCAGGCAAGTTTTATATAATTTACCGATGCACCAACCCTTTAAAGAATGGACCTGGTATCTATGACATCCCCGGCAACTATGGATATGCTCAAGCACCTCAAAGGCAGGGAAGAACTCCTTCTGCGGCTGGTGGAATTGAGCGTTACTCTTAACTCCACGCTCGATCTGGAAGAACTGCTGCAGCTCATCACCGCTACCGCCACCGACGTTCTGGGCTGTGAAGCGGCATCCATCCTTTTACTGGACGAACGAAACCCGCGCCTATACTTTGCCGCTGCCACTGGCTCAGACCCCGCACGGCTGGCGGAGATCCCCGTCCCCATCGATAACAGCCTGGCAGGCACCATCTTCCGCACCAATCAGCCGCTCATCTTGAACGATGCCGATCAAGACCCGCGTCATTTCCCCCTCGTTGCCGAGCATATCGAGTTCAAAGTGAAGACGCTGCTGGGCGTCCCCATGCCGATCAAAGACCAGACCATGGGCGTGTTGGAAGCAGTAAACAAACACAATGGGAGTTTCAACGAAAGCGACGCAGCGCTGCTTTCGGTCATTGCCGCACATGCCGCCATCGCCATCAATAATGCCCGCCTGCTCAAGTCCCGTCAACAGGCATTGGAAAAGGTCCGCGCCATGAACGAGGTGCGTAATAATTTTCTTGCTCTCGCCTCTCACGAACTGCGCACCCCGCTGGGCATCATCATTGGGTACGCCACTTTTCTGCAAAGCAATTCTTCGGGCGAATCCACCGACCATGCCGGGCGCGTACTCACCGCAGCCTCACAAATGCGCACATTGCTCGACCAGATGAACAACCTCACCATGCTGCAAACCGACGAGATGCTCCTGCGAAAATTACAACTGCCCGTGCAGGACATTCTGCATTTCGCGTTAGATGAGATCAAGTACACCGCCGCGCGCCGCGACTTGCAGCTGGTGCTGGCGTTTCAGGAGGAGCCCATCCTCATAAATGTTGACCCCGAAAAGACCATCCTCGCCCTCGTTAACCTGCTCAACAATGCCATCCGTTTCTCGCCCGAAAAAAGCGAGATCACCATCGGCGCGGTGGAACAGGGTCGGCAGGTCATGCTCTGGGTACAAGACCGCGGTGTGGGTATTCCCGTGGATAAGCTTCACAAAGTGTTCGAGGAGTTCTATCAGGTCGAAGTGCCCAACACCCGGCAATATGGCGGGCTGGGCATTGGGTTGACCATTGCAAAAGGCATCATCGAAGGACAAGGCGGCAGCATCTGGGCAGAATCGGAAGGCAAAGGACGCGGTGCGACCTTCAAGATCTTGCTGCCAAAGGTTTAGCCACTAGGCAAACGGTTTCATTCGCACCTGCCAGCTTTATTGACATTCCCCCCTCCCTCAGGTAGAATAGCCGTCGCCTTGAACATGACGGGCCTGTAGCGCAGTTGGGAGCGCGCCTCAATCGCACTGAGGAGGTCAGGGGTTCGAATCCCCTCAGGTCCACAGTTCAACGAAAGTCATTTATATGGGCCCATAGCGCAGTTGGGAGCGCGTCTCAATGGCATTGAGAAGGTCGAGGGTTCGAATCCCTCTGGGTCCACACAATGTAAGGGCGGGGTTATCCCGCCCGAAGTAAAAGTCAAAGCAGGAGTAGTAGGTCATCCCGTCAGCGAGTTGGGAGAGTGAGGTGGAAGCCCAACACCAGTGCCCACGGGACACTTCATCAAAAGACCGAACTCGCCTGACTGCTCGCAAGAGCGACTGCGCTGGTGAATTAAAGTAGTCCGCGCCGGGAGAGCCCGTTATAGCGACAAAGAGCGTTTGTTTATCAAACGAATCTGGGTGGTACCGCGGAGAGAACTCTTCGTCCCTGATGTGGATGAAGGGTTTTTTGTTTTTAAGACCATGGAGGAGGGCCCCGCCCCCCCCGGGGGAGACCCCAACAGAAGAAGAAGTTGAGGACATCGCCCAATCTTGAAAAGGAGGCACGCATGAACATCAAACAAAATTTCTGGAAGCAAGGTCCACTACTTGCGGGTCTTCTTTGTTTGTATGTATTGTAGGTCAGGCGTTTAGCCTGACAGGTTTTCAATAACAAATACATGGCGGGTTACAAACCCGCCCTACAAGAATTATTATGAGGTAAGAATGGCTACTACGAAAAAGAAAAAAGAAGAAACAAAAAAGAAACCTGCTACGAAAAAGGCTGTAAAGCCGACTGCCAAAAAAACTGTGGCAAAGAAAGTTACAAAGCCTGCGGCAAAGAAAGCGACCAAACCGGCTGCCAAAAAGGCAACAAAACCTGCGGCGAAGACATCGTCCCCGAAAGGGAAAACCGTCAAGAAGGCGGGCCAGCCCAAGGCGAAGAAAGCGGCGGTGACTTCCAAAGCGACATCGTCCCCATGGGGATCATCCCTGCACCCAAAGCAGCGATCACCCCGGTGGTAGAGAAACCGAAATCCATCGTGGTGCAAGAAACGAAACCGAAGGCGATTCAAACTGTGAAGAAGGATGTAAAACTGATGAAAGACCTGTCTTACAACCCCGGCAACATTGAGAAGAAATGGCAGGAAAAATGGGAAGCCGATAAGCTATATCGCTCTGTCATTGATAACAGCAAGCCGAAGCATTATGCCTTGACCATGCTGCCCTACCCCAGCGGTGACTTGCACATTGGACATTGGTATGCGATGACTCCGTCAGATGCGCGCGCACGTTATATGCGCATGAAGGGCTTCAATGTTCTGTTCCCAATGGGCTTCGATGCCTTCGGTCTGCCCGCGGAGAATGCCGCCATCAAGGATGGTATTCATCCCATGAAACGCACGCGTGAGAATATCATCCGCATGCGCAAGCAGCTGCGCTCGATGGGTGCAATGTTCGATTGGGAACGTGAAGCCGTTTCCTGTGAACCCGAATATTATCGCTGGACGGAATGGTTCTTCATTCAGCTCTACAAGGCAGGTTTGGCGTATCGCAAAATGTCGCCGGTGGATTTCTGCCCGAACTGCAACACGACCCTGGCGCGCGAACAAGTCTGGGGCGATGACCGTCACTGCGAACGCTGCAATACGCCAGTCATCAAGAAAGATTTGGAGCAGTGGTTTTTCAAGTCCACCAAGTATGCGGATGAGTTCTTGAACTTTGACGGCATCGACTGGCCTCCCACGGTGAAGACCCTGCAAACGAATTGGATCGACCGCAGTGAAGGCGCTTCGGTCATCTTCAAGACCGAAATTGGTAACCATGATGTTGAGATCTTCACCACCCGTCCCGATACGTTGTGGGGCGCGACCTTCATGGTCTTTTCACCTGAACATCCCTTGGTGGATGAACTCACCACGCCGGAAAACAAAGCCGCTGTGAATGAATATAAAGTGCAAGCGGCGCGGCAGTCCGATATTCAACGCGGCGCGGTTGGCAAGGACAAGACCGGTGTCTTTACTGGCAGTTATGCCATCAACCCGGTCAACAATGCGCGCATCCCGATCTGGATCGCGGACTATGTCTTGATGTCCTACGGCACGGGTGCGATCATGGCTGTGCCCGCACATGATGAACGCGACTTCGCCTTTGCCAAAAAGTATGAGCTGTCGATTATTCCGGTGATCAAGCCCGAAGGTCAGAGTGAAGCGGTGGTTGGCGAGATTGCATACATTGGTCCTGGCACCATGGTCAACTCCGGCATGTTGGACGGTACCAAGGTCAACACCGAAAAGGGAAGAAAGAATCCCAGCATCGCCAAGGTCATTGACTGGCTGCAGGAAAAAGGCGTTGGCAAAGAAACGGTCAACTATCGTTACCGCGACTGGTTGATCAGCCGCCAGCGCTATTGGGGCTCGCCCATCCCGATGGTGAATTGTGAAACCCACGGCTGGAATCCCGTGCCTGATGATCAACTGCCCGTGACCCTGCCTGAAGATGTGGAATGGAAGCCGACCGGCGAGTCTCCATTGAAACTGCACCCGACCTGGAAACACACCACCTGCCCGGTGTGTAACGGTCCTGCCATCCGCGAAACTGACACGATGGATACATTCATGTGTTCGTCGTGGTATCACCTGCGTTATCTGTCACCGCATTATGCTCAAGGTCCGTTCGACCCGGCTGAGTACGATTACTGGATGCCCGTCGACACGTACACAGGCGGCATCGAACATGCGACCATGCACCTGCTGTACACGCGCTTCTTCCACAAAGCGCTGCGTGACATTGGTCTCACTGAAGGTCACGAGCCGATGATGCAGCTGCGCAATCAAGGCATGGTGCTGGGCGAAGACAACGAGAAGATGTCCAAAAGCCGCGGCAATGTCATTGCACCGGATGTCTTGGTGAACAAGTACGGCGCCGACACCGTACGTGCTTACATCATGTTCTTTGCACGTTGGGAAATGGGCGCACCGTGGGATTCGCAAGGCATCGAAGGTGCCGCCCGCTGGGTCCGCCGCACATGGACTCTGTTCACGGACCCTGCGGTGCAGGGCGCGTCCCTCCCCGCCGCAACTGCCTCTGATGAGGTGAAAAAGAATCTACGCCGCAAGGTTCACCAGACCTTAAAGCGTGTAACGCGTGATTTCGAAAACTTTGATTTCAACACCATCGTCTCTGGCTTGATGGAGTTACTGAACGAGATGTACAAAGCCCGTGAAGCCGGAGCCGCCGGTTCGGACGAGTGGAAGGAAGCGCAAGAGATCTATGTGAAGATGATGGCGCCTGTCGCTCCGCACATCGCCGAAGAACTGTGGACGGAGCACCTGGGCAAGTCATATTCCATCCACAAGCAGTTGTGGCCCGCAGTGGACGAAGCCGCCGCCAAAGATGATTTCGTCGAGATCCCGGTTCAGATCAATGGCAAGGTGCGCGACCGTGTCAAAGTCGCAGCCGAAGCCAGCGAAGAAGAGATCAAGTCTGCGGTGATGGCGAGCGAAGCCGTCCAAAAACTATTGGAAGGCAAAGAGCCGAAGAAAGTCATAGTAGTGAAGGGGAAGTTGGTCAGTTTGGTCGTGTAATTCAGCAAGAGGCTGCCTCACATCTGCTTTCATGTTTCAATCAAACACCCTCTGGATCTACTCAGAGGGTGTTTGATTGAAAAGTGTCAAATGTCAGTGGAAAATGAATAATGAATCTGTCAAAATATAAAACTGACAAGACACACCTATTTTGGGCTGCAGAGTAGTAAAAATGTTATTTGAGGAGAAATAATATTATGACCCACAAATGGATAGTTCAGCGTGGATTTACCAAAACCGTCCATATCGTCCTCATATTTGTAGCACTGAATTCCGGTTCAATGCCTGCATCGGCACTTACCCAGCCAGGCGGGACAAATCAGGAAATTCAATCATCTACTTTCCCCATTGCTCCAGACTTGAGGTTCACCCATCTATCCATTGAAGACGGATTATCCCAAACAACGATAACTTCCATTCTACAAGACAGTCATGGTTTTATGTGGTTTGGCACACAAGACGGGCTGAACCGTTACGATGGCTACAATTTTGTAGTGTACCGTAACAACCCCAATGATCTCAACAGTCTGGGGGGCAACCAAATCCGAAAAATCGTTCAAGATGCATCGGGAATTATATGGATCGGGACATCAGGAGGCGGGTTAAATAAATATGACCCTGAGGCAGATACTTTTATCCGTTTTATACATGAACCTGAGAACCCCAATAGTTTAAAGAACAACGTCATCTGGAATATTTTAGTGGATAAGACCGGCTTGCTATGGTTGTACATGGATGACGGATGGCTGACCAAATTTGACCCTAAAAATGAAACATTTACTCATTATCATTCCGATATTACAGCGCCATTCGATATTGAAGTCACCTATTATGAAAGCAAGGCTTTATATCAGGATAAAAATGACGACTTATGGTTAAGTAATTACAAAGGCGGTCTTGCCAAATTCGACCACAACACAGGCCGATTTACTTATTTCTTTCATAAACCAGATAACACAACCACGATCAGCACAGGCGGAGTCACCAATATATACGAAGATGAGACAGGGCGCTTCTGGGTTTGCACCACCAATGGCGGATTGAATTTAATGGATCGTGAAAGCGGAACATTCAAACACTTTCAGAACGACCCATCCAACCCTTACAGCCTCAGCGATAATAACTGCCATCAAATCTTGCAAGACCACATGGGGCTGTATTGGGTCGTCACCGGGAGAGGACTAAATATTTTCAACCCCGATACCGGCAAATTCAGCCAATATCATAAAGACTCAAGCAATCCATACGCTTTATCTGACGACAATATTTCCACCGTTTATGAAGACCGCGGCGGGATCCTCTGGTTTGGAACCTATGGCGGACTCAACAAACTTGACCTCGGCACAATTCAATTTGAGCATTACAGACACATAGCAGATAATCCTCACAGTTTAAGCACCAGTTATATCTATTCAATCTTTGAAGATAAGGATGGCATTCTCTGGGTGGGCGGAGATGACGGCGTGTTAAACCGCTTCGACCGGGAGCACAACCAGGTCACCCGTTATGAACCAAACGCAGATGACCCCAACGCCTTGAATGAAAGCTGGTCTGTTAGCGCACTCTATGAGGATCATACCGGCACATTTTGGGTGGGAACATTCTCTGGTGGATTGCACACATTTGACCGCAAAACAGGGAAGTTCCAGCGCTACCTTCACGATTCAAATGAGCCTCACAGTATTAGCAGCGATATCATCCTTGCAATCCATGAAGACCGCATTGGCAACTTATGGATAGGTACAGAAGGTGGAGGACTAGATCGTTTCGACCGCAAGACCGGGATGTTTCATCATTATCTGCCCGATTCAACCAACCCAAATGATCACCGTCCTACTAGTGTAAGAGACATATATGAGGATAGTACGGGTTTCCTTTGGCTGTCCAGTTGGTACGAAGGACTGACATTATTTGATCCCCGCACAGAGCAGTTCGTAAATTATCGGCACGACCCTGAGAACATAGAAAGCCTGGGCAGCGATCTAACCTATGTCGTCCATGAAGACAGGGCAGGCGCATTGTGGGTAGGCACAGATGGAGGGTTAGACCACTTTGACCGCAGGACAAACTCCTTCTATCATTACACCGTACAGGATGGGCTGCCCAATAACGTGATCTATGCCATCATGGAGGATGCATCTGGAAATTTGTGGGTTTCCACCAATCGCGGCATCTCAAAATTCGACCCGCATGTTTTGACCTTCCAAAATTACAACGTTTTCGATGGACTGCAAAGTGATGAATTCAACCAAAGCGCCTATTTCCAAAGTACTGATGGAGAAATGTTCTTCGGGGGCATCAATGGTTTGAATGCATTCCACCCTGAGCAAGTCACAAGCAATCCATATCGCCCTCCGGTTATATTGACCGACCTGCAACTCTTCAACCAATCCATTCCCATTGGGAAAGATGCGATCCTCTCAAAACCGATATGGGACACAGATCAAATCACCCTAAACTATGATCAGGATGTTTTTTCCATCGCATTTGCCGCGCTCAGTTATGCTGCCCCCGCTGAGAACCTATACCGCTATAAACTGGAAGGGTTTGATGAAGACTGGAATGACGTGGATGCCAAACGGCGTTTCGCCTCATACACAAATATCTCTCCAGGGGAATATACTCTTAGAGTTCAAGGGTCTAACAAAGATGGAGTATGGAATGAAGATGGTGTTTCGCTTAAAATCATCATCACCCCGCCATGGTGGGGTACCTGGTGGTTCAAGGGAGGGATGCTGGCTGCCATCCTCTCCCTAGTCCTTGCTGTTTACCACATTCGAGTGAAAAGCCTTGAACGCTCCAATCGTGAACTGTATTTTGCATATGAAGCCACCATTGAAGGCTGGTCTCGTGCTCTGGATTTGCGAGACCATGAAACAGAAGGACATACTCAACGAGTAACAGAATTAGCACTAAGGCTTGCCGACGTCATGGGCATGAGCGATGTTGAGAAAGCTAATCTACGGCGCGGAGCACTGTTACATGATATTGGGAAAATGGGCGTTCCTGATGCAATTCTCCACAAGCCAGGCGCTCTTACTGAACATGAATGGAATATCATGCGTCAGCACCCTTCCTATGCATACCAAATGCTCTCTCCCATCACCTACTTGAAGCCTGCGCTGGAGATTTCCTATTGTCATCATGAAAAATGGGATGGAACCGGGTATCCCAATGAGCTAAAGGGATCTGAGATCCCTTTAGCTGCAAGAGTATTCGCCGTTGTAGACGTTTATGATGCGCTTACATCTGATCGTCCCTACCGAAAAGCATGGCCCCTCGAAGAAACCTACAAGTACATTCAGTCGCAATCTGGAAAACATTTCGATCCCCTGGTTGTACAAGCACTTCTGAAATTAAGAGAAGATCTGTAAAAGAATGAAACAAAAATCCTTCTACTTGACCATCTTATTACATTGGGCAGCTGTTCCTCTCGTATTGTTATCCGCAACACTAGCCAAACAAAAAGAACTAGATGGATTGCCGCTAAACTCGCATATGGTCATCGGCTCTGCTTTGGCATTTATCACGATAATTCGACTGATGTTTCATATAAAAAACTTCACAAAGACCACCCTAACCGCAAATATCTTTTACAGCATTTTATACGCTGGCATCTTTTTTATCCTTGCCACAGGCTGTTTGATCGCTCAAAAAAGAAATTTACTCGGTTACTTATTCAATCCAAACTCCGCCATTGGAAAAGGCAGCTTCAAACTTCTGGCAGATATTCACAAAACAGGTTGGCAAATTTTGCTTGGTTTGGTCATTGTACATGTTGGCATGGTGTTTTACAGTCTATTTTTCAAGAAATCACGCATATTGAAACATATGTGATTTTGATAAAAACCAATTAACAACTATGGGGAAATTATGGGGAAACCTTCAAGAAATGCATTTTGTCATAAACCATTAATTAAACTGTCCTATATTCGAACACAAGGAGAGCAAATTAAATGAATACCCCAAAGCGATACAACCCCATTCTCGTCACACTGCACTGGCTGACCCTGATCGTCATGTTCGGCGCCGGACTTCTCTCGGAAGCTGGCGGCGACTCACCCATCAACTTCCACATGATCTTCGGCGTAATACTTCTCGTCATCATGATCGTGCGCTTGATCACCCGTTTCACGACCGCACGCCCCGCCCCACTGGATGCCGGTAATGCCTTCTTCAACAAGGTCGGGGAACTTACCCACATCGGTCTATACGGAATTGCATTTTTCATTCTTGGCATGGGCGGGTTGATCGCATATAACCGCAACTTATTCGCCTACATGATGGATAGCACTGCCCAGGTTTCGCGTGCCGGTTTTGTTGGAGCCATCCACCACCTGGGCTGGTTACTTGCCATGGCGCTTATCTTCCTGCATGTGGGCGCAGCCTTGTATCACCAGTTCATCTTGAAGGACAATATTCTGTCCCGCATGTGGTACGGCAAATAACCCATTAAATATTCCCTCTAAAAGCCCCGCAGAATATAAACCTGTGGGGCTTTTTTATTGGTCGTATAATCTGACCATGCCCACCGTTCAACTATTCATCACCTGCCTCACCGATTCATTCTTTCCCGAAACGGGTGAAGCTGTTGTAAACATTCTCTCCCGCCTCGGCATCAACGTGGACTTTGCCCCCGACCAAACCTGCTGCGGGCAACCGCAATTCAACGCTGGCTTACGCAACGATGCAAGGGCAATCGCGGAACATACGATCAAGTTATTCGAGAAAACTCAAGAGGATATCGTCACCCCCTCCGGCTCATGTGCCCATCATTTCAGACACAATCTCTTGGAACTTTTTGAGGGAGACGCTGAATGGTATCCGCGGGCAGAGAGGTTTGGCAGGCGGGTCTTTGAATTCACTGAATATTTAGTAGACAAGCTCAACGTCACCGATCTTGGCGCAACCTGGAACGGCGTGCTCACCTATCATCCATCCTGCCACACCCTGCGCGGACTGGATGTGGACAGACAACCACGCCTGTTGCTACAAAACGTCAAAAGCGCAACCCTGGTAGAACTCCCCAATGCTCAGGAATGCTGCGGCTTCGGCGGCGTGATGTCTATAGAGCACCCCGAACTCTCGGCGGAGTGGCTGAAGCGCAAGATATCCAATCTCGAAGCGACACAAGCTTCCACACTTGTCGTCACTGATGCGGGCTGTTTGATGCACATCATGGGCGGGTTGAAACGGCAAGGAAAGAACCAACGCGTTGTTCATATTGCCGAAGTTTTAAACCAGAGATAAAGAGTTAAACAAAGATGAGCACATTCTCCTTTCGCCAACGCATCCGAAAATCCATTCAAAACGAAACTCTCCAAACCGCATTAGATAACAATACCGAGCGCCGTCTGCGAGGCAAAGCTTTAGCCTTTGAATCCATTCCCGATTGGCGCGAGAGACGTCAACGCGCTCATCGCATCCGTGCAGATGTGATCGATCATCTCGATGAGTATTTGGATCAATTCGTTGCCAACGCCCAAGCCAATGGCATCATTGTTCACCGCGCCAGGGATGCAAAAGAAGCCATCGAAATCGTCTTAAAAATTTCAAAATCAATTACCAATCACCAATTACCCAACACCCTCATCGCCAAATCCAAAAGCATGGTCAGCGAAGAGATCGAACTCAATCACGCACTTGAAAAGCACGGCATCAACGTAGTCGAAACCGACTTGGGCGAATACATCATTCAGTTGCGCAAAGAAAAGCCGAGTCACATCATCACTCCGGCAGCGCATCTTAAGAAGGAACAGGTTGCACAGCTCTTCCATGAAAAGCTTGGCATCCCCTACACCGAAGATATCCCAACACTTACGGCTACCGCGCGAAACGTATTACGCGAAGTCTTCCTTACTGCCGATATCGGCATCAGCGGAGTCAACTTTGGAGTCGCAGAGACCGGCGGCATTTGCCTCGTCACCAACGAAGGCAACGGACGTATGGTCACGACCATTCCAAAAACGCATATCGCATTAATGGGTATGGAACGCCTTGCACCCAACCTCGACGATCTCTCGCTCCTGCTCTCACTCCTGCCGCGTTCTGCCACCGGGCAAAAGCTCACGGTCTATACTCAACTCATCCACAAACCCATGCCGGGACAAACCCGTCACCTCATCATCCTTGATAATGGACGTTCACGCGTCCGCAACTCGCCGCTAAAAGAATCGCTGTACTGCATTCGCTGCGGTGCGTGCCTCAACGCCTGCCCCGTTTTCCGCGAACTGAGCGGGCATGCCTACATCGGACGCGACCTCGCCATTGCGCCGTATCCCGGTCCGATCGGCTCGGTCATTTCGCCGGGGTTGTTCGGCGAGAATTATTTTCAACTTGCACAAGCCTCGTCGCTTTGCGGTGCATGCAAAGAAGTTTGTTTGGTGGATATTGACCTGCCGAAGTTGTTGACACGCGTACGTGCAGGACAAGCTGACGAAGAAAGAGGAAAGAAGAAAGATGGAGCAGGCTTGACCGGGTCTACTAGATTTTTCTTGAAGATATACGCCCGCCTCGCGACTCAGCCAAAACTGTTTGCCCTCTCTCAAAAATTCGCTTCACTGGGAACACATCTCCTCTCCCCCCGCTCGCAGTGGATGCGTCTGCCCGCATTTACGGGTTGGGGTTACAGCAAAGACCTGCCGAGATTTGCTGGAAAGACGTTTCGGAGTCGGTGGAAAGGGAATCGGGAGTTGGGAATCGGAAGGACCCTCCCGCAAACTGTTTCCCAAAATGGGAATACACCCGAACCAATCCACGATGTATCAATTCCCGATTCCCGCCTTACTCGCTTCACCACCGAACTCACCGCCCTCTCCGGTAATGTATATCAAACAAGTAATCCAACCCAATCGATTATCGAATATCTACTGTCGAAGAGCGTTACAAAAATCTATCTGCAACCAAACGTGCTCAATGAATCCCTTTTGCGCCAGGCAGGCATTGACTTCACCCATAACCCCGACCCGACTCTCACCATCGGTGTGACGAAGGCTTGGGTGGGGCTGGCAGATACCGGGTCCGTTTTGGAGGCGGATGATGAGCTGCTTGGGTCGCTGCTTCCAGAAATTCATCTCACTGTTTTGGAATCGGAAAATATCCTACCCTCCTTGCCTGATGCCATTGAAATGGCCAAGGGAAAGAACGCCGTTTTCATCACCGGACCCTCACGCACGGCTGATATCGAAATGACACTGACCATCGGCGTGCATGGACCGAAGGAAATTCACGTTTTCGTTGACGATTCAAAACGCGGGTGATACAATCTCGCCCGCTCTAGCCCCCATCGTCTAGTGGCCCAGGACGAGGCCCTCTCAAGGCCTAAACCGGGATTCGAATTCCCGTGGGGGCACACTTACCAAGTGACAGTCACCTCCAAGGTGACTGTCACTTATTTAAGGAGACTCATGCAGAAATCCACTTCTTCTCGCGGCTTTATCATTGCACTCACTGCCACCATCATCTGGTCTACGACCGGTCCGCTGATTAGTTATTTGAGCAAAACCTATTCGTTGCCCTCGCTGGTGCTTGCCTTCTGGCGGGACTTGTTCGTAGCCTTCGGCATGGTAGTGGGGTTGCTGGTCTTCAGCCGCAAATTGTTCGCACTGGATCGCCAGCACTGGGGCTTTATGGTCTTGTATGGATTTTCACTGGCAGTCTTCAATTCGATGTGGACATTTTCGGTTCAATACAACGGGGCGGCAGTTGCCACGGTGTTAGCTTTTTCTTCGCCCGCAATGACGGCTGTGCTGAGTTATCTCATCTTCAAAGAACGTTTCAACAGCGTCAAGATCATTTCCATCGCGTTGAGTTTTATCGGCACGATTTTGGTGGCTGGCGCCGCCGACCCCGCCGCATGGAAGTTAAATCCGCTCGGGATTATCTTCGGCTTGCTGACCGGTTTGCTGTTCGCCGTCTACAACCTGCAAGGCAAAGCCGCCGGAGACCGGGACATCGACTCATGGACGGCATTGCTTTATAGTTTCGCATCCGCCACATTCTTTTTATTCTTCTTCAACCTCGGCAGTGACTTGTTCATTACCAGGCAGCCCGCACTCTCGAACTTGATGTGGCTGGGCAATTCTCTACCCGGTTGGGGCTTGTTATTCTTCCTTGGCGTTGCCCCCACCCTTGGCGGATTTGGTCTGTATACCTTGAGCATCCGTTATCTCTCACCGACGATCTCCAATCTGGTCGCCACATTGGAGCCGGTCTTTACGGCAGTTTGGTCGTACATGTTCCTCAGTGAGTTGATGACAGGCGTGCAGTTTGGCGGCAGTTTACTGCTATTACTTGGGGTCATCCTGTTGCGAACGGCTGATCGAAGTTAAAAAAGCCGCCAGAGAAAATCTCTGGCGGCTTTTTTTATTCATGAGAATGATAGGTCTCCACTGTTTTTACACCCTGCGCATCCACAAACTCGAACGTATAGTCATGCCCATCCACACCGTAGTTGACATAATATTTCTGCCCGTTGAGTTGATATTCCAATGAGTAATGCGTGGAATCCAGTTCGGTGAAATTCGTAATGGTCGCCCCGCGTAAAGGCTGCAATGCTTCGCGGATCGGGGTAGTGTGTGGCTGCGGCTCGATCTGATCTCCCTGCACTGTGACCACACCTCGCATCCCACCGTTGATATAAGGATAGGTGGTTGTGCCGTGATAGTGATAGGTGCCATCCGCGCTATAGTGACCGTTGAATTCGTCCAAGCCGATAACAGCGGAACCATCCACCTCGGTAAGACCATAAATGGGGAAACCATCGAGGGCGTAGGCAATGGGTTTATCCACTCCAACGATCTCAGACAAATGCAATGGGGCAATGTGATAGTGATAATCGTCCGCGCGCCCGGAGTGACCGCCCCATTGATCTAATTCGCCGTAAAGATAGGCGTCATCGCCGCGGTTGTTCAGCGCATTAAAGATGGGTACGCCGTTCACCGCAATCGCAATGGCTCCACGATATAAACTGGTCTTCGCGGAAACCGGATTCTCGGCAATGACTGGATGGAGAGGGATCTTCCAGGCATTGTTGCCGGTATAGGGTTGCGGCAAAGGCACCTGCTGCTGCCAACTGGTGATACCTACCATCATATTGTGGTCGGGAATGCCATTGGATTCAACATAAAGATATTGACCATCCTGATGAACAGCGACACGGTGGGCAAAGGCTTCGAAGCCGAGTTCGCTCAAGGCTTGGGTGACCACCGTGGGTGAAAGAGCAGGCATCGCCGTTGGATTGAGAGGCGTGGGAGTGTCGCCGGGACGGTATCCGCAGGCAGCAAGGAATGCAGATCCGAATCCGTAGGCAGAGAGGCGTAGAAAGTCGCGTCGTGTAATGGACATGGTTTATCTCGTGTAGGTTACGTTCAATGTGGCACTGGCAAGCGTGATATCTTTGATGGCATCCAGCAAAACATCCCGGCTAACCTCAGAAGCAGGCACGGAAAAAGTCGGTTCGGCAGAAAGAGCATAGATAGTATAGGTATACAATTTTTCGCCGGGTCCTTTGGAACAAGGTGGAGCATATTTGGTTTCACCGTTCACACTGTTGTTACCAAGCGTGCCGATACCGCTGGTATTCTTTTCGAGCTTGGTCACATTGGCTGGGATGTTATATAAGACCCAATACCAATGCGAGTCATCGGGACCCGGAATGTGATGCATGACAACTGCAAAACTCTTTGTGCCTTCAGGAACACCACTCCATGAAAGCGGCAGGGTGGCACTCGCGCCATCGCAGGTGAATTCTTTGGGAAGCGCACCGCCTTCTGTTACCTCCGGGCTGGCAAGTGTGAAGATGCCATCGGAAGATACTGGAACGATTTCAGTATTCGCAACCACTGCGTTTGCCGGGGTTGGAGGTGGATTGCCAGGCGCAAAGCCACAACCCAAAATCAAAACAGGTATTAGTAACAACGCAAGAATTTTCTGTTTCATTGGGTCACCGTCAATTTACAAAGGATGGTGTTATCCGTTTCGAGATCGGGTCCCCAAATGAACTGCGCGGATGAATCCCATGAAATTTGCTCATACCCATCTTTTGGGCTCACCTCTGCTGCCGAATAGATCGAAGCATGATCCCATGAAGATGAATCGAAAGCGGCTGTCATCCAACCGGCAGGCTCTTCCAGTGATGTGAAGCCGCAGGGCATGCTGCCTGCCACCGGGTTACGTTCACGCTCGCAGGATTTATCCAACGGCGCTTCATGGATGACCGTACAGACCCAGTCTACGTTGGTGACGGCGATTAATTCGCCGGTTTGCGCATTGGTAAATTGCGCGATCAGCCCGCCATCCCCCATTTGCTGGCGGTTCGAACCGATATATTCCAAACCGGTATCATCTTGCTTGAAATCTTTGGCGATAAAGTTCAAGGTCATGGGATAGGACGCAGTGAATGTGAACGTTTCAGAGTTGAACGAGCGCTCGGTCGTGATCGGAACTGAATCTTCTTTAATGAGCTGATCTGCCAGGTAAAAAGCGAACCAATTATCTGCCCACACCTCAGCTTTGACCTGTACTTCGGCTGTTGAAGCTGCAATATCTGTGGGCTGCACCTGAGGTTGTTCCTGAGGTGCAGTCGAAACAGGTGCAGACTCTGTAATCGGAGCAGGCGGCTGGCAGGCTGTCAATGCCGAAAGGACAATTAAAGACAAAGATAAAAGCAATTTGCTATTCATGAATCCATTTCCTTTTTGAGACGAAATATATTTGGCTCTATCGAGGGATAATCCCTCGATAGAGCCCTTGAACTTAGCTATGGTCGTCCGCCAGCAGGTTCACACACCAACTGACTTGAATTCCGCGGGGTTTCACACGTCCCGTTGACGGTATTGTTATTTCTTCCACTAAACGAGCAGGCGTCATTCGCTTGCAGGGCGGCGCAGGCATCCAAAGCGGCTTGCGGTGGTTCATGGCGTCCATTTCCATCACCACGATTGCCGTTTCCATTTCCATTACCATTACCCTGAGCGTTCTGCTCTTGAGGTACCGCCGTTGGCTGGATCGCCGAATCGATCATCACTGTGGATGTATTGAAGAAGAAAACATCCGCTTGTAATTTGGTCAACCCGGTATTGCGACGGATCACATCTGCCAGACTGGTGCTTTCGATCTCCTTGACCAGGCGATTCGGCAAAGCAGATTGATACCAGAAGCGGTCCCCATCGCGCAAGCGGACGAATTGGTCCACAATGATGGCGGTAAAGGTCTCGCCCATGCTGGATCCGGGTACATGGTCTTCAGCCAGACCGCCGATCCACAGGTCAATGTTATCCACGCTGCCATAGGTGGCAGCAAGGGAAGCCTGCAGTTTCTTGTCCGAAGTGATCTGCTCAAAACTGGTCACTCGCTCCAGCCCATAGGCTTCACGTACGGTATTGTAGTCTGCAATGCCATGGTCTCTACCGCGTTGAATGTTCAACGATGCCAGATCAAAACCACCCTGCCCCGGCTCCCCGAACAGGAAGTTACGAACATCATCTACAACAATGGTATCGATCTCCTGGGCGTTATCTGAGGCGAGATATTTCAAGAGCGGGTCAATATCCGTTTCGTCAAGCATGGTCGGGTTAAAGAAGGCATCGCGTAACAGCATTGCATCAAAGTTTTCTTCGCCTTCGTTATCCAAAAACTCAATATCATCCCCCAACATGCTATGCCCCACACGAAATGCTGCCGTGGAAAATTCGGTGGCAATGCCGGGGTTCACATCCGCCTGATAGCCGCGATAATCGGGCATGGCATTCTCACCCAGAATGGCGGGCAGGAATTCTTCGTAAGTGATCTTTTGAAGCTCGGCAATCACAATGCGGCGGGCATACTGGTAGAGTTCTTCATCGGTCCAATCCGGGTGCTGTTGCGCTGCTTCTGCCGCAATACGGTTATGCTCGCGTAGAAAGAGGATATGCAAAGACATCAACTCGGGGTTTTCATTTGCACGCACATCACCCGCCAGGAATAATTGAGAATCGTCTACACGGTGGGCATCGTTGGCATTTGCAAACCCCTCCGTATTGATCGGCATCAGGTCGCCTTCGCTCATCTTCATGCGCCCGCCCACAAACTCGCGCAAGGCAGCAGCACGCTCGGCATCCACGCCATAGACTTGAGACCCATCCACGAACGCTGTGATCGCATTGATCTGCTCACGCGGGGTATCTGTCCCAGTGGCGGGATCATATTGTGAGCGTGAAAATGAGATCTCCATCGAACCGGTTCCGCAGGGTCGAACCACTGGTCACCCGAAGGGACCAACACCGGCTGCATTTCTTTCGGATCGGCGGAACCGGTAAGGTCAATATCATGGTCGAGGAACTGTCCCCAGGCATAAACGAATGCAGTGAAATCACGATCATTGACTATCCCTTCTTCCGGGCTAACTGAGAAAGCATTGCTCACCACACGCGGGCTGGGGCGGTTCGCCCCGGCAGGGCTGCTAATCCCGTCACCATAATCTGCAGGAGAAAGGCGCAGTAAATTCTGGTTTACACTTCCCCAATCAGGGTTGGCAATATTATTGCCTTTGCCATCCAGCGGCATAATCTCCAGGCTTGTCGTATCCTGCCCGCTTGCAGAGATTTCATAATCCGGGCTTTGTGTTGAAGTGTCCACCCGTTCCGGCAGAACCGACTGACAACCTGTTGCGATCACGCTTATGACTATCAATAAAGCTCTAGTTACTTTTTTCATCGTCACACTCCTTTGTGTTTATGATTTTGGAATTCCTATTCGTATTGTATGGATGTGAACGACATGTAATGAGTGTGTAAAATCATCACTCGCCTGCATAAAGCATGCATAAAACACAAAGCCCCATGACGGTTGTCATGGGGCTCCTCTTTAATTCAGATCACGCTACGGTTGGGAAGGTGCACCAGCAGGAGGCTGACCGCCGTTTTGCCCGCCCGGTCCACCATTTTGTCCACCGGCTCCACTGTTCTGTCCATTTGGTCCGCCAGGTCCACCTTCCGGCTTGCCCAGCGCCTGTTGAAGTTCTTCTGTAGTGACGCCCAGAGTTGTAGCTGCAGTTTCAAGGTCGGCTCGGCAGTTCGGATCCTTAGGCTGTCCTTCTTCAGCGGTCGCACATTCAGCGGGTTTCGCATCCTGCAATGCCTGCTGCAATTCCTCTTCGGTCACACCGAGGGTTTCAGCGGCAGCAGCCAATCTATTCCCGCCACGATCTCCCAGGGCAGATTGAAGTTCTTCCACCGTCACGCCCAACGCAGTGGCTACAGCTTCGATATCAGGACGACAATCTGTGCCTTGAGCAGGTTGTGTCCCATCGGTTGCGGCACACTCGGCAGGTTTCGCATCGGTGAATGCCTGTTGCAGTTCTTCCACGGTCACGCCGAGGGCTTCCGCAGCGGCGGTCAGGTCGCGTTCACCACGCCCGCCCATGCCCAATGCAGATTGCAGTTCTTCTGCGGTTACGCCCAGAGTTTCTGCCACAACGGTCATGTCAGGACGGCACTTTGTATTTTCGCCCGGCTGAGCATTCTGATCCGTTGAGCCGCCGGTACAATCGGCAGGGATCGCAGCTTGTAAAGCAGCCTGAAGTTCTTCCACAGTGACGCCCAGCGCCTCAGCAGCAGCGGTCAGATCGCGTTCGCCGCGTCCATTCTGGGCAGGTCCATCAGAGACGATCTGATTGGCATTGCTCCCTGCCGCAGAAACTTCCACTGCATTCGGCTCAGTCTGCACCGCTCCTGTCTGTGCAGTGGTTTCGCTTACGGCTCCGGCACAGGCGCTCAGTAAAACTGCGAACAGGGCAACGCAGGTTATAAATAAAGTCTTTTTGTTTTTCATGTTAACTCCTTTTTAGTTTCATCATTATTACGACACAAGGTCGTCCATCCAGCAAATTTGTTTCGTTTTTTTATTTTTCAATATCAACTCCTTACGTTCGATCTTGAGTTTATTTTATAGGCAGGAAGGGATTTCAGAGAGTGTCTGCCGTCACCATCCAGGCTGCCTACACATGCAGATTGACATAAACACCCATGACGGGCGTCATGGGTAAATAAAAATGGACTGGCATATGCCAGTCCATTTTTATTGAAAGATCTACGGTCCAGCGGGCGGTCCACCGGCGGGCATACATGCCAATTGGGTTGCATTCGGCGGAGTTCCACAGGTGCCAGTCACTGTTCCATTTGGGGTGGTCATAGAGCAGGATGAGCCACTGGACAAGCCGCTGCATGCGGTGATGGCCTCCTGAGGGGGCTGCTGCCCCTGCCCAGCTTGTGCGCCTCCAGCCTGACCCGAGGGTTGATTCTGACCAGCAGGCGTTTGCCCAGCTTGAGGCTGTCCGCCGCTGCTGCTGGAAGAAATATCCATGCTCGGGCGCGGAGTGAGCGTTCCATTCCCGGAGGTGTAGCTCACATCCCCGCCGCGCACACAGCGCACATAATTATTGACGCGCACCACGTCACCTTGAGGACCATGCCCTTCAGGATATTGCGAAGCGTCACCTGATTTTGGGTCACTGCGTTGAGCGCCCGCTCCGTGTACATCCATCAATTGAGCTGATCCGCCATTTGGACCGGTCATATATCCATACGCGGTACCGAACGAAATGTAGACTGCAAAGTCGCTGCTGCCATTCGAAGAGGCGTGTGTTGTACTTGTCCAATAGAAGGGATAATCCGCCGCGCCGCCTTCAGCAGTGATGGTCGAGGTCTGGAAGATGGGATCGATCGCCGCTGTTCCAGTGGTGGCGGGAGAACGTGAATAATCGAGAAGGCTCTGTAATTCCTTCGCGCTAGGCAGACGCCAATCGTCGAAGCCGCTGGCGGTGGAACCTTCACAATAATTCAAGGCATCGCCCCAGTTCATGCCTGCACCGCTATCTGCCTGCATCCAGGTCAGACCAGTGGCATTGTCGGTGATGGTGCCATTGCCATTATCAACAAAAGCATTGATGCCGTAACTTGAACTGCCGCGCACATAGCGGACGTATTGCAGCGTTTCACCGCGCGGACTGGAAATAGGATAACCCTTGATACGTCCATCGGCAAAGTTATAACCAAATGCCGTGGCACTGCCACCCATGGTGGTGCTGACATACTGTGTGCTCGACCAGAACTGCGCATCGATCACACGTTCACCCGCAGCCGTATCGCCATAACCAAAGCCAAAGTAGGTCGTATCCACGAATGGGGTTGCAAAGCAGGAAGAGGAATTCATACAATTGCTCACATCCGTGCCGTCGAACAATACGAGAGAATATAGTTCTTTGATGGTCGGCAAACGCCAATCGTCAAAGCCTGCCAGAGTGGAAGAATCTGCGCTGCTCATGGCGTTCGCAAAGGTCATCTTATCGCTGGAGTTGATCGTGCCATCGCTGTTGAAATCAGGCGACTGAGACCACATCAAGCCGGTCGCCAGGTCAGTCACGGTACCATCCCCATTATCCTGATACTTGGGTGCATAGCCTTGATAATTTCCGTCTTGTCCGGCAAAGTTTCCTCCGCTTTGCGGACAGGCAATTAATGCTGAATTATCGTAACAGTAAGTCTGCGCCGTATCCACAATGGGATACGTCAGTGAGCCATCGGGCACAGTCGCTACGGTCTGCCCGGACGTTGCTTGAGCGGCATCCGTGGCTGCCGGTTGAGAATCGGTAGAGGGGGCAGGTCCGCTTGCGGCGGTGGCAAGAGGCGCGTTGCAGGCTGCCAAAGCAATACATGCAATCGCAAACAAGGTCAAAAGGGATGTCTTCTTCATGAAATTCTCCTGAATATTTTTATACACTTATTGTATGGAATTGAAGCCAGTGTAACGAGTGTGTAAAATCATCGTTCCCCACCCTGAAGCATGTATTAAATCACCGTGACCCATGACGGCTGTCATGGGTCACGGAAAGGTACGATTATTGACCATGCCTGGCAAGGAAAATTTACGAACGATTGATCTCCCAGATGATCCGCAGCCCTTCGAGCGTGAGCCAGGGAGAGATGATATCAATGACTTTGGTTTCTTTGGCAACCACTTCTGCCAACCCTCCCGTGGCAACGACTTTCATATCATTGCCAAGTTCAGCGCGGAAGCGCGCAACCATACCTTCGACCATGCTCACATACCCGAATAATAGCCCGGACTGCATGGCATGGACGGTATTACGTCCAATGACCGAAGGCGGCACTTGAAGGTCGATACGCGGCAATTTTGCCGCGCGGGTATATAACGCTTCGGCAGCAAGGTTGATCCCCGCAGTGATGGCACCGCCAAGATATTCACCTTCTTTGGTGATCGCATTAAATGTGGTCGCGGTGCCAAAGTCCACCACGCAGGCTGGTCCCCCGTAAAGTTTCATCACCGCCACCGCATCACAGACACGGTCCGCGCCAACGGCTTTGGGGTCTTCATAACGGATCTTGATACCTGTCTTAATACCGGCATCCACCACGAGCGGTTCCAATTTGAGGTACTCACGACACGCCTGCACGACCCGCCCGGTCAACGGCGGGACAACCGATGCCAGCGAAACCCCTTGAATATCTGCCAGGGTTTTACCTGCATTTTGCAACACCCCCAGGAACTGCAAACCATATTCGTCGGGCATGCGGTTGTGATCCGTGGAGAGCCGCCAGTGCGCGCCAAGCGTATCGCCTTCGTACAAACCAAGTGTAAGGTTGGTGTTGCCAATATCAATTGTAAGAAGCATGGGTCAACTCTCTTTGTAAAAGTTCCTGCGGCGACTTAATCCAGATAAAAAGCCACAAAACGAATAACGGAAAAAAAAAAAAAGGGGGGGGGGGGGGGGGGGTTAGAAGGGGGGGGGGGGGGGGGGGGGGGGAGAAGGAGAAAAAAAAAAAAGAGGGGGGGGGGGGGGGGGGGGGGGTTTGTTTTTGTTTTGGGGGGGAAAAAAAAAAAAAAAGGAGAGGGGAAGGGGGGGGGGGGGGGGGGGGGGGGGGGGGCCCCCCCCCCCCCCCCCAGGGAAGGGGGGGGGGGGGGGGGGGGGGGGGGGGGGGGGGGGGGGGTTGCGTTAGCTTTTAACATATAAGCATCGGATTGGCATCCAACCCAAAACTTGCATTCAATTCAGGGAACTGCCGCGTAAAAGGGAGCAAGGGCATGCCAGATGTTGAACATGAAGCTAAAGTTATTGACCATCAGGGTCAACACGATGACCGCCAGCCCCCATTGGAAGCTTGTATTTTCAGCAACGCTGGAAAACGCCAAGGCAATGAATAATACAAAGGCGTATACCCAATAAGGCGTGTACAAGAAAAGCTCAGTGCCATAGAACAGGTGCATGAGAAAGTTAAATCCGATCGCGCCAAGTAGACCGAGAATCAGCGGAGTATGTGGAGAGGTCCGGGCATTCTTCACGAACATACCGAAAGCGCCTGCCAGCAACAGCAGCCACATGGCAAGCGATAAATTAGCCAGCCCTTTATAGGATGCCAGCTTTCCAGCGCGCACATCGAAGGTTTTGATATCGATGGTGGGGAACGGTGGTTTCTCAGACACAGCTTCGATGACAGTCGGTCCTACCGCGCCATAGAGAATGACCGTTCGCGCAACCACATTTATCTTGCGAGTAATGGAAGCCGGGTCAGACAGGCGCATGGGGTCGGATAAATTCCCATCGGTGGAGCGGACAAAATTAAACTCAAAGGCGATATCCTGCGGGACGAAGAAAAGCGTTTGGAATTTGGGGTAAATGATATCTGTCAGGGAGGTTAACAAGACACCAAGAGACAAGACGAGCAATGAATATTGGACAAGACGTTTGAAACCAAATCTATTGAAGAATAATGCAATGACGCCCTGTGCAATATTGGTGATGGTAATACCAAAAAGAAACAAGCCCGCAGGGACAAGAAAAGAGAAGCGGGTTTCGTTGGATTGAATCAGAAGAAAAAAGAAGATCAATGCCGCCGCACCAAAAATATAATTCTCAGTGAGCGATCCGAATAATAAGTGTGTGGCAGTGGAACCAAGCAATAGCGCAAAAAGAAAGGCATAAGTATCTGAGTGCGTGGCACGTTTGACGAAGAGCCAGACCATAAAAACACAGGCTGCCGCAATCACAGAGACAGCGAGCATGCCGCCGAGGGCGTAATGTTCCCCCATCCAGCCGGAGAAGAGGCGCACCAGTGGGCGGGCGAGAATAAGGCTCAACGGATGCACAGCGCGGTTGATCGGTGCACTATCCGGGCTCGCAAGGATGGTCATCCACGGACCGGCATCGGCTTCGAAGAGGACGGTATTTTTTTCGAGGGCAGGGTGATTAAGTGTGCGGGCAATAATGAGTTCGATAAGGAAGAACATCCCTGCGGCATAAAGACCGGGAGAGTGATCAATGACGAATGATGAACGATGAACAAGACGATCAAGAAAGAAAAGAGCGGGAATGACAGAGAGGAGGGCAGTGAGAATAAAGAGCGCCATCCATTCAGACGGGACGCGGATATAGTCCATGTTGAACATGGAGGGGAATTGCGCTGCGGCATATATAAAGGCGATCCACAGAACGGGAATTGAAAGAGCAAGGATAACGTTCAAGGGCTTGCTGAGAAAGCCTTCGCGAAACGAGGTAATAGCGCGGTGAGTCAAAAAATAACCGAGGGTCGTACCTGCTGTCATCAGCGCCACCGTGAACAAGACCATGCCGAATGGAGCGGCAATGACCTCGTGCAGAAAACCCACAGCGCCGTAGGTGAGGTTTAGGCTAACAAGGAAAGAGAGTGAGAGGGAGAAAACGGAGAACAGCGATTGAATGTGGTGCAGCCATGCAGAGATGGCAGGAAAGCTTTGATGGTAGAGAATGCCAAAGGCAAGAGTTGGGATAAGGACAAGGAAGAGGCGGTCTATCAGCGAAGAAAAATCAGACAAGTGGAAAAAGGTCACAGCCAGAAAAAGGCTGGTGAGGAAACCAGTCAAAACGCTGAAGAGGATACGGGAGAATCTCATGCCTTGATTATAAAGGTGACGGTCACTTTTGAAGTGACCGTCACCTTGGTTTATTCTTTTACTGCAACAATGATCTCCGACGCCTGATCGTAGCGGTGGAACTGAGGCATCATGTAAATGCCGCTTGCCCAGTCTTTGATACCTTCGATCAACTCAACTGCCAGCTCCACACCGACCTTCGCGCCGCCATCCCCAGCGGCTTCGATGCGCGTACGGGCTTCGTCTGGAATGGAGATGCCGGGGACTTCGTTATGCAGGAAGTTGGCATGACGCGCACTGACCAGCGGCAAAATGCCCGCCAGAATGGGTTGATGAAGTTTGCCGTGTTTGGCTTCGTAGGCTTCGATAAGTTTCGGACCGTCATCGGCACGATAAATAGGCTGGGTAAGGAAGAAATCGGCACCCGCTTTGATCTTGCGATGCAGGTTCTTAACTTCGGTTTCCATATCCTGCGGACACAGGTTGAGCGCCGCACCAACAAAGAAATTGGTCGGTTGACCAATACTCGTGCCGGAATGATCCACACCCATGTTGAAACCCTGCTTGATAAGTTTGATGAGACCGGAAGGAACGAGGTCATAGTTATCGGTCGCTTCGGGGTAATCACCGATGGAAGTTGGGTCACCCATCACGACGAAAACATTGCGCAGCCCAATGGCATGCGCAGCGAGCAAGTCACCTTGCACACGCAGGAGATTTCGTCCGCGGGTGGGGAAATGCAAGGTGGTCTCCACCCCCACTGTTCGCTGCACCACATCACACACCGCCCAGGCAGACATGCGCATGCGCGCCAGGGGGCTGTCTGCAACATTGATAATATCGGCGCCGGAGTCATGCAAAAGGGATGCGCCTGCAAGAAGTTTATGAGTCGAAAGTCCGCGCGGAGGATCCATTTCTACACAGATGGAAAATTTTCCATCCGCAAGACGTTGCGCCAGTTGCGTAGGCTGGTCGGCAGGCTCGGTTGATATCTCATCTTCAGGTAAAAGGGAAATTTCAGCAACGGGCGCGACCGGTGAAGATTCCAGTGCCTTCTTCATCGCGGCGATGTGCTGAGGTGTAGTACCGCAACATCCGCCCACAATGTTCGCACCGGCTTCACGGAATTGAAGCGCATATTCGCCGAAGTAATCTGCATCGGCAGGATACATAATACGTCCGCTGACTTGTTCGGGCCAGCCAGCGTTCGGTTTTACCCAGAATTTAGCATTCGGTTCAGCATGGCGCATTTGTTTGAGGATGCGCAGTAATTGCGAAGGTCCGCCGGAACAGTTGACACCGATCACATCAGCGCCTGAGGCAGCAAGGCGATGCGCCACTTTGGCTGGGTCATCACCCAGCAGGGTGCGGTCATCACGGGTGAAAGTTACAGAAGCGATGATGGGCAGGGATGAATTTTCCTTCGCCGCACGGATCGCCTCTTGAATTTCGTACAGGTCAGACATGGTCTCGATGATGATGAGGTCAGCGCCTGCATTTGCAAGTGACTTGATCTGCTCGGCAAACGCTTCACGCGCCTCCTCGAGCTTGACTCGCCCATACGGGGCGATCCTCACTCCAAGCGGACCGACATCGCCTGCGATCAGCACGTCTTTGAACGATGCAGCAACCACACGTTTGGCAAGTTCCACGCCTGCACCGTTGATCTCGGCCACATCGCCCTGCAAGCCATGTTTGGATAACTTATAACGATTCGCGCCAAAGGTATTGGTAATGACCAATTCTGCGCCCGCTTCGATATATTCGCGGTGAACATCCGCCACGGCGGCGGGGTTGGTCAGGTTCAGTTCGTCGAAACATTTATCAAAGCCGACTCCACGCGCATGCAGCATGGTGCCCATCGCGCCATCAGCGACCAGGGTCTTTTTAGCAAGGGTATCAAGTAAGTTCATCGTTTCTCTTTCAAGGTTTTCTTATAACAGCCAGTATCACATCATCGCGCACGATCTCAAATATAACCGGCGCTTTGGGCTGGGCAGTTTCAGTCGAAAAAAAGCGATAGGACGCCACCACATATTCATAACGATCCACAGGCACTTCGGAACTCCATGAGTTGATCTTCAAGTCAGCCCGTGCATACGGAGAAAATACATGCCCGGGTCCTTCGACCCAGACCCCGGCGTCGGGAGAAGCGTTGGCGTTGACATATTCCGCAGCCTCACGGAAAGAGGTCAGCCAGTAATCTGATTCAAAACGTCCCTGTGCACCGTTAAGCCCGCCAATAAATTGGTTGTAATATGCATACTCATACGGATGCAGTGACATAATACCAAAAATGCCCGGCAAAAGACACACAACAATTAAAGCAATACGCCAACCGGGCTTAGCGATCTTTTCAAAAACACTGCCCGAGAGGAGAAAAACTGCGGGCAATATAAAAAGAACATGCCGAAAATTATCAAAGATGGTTGTATGCCGCAAGGTTAAAGCAAGAAACGGAAGCAAGAACCAAAGCGTGAATAGAATGACCAGGTCTATTTTTTTGCGGTTGCCAAACAAAGCAAATCCAAGTCCGAGCACAGCCAGTATCCAGACCGGTTCGGTCATCTGGATCAACAAAAGCACAGGCAGGTAAGCAAAAGGGGTTTCAGTAGCGGCATACAGGTTGCCATTGAACAGGACCTGCCCCGCCCACGGGAATGCCGACATTTTTTGCACGGTCGCCAGAAAATTCCCTGCAGGGTTCATCCACAGAAAGGGCCATGTCAGGTAGGCAGCGGTCAGGGCTATAAAAAGATACATCCCAAACGCCGCCAAAATAGATCGCCAGCTGGCAAGTCGAATCGGGAGACTCCGCACAACGGCATAATACGCCACGATCACCCCCGCAAACGGACCAAGGACACGCGTTGAGGTGGTAAACCCCAACAGGATAGCAGGCACAATTACAACAGCCAATATCTTTAACAACATCGGCTGGGTTCGATACCAGAAGTAAAGCAAAGCGGCAAAAGACAGGAATGCGTACACAACACGCGCACGCAGGAAAAGCAGGAAATAGCGCGTAATATAAACCTTGGCAGGAACCTGATTCAGTTTAGAAGCAAACATTGAAACAAGGTTGCTTTCCCCTGCCTTCGCCGATACAACGAGGTTTGTGATCCAGTTGTAAATAAGCGGGGTCAACAGGAACAACAGCAACACTGAAAACAGCCACAACAACGAAAGGACCCATACCTGCGGCTTGTTTACGGGCATATCAGGCAGACCATAAAGAACATCCACCATCTTGAATCCCGCCGCCACACTGATCACCATCATGGACATGAAAGGCGCATCTTTGGGGTTGATAAATGCGTGCCCCCACAAAACCGGCTGAAGCGCATAAAGCAAAGTCGCGCCAAGAGAAGAGGTCCTGTCGAACCAGCGGCGGGCGATTGTATAAAAAGCCACAACGCTGGCAAAGTACACTAGGAAAAAGCTCAGATGCCGCAGATCGGCAATATTGGCTTCGGACAGAGTGTCCAAAAAGCGGGAAGCGCCTTGAACCATCATCATGAAGAATGGACCGTAATACTGCAGGGTCTCATGTTCAAGTTTCACTTCGCCTTTATTAAACCACTGCGCATAATTCTCAAATGACTGGTCAGCATACACCTGCATGATGTTCTCGTCCCAACTAGCGCCATAGTCGTTAAACATGAACAGCCCTGCAAGCAGGCATATCAGAAACACGCACAGTACTACAAAATCTTGCTTGTTAAATTTCTCTTTTACGGGATTTATATTCATCTTACCTTCAGGGCTTTTTGACCACAGCCAATACAGCATTTCCGCGTGCAACACGATACACCGTTTCAGCATCAGGATACACAGATTCGTCAAAGTTATAACGGGTCGTTGTCACCACATATTGATAACTCTCAGCACGTTCCGTTTCGCCTGACGAATATATCTTTAAGTCTTCACGGGCGAACATCGAGAATAAATGCGCCGGTCCTTCGACCCAGATATTTGCATTTGGCGAAGCCACACCATTCACATATTCCGCCGCCTCGCGATAGGAAGTCGCCCAATAATCGGTTTCGTAACGGTCTGCTGCGCCATTTACACCACCAACAAATTGGTTGTAATACATATATTCATAAGGACGCAAGGAGGCAACACCAAACACAGCCGGGAGCAGTGTCACTACGACCAATGCGGCTTGCCATTTTACATTCTTAACCGCTTCGAACGCAACACCTGCCATCAAAAAGACGGGCGGCAGAATAAAAAGGATCTGACGGAAGTTATCGTATAACGCGACCTTGAAAAAGATGAACGCACACAACGGGAGGACAAACCATAGCAGCGCCGCTTCCACCAATGTGCGCTTCTTCTCTTTGTCGAGAGCTGCCGCCAGCCATCCGACCACAGACAACACCCAGACCGGTTCGGTCAACTGGATCGCCAGCAAGGTTGGCAAATAGGAAATTGGCAGTTCGGTTGATTGATAAAGTGTTCCATTGAAGATCACACCGCCCAACCACGGGTAAAGGGACATTTCCCTCAAGCTTTCAAAGAAACGCGGAATGGGGTTCATCCACAAGTAGGGCCAGGAGATGTAGACAGCCATGAGAGCAGTGACCGCATACATGGCAATGACAGGAATTGCCCGCTTGCCTTTTGTACGGAATGCATAATATGTAACGATGACACCTGCAAAGGGTCCGAGAATGCGAGTGGAGGTGGCGAATCCGAGCAGGAGGGCGGCTGGAAGAATAGCGAACAGGTAATTTGGCAGGTTTGGATGCAATGCATACCAAGTGATCAAAAGAATCAAAGTAATTAGCAAAAAGTAATACGTACGCAATTGCAAAAACAGGATGAAATAACGCTGGGTGTACGTCTCTACAGGAACGGCGGAGATGTCCTTGGCAATGAAAGAAAGGACATTGGAATTCCCGGCTTGCGCAGAGATGACAAGAGTTTCGATGTAGGTATGAATGGCTTGGGTGAAAATAAAAAGCCCGAAAACCGACACAAGCCAAAGCATGGTGAGAAGCGCGAGAGTCCGTTTGGAGCGGAGGGAAAGGTCAATAGTGGGGGATGCTTCGAGCTTGTCAAAGGCTTGCATCCCAAAGGATACAGAAAGAAGAAAGAGCGCAAGGAAGGGTGTATCTTTGGGGTTGATGAAGGCGTGCCCCCAAAAGACAGGCTGGGTGGCAAAAAGCAAAGTAGCACCGAGTGCCGGAACAGGGCTAAGCCAGCGGTTGGCGATGGAGTGAAAGGCGAGCACACCTGCGAAATAGGTCAGGTAATAGATCAGATGACGGAGGTCGGGCAGGGTGAATGGCAAAATAGGGCTTAAAGATTTGGACGCCCAATCGGTAAACATGACGAAGAAGGGTCCATAAAAGCCGAGGTCTTCACGTCCTATACTGACGACGCCTTCTTTAGGAAATGTGCTGTAGGCGTTGATGGATTTCTCGGCATATTTTTGCAGCGAGCGGTCGTCCCAACTTTCACCATATCGATTGAAGGTGAGCAAGCCCGCAAGAAAAACGCAGGTAAGGAGGATGGCGGAAAGGTATCTCTTCATGTATGAGTATTAAACCACGAACTATTACAAAGGGTCACAAAGGAATTTCTCAAAACCCTTTGTGACCCTTTGTTGTCTTTACGATCCGGTTTTATCAACTTTCCAATTTCATCAGCCACTGATCTACAGAGACAATGAAAGAAGATGGCTCATCCTTCTTCCGGAAGGCAAACATCAACCAAAGGACAACCATCGGCGCAACAAGACGCCCGTAAGACCAGGGGAAGAAGTCAAAGGAAGGCAGCATGAACTCAAAGAAATAAGCAGCCATAAACACCACCCAATGCCCCGGAGACCGAATGAGTTTGAGCATGAGTAGAAACGTCAACGTAAGGAAAATGCCGTGATGATCCCAGACGATGGGCGAAGCGAGGGTCATAAATACAAATAAAGAAGGAAGGGCGTTGAGCAGGCGACCTTCTCTTAAGAAAGACCGTTCGCGCACGTTCTGCGTCATCGTCCAGAGGGTTGCAACAAGCAACAAAACCTTGGCACCCAGCGCCATAAGGCGGGTCTGTGCGATCTGGATCCCAAAGAAAGGATTGAAAAAGCGCAGGAACGAGTCAAAGGAAGTGTCATGGAAGTTCGTATCGGGGATCTGGGCAAGCGCAATCGTGTTATTGACGAACTGCAGATAAATATCCACGCCGTGCATGGCAATTGGGAATAGACCAATGCCAAGAAAGCTCACACCGAACCAAAACATCCAGCGCCAGTTGAATTCAAGCAGAAAGGCAAGTACGATGACCGCAGGAGAGGTTTTGAGGTGAACAGCAACAGCAAGGGCTAAAGCAGACAGGAAGTTGTTTTTGGGATATGCAAGAATGCTAAGCAGAATTAGGTCGAGAGTCATCAAGTTGACCTGGAGGAATCCCAGCGTGCGCATCAAAGGAGTATTGATGAGCAGAAAGAGGATGGTGATGAGGACGGAAATACGACGAGGAAAGTTATAGCGCTCAAGGGTCTGGATCAATAAAAAGTAAAACGCGCCAAGAGCAACGATATTGACAAGCCAGAGGACGATCATTACGCCTTGATCGCCAAGCGGGACAAGAAAGCGCAAAAGCGTGCCCCAAAGCGGAAGATAGAGATAAGTGTCAGGCAGGGGCTGCCCATTGGCAAGAGCGGTAGCGGCTTCAAGATAATAGTGATAGTCGCCATAGCGAAAGCGCTCGCGCAAAATATTGAGGTAAACGAACATTACAAGAAAAAACCCAAATGTCTGCCAGGCATTGGATTTATTGATCTTTCCATTAGCAAGAAGATAAAGCAATACGCCTGCCAATACCCATGTGACGGTCGTAGCGGCAAGCGTCACCGCCAGGTTGGAAAGCGGCCACTCCTGTATGAAGAGATTCAACCCTGTCACACCGTTACGGAAGTAGATGATGACGAGCTGGGTTATGGCTAGCACCGTGGACATAAGCCACGCATTCAGGGCGATTTGAAAATATTTTCTCATGCGGTTATCTTTTCATGATCAGTTTATTACTTGCAAAGACCATCTGGTCCCAGTTTTTTGACGAAGGTGAATACAACATCATCCCTGCCGACCGTGTGGACGGTCTCGGATTTTCTACAACGTTGTTCGCCTAAATTTTTACGTGTCAAGATCAGGACATAATCAAAATCGCCTTCGTGGTTGTAATCGGTCTCCTCGGTGACGATCTGCAGATCAGTGCGGGCATAACGGCGGGCAATATCATCCGGACCGGAGAGAACCAAAATACGGGCTTGTTCCGGCGCAATGCCGTTGAGATACTCCAGGGCATTTTTGAACGAAGTCCCCCAGTAATCTGTTTCAAACCGATGCGCTGCCCCATCCACACCGCCAATGAAGCTGTTGTAATACACGTATTCAAAAGGATGCAATTGAACGATGGCGAACAGTCCCGGCAATGCCAGCGCGAATAAAACCGTGCTTCTTACAATGGGACGTGTGACGTACTTAAGAATCAAGTCCAACGTAAAGCCTGAAACAAGGAATATGGGCGGCAACAAGAAATAGAGCTGGCGGGCATTATCGTATAAATTACTACGAAGCACGATCACCGCCAATGCAGGCAGGATCAACCACCCAGAAATTAAAACGACCGGCTCCCCCTTATCACGTTGACGAAAAGATGCGAGCAAGGCAATCATGCCGATCGGGAAAAGAAGCAACACAGGCTCCGTCAATTGCAAAGCGAACAATATCGGAAAATACAAGCGTGGCACAGCTTCCGGCGGGTAGAGTGTGCCATTGAACAACACTGCAGCATCGAAAGGAAATTCCGACATTAACCTCAGGCTTTCGAGATAATTTGTAACAGGCGCCGCCCATAGGAATGGCCATGTCAGATAAGCCGCCAACCCTGCAATACACAAATAAGGAACAGAATAGACGAGCGTTTTTCGCCAATCCTTCATGCCTGCATTTGCCAGCACGATCATCCCTGCCAGCGGACCGAGCACACGGAGCGAGATCGTCAGCCCAAGGAAAATTCCAGCAAGGGCAACCCAAACCCAACGTTGAGCGAGGCGTAGTTCTGCATCCATGAACCGAAGCCCAAAATAAACACTCATCATGAAGAAAACCATGAAAGGCGTATCCTTGGGGTTGATAAACGCGTGCCCCCACAATAAAGGCTGGGTCAAAAACAAAAGCGTGACACCAAGAGCAGCCCATTCACTTAACCAGCGCCTTGCCAGAAGGTACAACACATAAACACCGGCGAGAAATGTCAGAAAATAAAGAAGGTGCCAGGCTTCAACGACCGACCATGTTGGAAAGATCGTCATTAATCCCTGAGCAAGGATGGACACTAAAATGAAATAGGCGGGACCGTAAAAATCCAGGTTCGTATCAAAGTTAGGCAGGTCCTGAGGATGCGTAATGTACTGATAAGCATCCAACGCATATTCACCATAGCGGTAAATATCGGGCTCATCCCAACTTTCGCCATAGTTCTTAAACGTAAACAACCCTACAAGCAAGCTGGCAAAGATCAATATACGGATAGGTAACTTCATTCGTTTTTCCAGACAGGTTCAACCATCCTATTATCCTTCAAAAACGAAGAATGGAAAACCAACGCAAGCGGAAAGGACATCGTTACTTCGTCAACTGCTCCACACGGCTCTCACCCACCGCATAATACTTCGCATCTTTGTGATGAACGATGATAGCGGCAGTGGATTGCTCAGGAATGAGCTGACCGGAAACGGCAAGGCTCATACCTAGTTCAGATTCGACAGCAGGCAAAAGTTTGAAGACTTTAAAATGATCTTCGAGTTCGGGGATGGCGGGATATCCCCATGAGTAACGCTTGCCCTGTTCCTCGGCAAGACCAAGTTCTCGGCGAACATGTTCGTGGAGATAGTTGGCAGTCGCTTCGGCGGCTTGGACGGCGAGCCCATGCACGAAGTAGGCTTCGGTGTAATCGTTGGCAGCTTGCATTTTATCGAACTTGTCGCTGGCGGCTTGACCGACGGTCACGACCTGAAGCGCGACCACATCCATTTGACCTGACTCGACGGAGGCGTAGTAATCGGAGAGCGCAAGATGGTCATCATAAGGCTGGCGCGGGAAGTGGAAGCGTTCAATTTCTTTTTTGTTTTCGGCGTTATCGTAGATGATTAAACTATCGCCATCGGCTTGACAGGCAAAGTAACCGTAGACGGCTTGGGGTCTGATCCAGCCTTCTTTGAGTGCATCTTTGGTCATCTTGGCGAGACGGGCATCAAAGTCTTTCTTTAATTTTTCCCATTCCTTGCCATGTGTGTTCTTGGCACCCCATGAGAGACGATACAACTCGTTCATGTTGAGATGCTTCAAGACCATTTCAAGCGGCATGTCTTTGACGATGCGCTGTCCGAGTTTGGTGGGGAGGGCAATCGGCGCGGGCGTAATAGATGAACGTTGACCAGTGGCAGCTGTCGGCGCGAATTGTGAGGCGCGGTTCATTTCCATATCCGCATCTTTGCGCAGTTGTTCGAGCATGGCTGGCTTGCGGTTGGGATCGATCAATGCATCCATCGTATCCAAGCCTTCGAAGGCGTCCTTACAATAGAAGACACCCGGCTCATAGGCTTCGCCGCCTTCAGTGAAGAGGATGCGGCGACCGAAGCGGCGGTTGATGGCTGCGCCACCGATGAGAACGGGAATCTTATGTCCGCGGCGCTGCATTTCGTTGACGATGAGCGGCATCTGCTTGGAAGTAGAGACCAGCAATGCAGACAAACCAATCGCAGTAGCATTGGCTTTCACAGATTCGGTAATGATGGTTTCGGCAGGGACTTGCTTGCCGAGGTCAATGACGGTGTAGCCGTTGTTGGCGAGAATGGTCTTGACCAGATTTTTGCCGATGTCATGCACATCGCCGTAGACGGTGGCGATGACAACGGTTCCCTTGGTGACACCTTCCACTTTCTCAAGATAATTTTCAAGATGAGAAACGGTCTTCTTCATCGTTTCGGCGGATTGCAATACGAAAGGGCAGGATCAATTCACCCGCGCCGAACTTGCCGGGACTTCTTTCATGGCGGGAAGTCAAAATCACCTCTTTTGGGGGGTGGGGGGGGAAATGTGCGGCGGGGGGGGGAATTATTCTTACGAACAGCGACTTCGCGTGGCTTCGTATTGCCGTCGTCTCAACGGGAGGGGTTGATGAGTCTGGGTCGTCAATATCGGCTTCAACACCTTCCTTGACGCGATGCAAAATCTTCCAATGCAGTTTCTGCTCGGAGGTCATGCCTTCGGTGGGGTCAGCAATATTGGATTCAGTGGAAACCTCAACGTTCTCAAAATGCTGGATGAAACGCTGAAGCGCATCTTCGCGACGATTGAAAATAAGATCTTCGCAAAGTTCGCGTTCTTCGGTGCCGATCTCGGTATAGGGCATCACATGCGCGGCGTTGACGATTGCCATGTCCAAACCAGCTTGCACGCAGTAATACAGCATGACCGAGTTCAACGGCGGGCGGGCTTGTGGAGCAAAACCAAACGAGAGGTTGCTCACACCAAGCGAAGTCATCACACCGGGCAACTTCTGTTTAATGAGGCGAATGCCTTCGATGGTCTCTTTGGCGGAGTCGACAAATTCAATGTCGCCGGTAGCAAGAGTGAAGGTCAGGTCATCGAAGACCAAATCTTCGGGTTTGAGTCCGTGGTCGTTGACGGCGATGTCGTAGATACGTTGCGCAACTTCGTATTTGCGTTGCGCGGTCTTCGCCATGCCTTGCTCGTCAATGGTCAAAACGATGACGGCGGCATTGTATTTTTTGGCAAGCGCAAATATCTTATCGGCTTTATCACGACCAGATTCGAGATGCGTGGAGTTGATGAGACAACGTCCCGGCGCAGTTTGCAAAGCGATCTCCAACACATCCACTTCGGTGGTGTCGATCACGAGCGGAACGTCCACGCCCATTTGCAATTTCTTGATGACCTTGCGCATCTGCTCGCCTTCGTCTGCGCGTTCGGTGACGGCGACAGAAATATCAAGCGCATGCGCACCGCCCGCCACTTGTTCACGTGCGATGTCGAGGATGCCATCGTAATCTTCTTCGAGCAGCAGGCGTTTGAACTTGCGAGAACCTTGCGCGTTGCAGCGCTCGCCGAGCAAGGTCGGGGCGGGGTCCTGTCGCATGGCAATGGCTGACATGGCAGAGGCAAGCTGAGGCGTAGATTGAACCGGAGCTTTGTCGCTTGGTAATTGGTAATTGGCGAGTTTATCCACCAGTAGTTTGAGATGCGCAGGAGTCGTTCCGCAGCATCCACCAACTACGCGGACATTATGTTTCGTCACGAATTCATACATGTCATTCGCGTATGGTTCGGGCTCAAGCGGATAGACGGCTTGACCATCGACATTCAATGGCAAGCCCGCATTCGGAATGCACGAAACCGGCAGCGTAGAATTTTCGCCGAGGAAGCGGATCGGCTCGCGCATGTGTTCGGGTCCGGTGGAACAGTTGAGACCGACAACATCGATGCCCATGCCTTCGAGGATGGTGAGGGATGCGTTGATGTCGGTGCCGAGCAACATGCGACCGGTCGTATCCAACGTGACCTGAGCCTGGATCGGCAAGTAGATATTCGTTTCGCTGAAAGCTTTGTGAATGCCCGTGATGGCGGCTTTGACTTCTAGAATGTCTTGCGACGTTTCGATAAGCAGCAGATCCACACCGCCTTGAATTAATCCGACTGCCTGTTCACAAAACGTATCGATGAGTTCATCGTATTTGACGTTTGATAATTCAGGGTCATTCGTGGACGGCAACTTACCGGACGGTCCGATGGAACCCGCAACAAAACGTGGCTGACCGGTCTTCGCGGCGAATTCATCCGCCACTTTGCGAGCGAGACTCGCAGCAGCGACGTTGATCTCGATGATGCGGTCTTGTAATTTATATTCCACCATCGTCAAGCGATTCGAGCGGAAGGTGTCGGTTTCGAGCACATCCACACCCGCTTCGAGGAAGGAACGATGGACTTTCTCCACAGCTTCGGGATACGAGATGACGAGATAGTCGTTACATCCGTTGTATTGTTCGCCGCCGAAATGTTCGGCGGTTAGGTTTTGCAATTGCAGACTCGTGCCCATCGCGCCATCGAAGACGAGGACTTTCTTTTCGAGGGCATCGAGGTAACGGCGGTTGGTATATTGTCTTTTCATTAATTATTCTTTCCTTATCAATATTCTTACAACAGTTTTATCAGAAAATTCTCTTTTTTAACACAAGATCGTATTCTTCATACTCAAGCCTTTTATATAACGCCAGCGCAGGCAAATTATCATCTCCGGTTTGCACAATAATACTCAGCGCGCCTTTTTGTGCAGCGACCTTCTCCGCAAAGGCGATCAGATCGCTGGCAACACCTTGTTGACGGAATTCTTCCAACACGTACAACTCGGTCAATTCAGCGTGGGGGGTGGAATATAAAATCCTCGACACCACGCGCATAAGCGCAAAGCCAACGGCTTCATCCGCAATTTTGGCGAGGATGACCGTTTCCACGCAGGCAGGGTCACTCATGCGAGCGGCGATGGCTTGCGGAGATTCATCGACTTCATTGAAGAGCAGGTTCAATCTTGAAATTGCAAGCGCATCTTCAGCAGTCGCAACAGAGATCGTACAATTTTCGTTCATATTCCTTTACGCCCAATTAAGTGAAACACGGTGTTCGACCAACATGATTCTCTTTCACTAACAAAAACGCCTCTCCAATGAGAGGCTTCATGGAGCTACATCTTCTATTTTCTCCCAATATGCAATCCATGCACACTACGAGCAAAATAACGATCACATTTTTTATAACATGGGCAGGGGGCAGTGTCAAATAAAAAATCTTGCTTGACTCCGCAAGGTTAAACCAGTAAACTCGCAATTAAGTTTCCCCTTAATTGAGATAAATGAAAACCGTCACCTCCATCAACTCATTTGACAAGATCAAGCTGCTGGCAGATAACCGCCGCATGGATATTCTGCGCCTGTTGATGGCGGCTCCCGCCACGCTCACGATCCTTGCACGGACGATGAAACAGTCCCCTGCATGGGTGCGGCACCACATCCTCGCGCTGGAATCTGCCGGGCTGATCGAGATCAGTGAAACTCGCCGCACCGGCAAAGTGACGGAAAAATTCTACCGCGCACGAGGAGACGCTTTCCTTTTGCAGGAATTGATCCTGCCAAAAAGCAAATACCCCACAGTCATTTTCTCGGGCAGTCACGATATTGCCCTTGAAGGCATTGCCAATCAACTTGCCAAGCATGTCAACCTGCTCAGCATGCCTGTCGGTTCGCTGGATGGGCTGGTCAATCTACGGCAGGGACTATGCCAGATCTCCGGTTCACATTTGTTGGGAGAAAGCGGCGAATATAACACCCCCTTTGTAAGGCATCTGTTCCCAGACCGGGATGTGGAAGTTATCACCCTTGCCTATCGCACACAAGGATTAATGCTGGCAGGCGGCAACCCCAAAGATATTCGAAAGATCGCAGATATCACAAGACCCAATGTTCGCTTCTTAAATCGCAATGCCGGCTCCGGCACCCGCCTCTGGCTGGATGCGGAATTGCGCAAGCAAAAGATCCCAGCTGAAAAAATAAATGGGTACGAAGATCAGGTCAAAACACATAGCGAGGCGGCGAACTTGATCTCACAGAACAAAGTGGATGTTTCTCTTGGGCTTCAGGCTGCCGCACATCAAAACGGGCTGGACTTCATCCCGCTTTTCGAAGAACGCTACGACCTGGTCCTGCCTCGCGAGCAGGAAAAGAATCTTAACCCACTGCTTGATTTTATCCAGACCTCGAATTTCCGAACGATGTTGGCATCTCTCACCGGCTATAACACCCGGCATAGCGGCGAGCAGATCGCCATCTAACAGAAATTGCACACAAAGGAATCCATGAAACACACCTCTGTACTTTTATCCATTGCGGTGGCCGGTATGATAGTAATATCCGCCTGCGCCGCACCTGCTGAAGCTCCGGTTACAGCCGAACCCGCATCAACCGAATCTGCCGCGCCTGAAGCCCCAACTGAAGCGGCCGCTGATGCCTTGTTCAAGATCGTAAAAACTGACGGATCTTCATTTGACGTAACCCTCGAATCCGTCAAAACCCTGCCGCTTTCCAGTATCACGGTGGAAGGCAAAGTGCAGGAAGGTCCCAAACTGGCGGATGTACTCGCTCTGGCAGGTGTGACCGAGTTCACTGAGGTTACCCTCAGCGGAAGCAGCGCTGCCACCACCTTAACCGCTGACCAAGTAGATGACAACACCATCCTTGATTTCAGCAATCGCGGCACAATGAAACTTGCCACTACCTATATCCCCAAAGCAGACTGGACAAAGGACATTACTGAGATCTCCGTCAAGTAACGGAAAAGACAAAACGGTGTTTTTTTCAAAAATCAGTTAAGTTTTCCCTTAATTGAATACACGAAGTTTTCAGGAGTTTTCATGCGCATCCTACTTGGAATTGATGACACAGACAACCTCGAAAGCCGCGGAACAGGGCACCGTGTCCGCCAGCTTGCGGATTGGCTCACAGAAAACAAACTTGCAAATCCACTTGGCATTACCCGGCATCAACTTCTAGTGGATGAGCGCATCCCATACACCTCGCACAACAGTTCAGCGTGCCTGGCACTTGAAATTGAAAAAGAAGAGCTTGTTTGGGAAGCCGCTCGTGAGTTTTTGTTGCGCGAGAGCGCCATTGGCTCGGATGCTGGTCTATGCCTCGCCGGGTGGAACTCAGTCAGCGAAGATGTTCTGGATTGGGGCAGGAAGGCAAAGCTCACAGTGTTGACCATGCCTGAAGCACGTGAGACCGCCGCAAGGTCCGGGATACGATGCGAAGGACTGACAGGCACACACGGCGGGATCATCGGATCGCTGGCAGCCATTGGTCTCCATCGCGCAGGGGATGATGGTCGCTACCTCTGGCTGCCGGGCTTGCGTGAGTTGAAGGGCAAATATTCCGCACATGAGATCTGCTTGCTGGGACATGTAGACCGTGTATGTACTCTGGAACAGGTAGAGCTTACGCCTGATTCGGTCGTGGATGTGGGCGAATGGATCCGCCCCATTTTAAAGAATGGCAAGGCAACACTTTATGTTGAGGAGAAAAACAATGAATGGAACATCATCTCTAAAGACCACATCAAACGTCTCTCGAACTGACTGGGCGCAGACCTGGCTTGAAATCCTGCTGCTCATTGGCGGTGGTGTGACAGCGGTGGTACTGCATCGCGCCACCGACCTGTCGTTGGGCTTGCCTGGGCATCATGGCATTGAGTGGATGGCGATCATGATCCTTGGACGCGCTTCGTCGCGCTTCCGCGGGGCAGGCACACTCACCAGCATCGGCGCTTCGGCGGCATCCCTTATGCCTGGGCTGCAAGGCGACAATCCCTTCGGTTGGTTGTTCTACCTGCTGCCGGGTCTTGTTATGGATCTTGGTTTTTATTACGCGCCGCGTTTTACCAAACAGATCTGGTATCTGGTCTTGCTGGGCGGGTTGGCACACGCCACCAAACCGCTCGGACAGTTCGTTGTAAATCTTATTTCCGGCTGGCCCTTCGGTTCTTTTCGTTACGGGGTCCTCTACCCATTTGCCAGTCACCTTCTCTTCGGAATGATCGGAGGCTTGCTCGGCGCATTGATCGCGCTTGGCATTCACCGTTCTTCAAATAAAACCAACCAAGGATAGATGTATGAAACTCACCACTCGCAATTTTATTTTCACTCTGCTGCTCGTCCTCTCGTTGACGTTGGCAGCCTGCGGTTCCCCCGCAGCGACCGAGGCTCCTGCTACCGAAGCAGCAGCCACCGAAGCCCCTGCTACCGAAGCCGCTACTGAAGCGCCGACGGAAGCCGCTGCTCCTGCAAACCCGAACCTGATCCTCGCCACCACCACTTCCACACAGGACTCTGGCTTGCTCGACGTACTCGTGCCGATGTTCGAAGAACAGACCGGCTACACCGTACAGACCGTTGCCGTAGGCACCGGCGAAGCGCTTAAGATGGGCGAAGAAGGCAACGCGGATGTGCTTCTCGTCCATGCACCTTCCTCCGAAAAAACATTCATGGATGGCGGCAATGGTCAGGATCGTTTCCTCGTCATGCACAACGATTTCATCATCGTTGGTCCTGCTGAAGACCCCGCAGCCATCAAGGAACTTGGACCCAAGGAAGCCTTTGTTGCCATCTTCAATGCAGGCGCGCCTTTCGTCTCCCGCGGCGATGACTCCGGCACCCACAAGAAAGAAGTGAGCTTCTGGGATAAAGCCGAACTTGATCCGAAGGGGCAGGCATGGTTCTTCGAAACCGGTCAGGGCATGGGCGCTTCACTCACCGTGGCTTCAGAAAAGCAGGCATACATCCTTACCGACCGCGCCACTTACCTTGCCAATAAGGACAACCTTCAGTTGGAAATTCTACTTGAAGGCAACAATGCACTGCTTAATGTGTATCACGTCATCACCGTCAACTCCGCCAAGTCTGACAAGATCAACTACGAAGGTGCGTTGGCGTTCGCCAATTTCATGGTAGCTCCTGAAACGCAGGCAGTCATTGCAGAATTCGGCGTGGAAAAATTCGGGCAGCCGCTCTTCATCCCCGATGCTGGAAAAGACCCCGCAGAACTCGGTCTCGACAGCTAATCACTCCATATATTTCAACATGGGGACGGCTCACAAAAGCCGTCCCTTTTCTTTATAATGAGGTGGAAAACCCTCTCCTAGAACGGCGCCATTAAATCTTATGATCTTTGATTCTGAAATCTTTCAAGTCACATCCCTCTCGTTGCAGGTTTCCGGGCTTGCCACCATCATTAGCCTGCTGATCGGTTTACCGTTCGGCACCTGGCTGGCGCTGGGAAAATTCCACGGACGTTCGTTCATTCTGAGCATCGTCAACACGGGAATGGCACTACCGCCGGTTGTAGTTGGTCTCGTTGTGGCAATGACACTCTGGCGCAGCGGTCCACTTGGCGGGTTACGCCTCATTTACACACCCTGGGCGATCGTCATCGCGCAGACGGTCATCTCCGCCCCAGTGGTTATGGGGCTGACCGCTGCAGCCCTCGAAGCTCTGGACCCGCGTTTACAGCAGCAACTTTTGGGGTTGGGGGCATCTCGCACCCAAATGGTCTGGCATCTTTGGCGCGAAGCAAGGCTGCCTTTGTTAGCCGCAGTGATGGCAGGCTTTGGTTCGGTCATTTCGGAAGTGGGCGCATCCATGATGGTGGGCGGAAACATCCGTGGTCAGACACGGGTGCTAACGACTGCCATCGTGCTGGAAACATCCAAAGGTGAATTTGAAAAAGCGTTGGCGCTTTCAGCCCTGCTGCTTATCATCACCTATCTCATCAACCTCGCGCTGACATGGATTCAGCAAAAAGGGGCACGCAAATGATCTCTATCAAAAATCTACTCGTCCAGCGCAATGGGCGAGATGCGCTTAAGGTCGAAAAGCTGGAAATTCAAAAAGGGGAAACGCTTGCTGTGGTTGGACCGAACGGTGCAGGGAAAAGTACGTTTCTGCTGGCATTGGCACATTTGCTCAAATCTTCAAAAGGTGAAATTACCCTGCATGGCAAAGCGCAAAAAGACTGGCATGAGCTGGAATATCGCCGCAAGATCGCTTTTGTCTTTCAAGACCCGCTGTTGATGGATATGTCTGTCCGCGAGAATATTGCCTTGGGGTTAAAGTTCCGCAATGTGGATAAGCATGAAACCCACGAACGGGTTCATCTGTGGGCAAAAGCCATGGGCGTGGATAAGCTTCTGGAGCGCAGAGCAAGTCAACTTTCAGGCGGTGAGGCGCAGCGCGTCAGTCTGGCACGAGCCTTTGTCCTCGATCCTGAATTGCTCTTAATGGATGAACCCTTTTCTGCCGTTGACCCGCAGACACGTGAGAAATTACTCGAAGACCTTTCCAAGGTTTTGGCAGAAGCTCATCGCACGACCATTTTTGTGACGCACAACCTGAAGGAAGCCGCACAGTTCGGTGACCGTGTGGCTGTCATCATTGGCGGCGAGCTGAGACAAGCAGGAAAGGCTGAACAGATAAAAGAAAATCCCGCCGACCCAAGTGTGCGGGACTTTGTGCGCGGGTTATGAAAGAGCACGCTTGTTAGATATTTGTCATTTTCTTTTTATTCGCGGCTTTATTAAATTTCCCAGCCAACCTGCTGGTGCGTTAATATTATTCGGAAGCCAACTCACCATCTGTCGTCTTTTTATTCGATAGTTGATATATGATGCGCGCCACGATCAAGGCGCTGGTAGTGGATTGAAACGCGCCCGAAGCGATGATCGAAACATCGTGTTGAAGCAGAGCATAAGTCCCCCACACCAGACCATCTGAAAGCGAGAGCAGCCAGGTTCCCAAAGACAATCCATGCAGGTTATCTTCACGGTAGGCAACCAAGATCTGGGGGATATTCGAGACCAGCGCACTCAACGCCAACACGATCCCTAAAACATCTGTGCCGAATGCAAAACCAGTTACAAGCAAAACCACAAGCCAAAGTGGAGCAACTCGAAACTCGCGGACACTGCGTCCATAGCGAAGCGCCATGACTGTAATGATGGCAAAGATCAAACCGGAGGATCCAGTTGCCAAAACGACATAGGTCTGCCCCGTCAACAAGCCATACGCAGCCCAACCCAAACTAACGATGCTGCTCGTCGCAGCCGTATCCACCGAAACGCCAAAGGCACCGCGTGCGCGTAAAAGCCGCACCAACTGCGGCACAGCACGGACGAGTCCAATGAGGGTTCCAACAGAACCAAGAATAGTGGGGATGTTCATGATCGCGCTATCTTAACAGAAATCGCCTGAAAATGATGATCTGGGCGTACCCTCTACATTAACGGCTTACGCCGCGCAATGCGCGGCGTAGCCTTAAGACCAACTCAGAGGGAGGAGAGAGAGTTTGGATGAACAGCGTTTGAAGCTGTTCTATTCAACAGGGTCAACGTCAGGGTTTGTTCCGCTCAAGGAGCAGGCGGGATGTTCAACGCAATTACATTCCAATGCTTTCGAACAACGCCTTGACTGAATGCGGGGGGCTTGCTCAGGCAGTTGTTCAGCCGGGTACACAACCTCGACTTCTATGGCAACGGTGTCCTGCATATGTTCGCAGTACTTGGTTTTTTCAACTTGCCAAACCTTCTTTGCCATCACTGCCTCCTGACTTCAATGCTGTTAGTTTAAAGGAAAAACGCCCGCCAGACCAGTGACAGGCGTCACCTACTCGAATGACAAACCGCCTATTTAGGATGTGATAAGTCTTTATTTCCTTGCAAGGATGTAAGCACTGCCATTGTCACTGACAAGATACAACTCGCCTGCTTCATCAACGCCAAAGGATGTGATGAGAAGATCCGTCTCGAACATCACCTGTGACTGCCACTGCCCATTGGAAAGGATCAACCCCCAGACCGTTCCCGTACAATAGTCCCCGTACAGGTAAACACCATTCCACTCGGGCATCGAACCACGATAGACATATCCGCCCGTGACCGAGCAGCCAAAATCATGACTGTACTCGGCTGCCGGCAGGAACATCCCCGGCTGGGAAGTGCCGTCGTAGCCATAACTGGCTTCCATGATACTCCAGCCAAAATTTGCGCCACCCGCAGATCCCGCGGGAAGATAGTCGATCTCTTCATATTTATTCTGTCCCACATCGCCGATCCATAGATCGCCGGTGTCGCGATCAAAGGACATACGCCAGGGATTGCGCAGTCCATACGCCCAGACCTCATTCCCAAATGGGTTATCGGCAGGGACGGCATACGGGACGCCATTATTCACATCAATGCGCAGGATCTTGCCAAGGAGTGCTCCGGTATTCTGCCCATTCTTGAACGGGTCACCCGCCGCACCGCCATCACCCAAACCGAGGTAGAGATAACCATCTGGACCGAAGACCACTGCGCCGCCGTTATGATTCGGGAAAGGCTGGTCGACGACCATCAAAACTTGTTCACTATTCGGGTCGGCAGAATCGCCAACTGCTTGAAAACGCGAGATACGTGTATTCCCGCCATCACCGGTGTAATTGACATAGAAATAACCGTTCTGTTCATAGTCCGGGTGAAACGCCAGCCCAAGCAGTCCCATTTCATTGCTGCCATCATCCACTCGGTCTTCAATATTCAGGAAAGGCTGAGGCATAAGCTGCCCATCTTTGAAGATGCGGATCACGCCATATTTTTCGATGATGAACAACCGTCCCGAGCCGTCGAACGCAGATTGCAGGTCAACAGGGCGGTTTAGCCCGTCAACGACAGGAACCCAGGCGAAGTTATTCGGGTCGGGAAATTGGCTGGCATTGATGGTGGGTGCCAATGTGGGTGGTGAAGTGGGAGTCTCAGACTGAGATTCGGTCTGTGGCGCTGAGACAGCTCCGGTTGGGGAAAGAGGCGTAATGGTTGGGGCGGCGAGTCCGCTGCCGCCGCAGGCTAGCATCGGCAACGTCAAAAAAAGCAACAGTCGTTTCATCTTCCTTATTCTATTCTTTAACTTCGGTGGTCTCGCCGTCCACAACGTCATCATTCGCGTCGCCTTGTTTCATATTTCCGGCAAGCGCTTTCATATGCTCATCCACCACTTCGGGCGGGCAGAGTTCGGTAAAGATGTAAGAACCCAGCCAAAGAATGGCGGCATCGTCTACCATGCCGATAACCGGCAGGACGAGATTCGGCGCGAGGTCGGCTGGCATCAGCAAATAAGCGAAGGCGCCGATCGGAACGAGTTTGGCAAGAGTATTCACGCGCTTGTCACCAATCAGGCGGAAGATGAGTTTGAATTGGTTCACAAGGTTGCGGATCACACCGCCTTGCTGAGCAACGATAATATCGGAGGTCTTTTTCTCTGTCATTTTGTTTCTCCTTTGGTTTGTACGTTCATTATATTCGGAATTATCTTTTGCCATATTTCCTTAATGACATTCGTTAGTATGCAAGTGATATACGCATCCAAAGGAATTAGGGTTCATGCCAAACTGGCTGTAACTTTTTGTCTGGCAGGGCATCCAATATGTATAAAAACAAAACTGGAGGATATTCCCCATGGAAATGATCATTGACTTCCCCGGCGGGCAAAAAGTGGACGCCCACTTCCGCGGACACACCGTACAGACCGACCAACCCACAGACGACACAGCCCCGATGCCGTTCGAGGTCTTCCTAGCATCGATTGGCACATGTGCGGGCATTTATGTTCTGGGCTTCTGCCGCCAGCGCAACCTTCCTACTGACGGTATCCGTATTGTTCAGCGCAATTATCCCAACCCGGCAACTGGCATGATGGATAAGATCGACCTGGAGATCCAGGTACCGCCGACCTTCCCGGAACAGTATCATACAGCACTCATCCGCTCGGCGGAATTGTGCAAAGTAAAGAAGACGCTCGAACACCCGCCTTCCTTTGATGTGACAACAAAGGTTATGGAAGCTGCATAACTCCTAAAGCGAGAGTTACCTTGATGGTAGCTCTCGCTTTTTAGTACAATCATGACATGCCTTATCTCATTGATGGACATAACCTGATCCCAAAACTAGGATTGAGTCTCGAAGATCCGGAAGATGAAATGGAACTCACCCGCCTCTTACAGGACTTTGCGCGGATCCGACGCCAACAGGTTGAAGTCTACTTTGACGGTGCTCCCGTTGGGCAGGCTGGCATGAGAAAATTTGGCACGGTCCGCGCCCATTTTGTGCCGCGCGGGCAAACCGCAGACGCCGCCATCCGCAGGCGGCTGGAAATGCTGGAAAAGTCTGCGAAGAACTGGGTGGTTGTCTCTTCAGACCATGAAGTTCAAAGTGCTGCGAGGGTCCATCAAGCGCAATTTGTCCGTTCTGAAGAATTTGTCAAACAATTGCGGTCTGCTCTTGCAACGCCCAAGACATCTGATGGGGAAAAATCCATTTCATCAAAAGAAGTGGATGAGTGGTTAAAGATATTTCACAACGATGAAGAGTAGCATATTCCAGAGAACCTGCCGGGTGTAGTACTTTTGTCTTATATAGTTTTAATGCTTTTCAGACAAAAAAGGTGTATATTATCTGCAACGACACCTGCCCTCCCCTTTATTGGTATTCTGGTGTCAACCGCCGCTCTGCCCAGCATGTCCCCCCCATGCTGGCAGGCGGCGGTAACTATTTAAGGCAAATGCCAAAAGACACTTGAAGATGAACGGGTGGGTCTTTATAATGTTTCTAGTTTTCCCGCCTTCGCAGAGCGTGAGTGCTCGAAAACACCCGATGATTCCCAAAACTCCAAAGTGAAAGCAATGAAAGGCGGGCTGCATGTCGAGGAGCACATCACTGCAACAACCGAGACGTCATTTCTTACGATATTGCATGTGTGTGGTGATCGCTGTGGGGCTTTCAGCATGTGATCGTTTTTCCGTATCGTCCGTTGCGCAGTTGTCGCAGGCGAACGAATGCCCGCCGCCGCTTAATGCGAATATATACATTCCCACAGCGGCACCAACCCCAATTAGTTCGCCCTCCAGCCCGATCATTACCAACACGACAGAAACTATTTCTCCCATCTCAAAACATGAGGCATTCCAATACCTCGATCACCAGGTTCGAACATGGACGGATATTGAATCCTTTAATATGGATGATGCAAGTCAGGCGCGCATCATTGTCACGTTCTTAAGCCCGGACTTGATCCGAGCTGTAGCAATGAATGCAGCCGTCCTTGAGAATCCGGCCGCCCCTGATATTCAGAACAAAACCAAAATGGGGCTGGAGCAGATCGCAAGCCGCGAAAAATTGATCTTCCTCATTACGGTACTTTCCATCAATACGAACAATACAGCCGCCATGCCGCATACATTTGCCTTGCCGGTCACTCAATTAAAGCTTATGAGCGCTAACAATCTCGACATTGCGCCGGTGTACTTCGACCAAAACCTGGAGCAACCCGTTGGTCTATCGCAATACAATGTCGGGTACCTGTTTTATCCGTTGTCTGTCGTGCAGGGACAAGCATGCGTTGAGGTCCTTAACTCCAAATTTGATACGAACATCATCCTGAAAACCTCTTTTATGAATGTAGATGATGCCAAAAGCGGAGCAATGACCTGGACAATCGAGTACAAGCCCCTGCTTAATATTGGGCATTCGGATCCACTGATGGGTACACCTGCCACCTACGATGAAGCAGAATTATTCCCGATCAGTTCCCCGCCCGCCGTGAGTGACACGTCGGATATGTTCTGGCGCGAATATGCCAAATTCGTATGGGGGCGTCTCACGCCAGAATAGCAGCACCTTATCGTCATGCGTATTATATAATTCATGCATGAGCACAATTTTCACCTTTGTCCCTTCTTCAAAACATGAATATCCAGATCATCCTGAACGCCCGGGCAGGCTGGATGTTTTAGAACCCATGCTAGGCGCCTTCGGCGCAGAACAGTTGAAGCCGATCCGTGCGACAGAAGAGGATGTGGCGCGTGTGCATCCGGCGGGGCTGATCCGTGGGATCGAAGAGGTTTGCAAACAAGGATCTGGCATCATTGACCACGCGCCAACGTTCGTAACGTCAACTTCATATGAAGATGCCATGCTTGCCGTCGGCGGCGTATTGACCTGCACCCGGGCTGTATTGAATGGAGAAGCGCAGAACGCATTTGCCATTGTCCGCCCGCCGGGGCACCATGCCGAACCGGATCGAGCCATGGGATTCTGCCTGTTCAGTAATATTGCCATCGCCGCACAAGACTTGTTGGCAAAAGGGTTGCAGAGGGTAATGGTCATTGATTATGATGCGCATCATGGCAATGGCACACAAGCCGCGCTCTTACACGAAGAGCGCGCAGGATTTATTTCCACGCATCAATGGGGAATTTACCCCGGCACCGGCTGGCTGGAAGATGCGCCGCACGCCAAAAATCGACTGGTCAATGTCCCGCTCCCAGCGCGGGCAGGGGATGAGACTTTTTCACGAGTTGCAGATGATATTTTCAAACCGATGGTCGAATCATTTAAACCAGAGATGTTGTTGATCTCGGCAGGTTTTGATTCGCATTGGAACGACCCGCTCACGTCACTCGGGTTATCAACCCGTGGGTTTTACACTGTATCAAAAAAACTAATTGAACTGGCAGGGGAATATTGCCACGGCAGGATCGCTTTTGTGCTGGAAGGCGGCTATGATCCGCATAATGTCGCCAACGGTGTGGCAGCTGTTTTCGATGCACTGACCAGCCGTCCGTTAGGAAATGAGGCGGATGACTTGTCTCCATTCAAGGAACCGGATTTCGATGCACGGCTAAATGATATCCGCAAGCGACACGGAATCCATTCGTAACTGTTTTTGTTATAAACTTAAGGCAGAATTTATCAAGGAGTAAAACATGCAAAGTAAAAGCAAAGGCGTTGTGCAGCTCGAATGGGTGTGTCCCAATTGCGAAGGACGCAACCCCGGACCCGTAAAAACTTGTGCAAGCTGCGGCGCGCCTCAACCGGAAAATGTTCAGTTTCAACGTGCTTCAGATGAAAAGCTTATTACCGATGATAAGGTGGTTGCGGCGGCAAAAGCTGGAGCAGATATTCACTGCGGTTTTTGCGGTACACGCAACCCGGCAACGGCTGAGACTTGCTCACAATGCGGCGGGGATCTGAAGGAAGGCAAGGCACGTCAGGCTGGGCAGGTGCTGCAAGCGGCTCCGACTCTGCCAAAAGTTATTGCCTGCACAAATTGCGGGACCGAAAACCCGGGCACAGCAAAAACCTGCTCCAACTGCGGGGCGCCGATCAAGGTGAATGTGCCTGCGCAAAAACCAGTTGCGGCGGCAAGGTCTGGTGCAACCTCTGCGGCTCAGCCAAAGGCGAAGCCGTTCAATTGGCTCATCGCTGGCGGCATTGGCGCTTTTTTGCTCGCCTGTTGTGCGGCGATCTTTTTCATGTTTATGGCTCCTTCCCGTTCGGTACAGGGAACGGTGGAGAGCGTGTACTGGAAGACCTCTGTTCCGGTTCAGGAAGTACGCGCGGTGAATTATTCGAATGAACGCGGCAATCCGCCTTCAGATGCATACAACGTTTCATGTCAGACAGACAGCCAGGAGATCTGCGAAGACAAGACCATCGATAAAGGCAATGGCTACGCGGAGGTTGTGACGGAATGCCGCACCGAAACTGAACAATATTGCAGTTACACGGTGGATGAGTGGGCAACCATTCAAACCTACGACCTGGATGGCAGCAACCTTAATCCTGTGTATGCAAGTCCATCTGTTTTTAGCGGACAAAGGCTTGGGTCCACTTCTGCCAGCTATCAGGTGAATTTCAGTACGGCCGACGGACAGATGGCATATTCGCCGGGTTCTGAGAGTGAGTTTAGGCAGTTCCAACCGGGCAGTCAGTGGAATCTGAAGTTGAACGTGGTCGGTAGTATTGTGGGAGTGGAACGATAAATTTGACCAGAAATGCAAAAGCCCTCGAAATTAATTTCGAGGGCTTTTTAGATCCGTAGGCTTGATCGCTATACAACGCCTTATTTTGGCTGCCGTAAAATCCATGTTCGGTATTTGGCAGGACGATCAATTAATAATGTTTATAATGAAGATATGGATAAAACAGTAGCGATCATTGGCGGCGGACCTGCGGGTTTAATGGCTGCAGAGGTGTTATGCGGGCACGGGGTGCAGGTGGATGTGTACGATTCGATGTCTTCGCTGGGGCGCAAGTTCTTGATGGCAGGAAAAAGCGGATTAAATCTCACACATTCAGAACCATTCGATGCGTTTGTTGAACGGTATGGGAAGCGCAAGGATGTGATAAGACACTGGCTCATGAATTTCACGCCAGATCATTTACGAAAGTGGGCAGGCGACCTGGGCGTGGAAACGTTCGTGGGCACTTCAGGGCGGGTATTCCCGGTGGGAATGAAGGCAAGTCCGCTTTTAAGAGCGTGGCTGAAACGATTAGATGAGACGGGCGTCCGTTTTTATTTACGGCACAAGTGGGTGGGATGGAATGCAGATAAAGCATTGGTATTCGAAACGCCAGAGGGAATAAAAGCCGTCCATGCGGATGCGGTGGTGTTGGCACTTGGGGGCGGTAGTTGGCGTAGGCTCGGTTCGGACGGGGCGTGGGTCGATTGGCTGAGTCAGGCTGGGGCGGAGGTGGAAGCGCTTAAACCATCTAATTGCGGATTCGATGTGGACTGGAGTGAAGTCTTTCAGGAAAAGTACGATGGGCATCCCATTAAGTCTGTGGTCTTGTCCTTCGGTGAATTTCGTCAACAAGGCGAGTTCATTGTGACAAAAGAAGGCGTGGAAGGAAGTTTAATTTACGCTGCATCAGCATTGCTGCGAGACAGGATCGCCGCAAGCGGCAACGCTGTGATGTCTCTGGACCTTGCGCCGGATATAACAGAAATGCAATTGGCGGAAAGATTATCGAAGCCGCGCGGTTCGCGTTCGATGGCAAGTCATTTGGAGAAGACGGTGGGAATGAAGGGTGTTAAGGCAGGTTTGTTGCGCGAGTTCGTGCCCAAGGATGAGTTTTCAAATGAGACCCGGCTGGCGTTTTACATCAAGAATTTACCAGTACCGTTGATCGCGACCCGTCCGCTGGATGAAGCGATCAGTTCAGCTGGCGGGGTAAAGTTCGAGTCATTAAATGACGATCTAATGCTGAGGAGTATGCCGGGTGTTTTCTGCGCCGGAGAAATGCTCGATTGGGAAGCTCCGACAGGCGGATACTTGTTGACTGCATGTTTTGCCAGTGGGCGTTGGGCAGGGCAGGGTGTAATTCGGCAACTGGCAAGCATTTAAACTTTTCAAGGTACCGCTCAAGGGGCAAACATTATTGGTCAAATCAAAAAAACAGTGTTCGATGCTATACTCTTTATTGTGTTCGTCTTGCAAGTGTATGCTAATCGAATGCTCTTTGAAATCACAAGAGAAACACCATGAAAAGCTGGCTACGTTCGCGTCCTTTACGCACTGCCCTTATATACATCGTCTTCGGGTCATTGTGGATTCTAATTAGCGACAATGTCCTGGATGCCCTTATTCCCCATACCTCTCAAACCTACATTCAAGCGCAAACGATCAAAGGCTGGTTATTCATCCTCTTCAGCGCTTTGCTGTTACTCTCCATTATGCAAAGCGACATGAAAGCCCTCAAAAAGAACGAGGAGGAATTGCGTAAAAACGAGATGAAATATCGCGCCCTGTTCAACCAGACTCATGATGCGGTTTTTATTCTCGATCTGCAAGGATATCATTTGGATGCCAACCAACGAGCCGCAGCCATGCTCGGGTACACCCGCGAGGAACTGATCGGACTAAAGTTCAGTGACATTTCAGCAGAAAAAGAAAAAAGCGAGATTATCTTTAAGCAACTCCTTCAAGGCGATCAGATTCCACTGTACGAACGGATCTTCAAAAAGAAGAATGGGGAGACGATCCCTGTTGAGGTCAATGTTGAACTTGTACGTGACTCTCACGGAATGCCGTTTCACATCCAAAGCACCATCCGTGATATCACCGAACGCAAAAAATTCGAAGAGACGCTGCGAAGGTCTGAGATCCTTTTCTTCAAAATATTTCGTTCCAGCCCGATCGGTATTAATATCTTCCGCCTGTCAGATGGACGTTCATACAACGCCAATGATGCCTTCCTTGAATTGGCAGGGTATCCGCGCGAAGAGTTGATAAATCGTTCCGCCGCAGAACTGAATCTGTTCGTTGATACCGAGATACGCAATACTTGGATGGCGTCCCTTAAAGAGGGCAGGCGCGTCGTCAATCAGGATGCGCGTATTCGCCGCAAATCAGGTGAGATCAGAAACAGCCTGGCTTCGCTGGATATCATTGAGATCAATGGTGAAGCGATGATCCTGACAATCGCAGTTGATATCACCGAACGTAAAAACGCCGAAGCACACATCCGAACCCAGTTGAAACGGTTGAGTGCATTGAACTCGATCGACAGGGCGATCAGTTCCAGCCTTAATATACAAACCGCTCTCGACATCCTTTTAGGTGAAGTTGTCTCACAACTCGAAGTGGATTCCGCCTGCATTTTGCTATTTAATAACACCAGCCAGGTCCTTGAAAATGCCGCGAGCAGAGGTTTCAGTAGTCCATTCATTCATCAAACGAGTGTGCGGCTTGGAGACGAATTGGCAGGCAAAGTGGGGCGGGATCGAAATGTGCTCCACATTCCAAACTTGCCCGAACTTGGCAATGGATATCAACGCTGGGAACTCATCAAAGCTGAAGAGTTCCGTGAATACTTTGGCGTTCCCCTTATCGCAAAAGGACAATTCAAAGGTGTGCTTGAGATCTTCAACCGCAAGCCCTTGCACCCAGATGTGGAATGGCTGGATTATCTGGAAACCCTTGGCGAACAAGCGGCAATCGCCATTGAGAGTGCGCAATTATTCGAGGGATTGCAGCGTTCGAATCAGGAATTGACCATGGCCTATGATGCCACTATTGCAGGCTGGTCTCGCGCCATGGACCTGCGTGACAAAGAAACCGAGGGACACACAAAACGCGTCTCCAATCTAACCATCAAACTGGCAGAATTCCTGGGCATCAGCCCGCAAGAACAGATCCACATTCGGCGCGGCGCACTTCTCCATGACATCGGTAAACTGGGTGTGCCTGATTACATCCTTCATAAACCGGGCAAACTCACTGAAGAGGAATGGGATATCATGCGCAAGCATCCTACATATGCCCACGATATGCTCATCTCCATTAATTATCTGCGTCCTGCCCTCGACATCCCCTACTGTCACCACGAGAAATGGGATGGTTCCGGCTACCCCCGCGGGTTAAAAGGGGAGGATATCCCCCTTTCTGCACGCATTTTCGCCATTGTAGATGTGTGGGATGCACTTCGCTCGGATCGCCCCTATCGCAGTGGCTGGTCTGCCCAACAGACTTACAAATATATCCAAACAGAATCGGGAAAACACTTCGACCCCAAAATCGTGGATGTATTCCTGAAAATGCTCGACGAATCACCCGAATGGTTTTAGCTGTTTCCTTGTGAACGTGATGAAAAACACATAAAACGACCGGCAGTTTTGTGCCGGTCGTTTTATGTGCCCACACTTTTCTTCTTTGCCAGGCAGATCCACAGCCGGGCAACAATGCATGAATATTCTTAATAGAGGCAACCATATTGTAATCATTCCATAAATGGTTGGTATGCTATACTAATTTTAACCATCAAACTCAGGCACAATTCATGAGCAACGATATGGACGGAAGCAAAAAAGTTCAATCAGTCAAAAACATACAGGGGAAGAAAAGCAATAGAGTTGAACGCGCCACAATAAAAAAGACCGGCACCGGAAATAGCAACATGCCAACACAAGCATCTCAACGCGGCACAAAAACAAATAAAAAAACAGCTTCTAAAGACTCTGTCCAAGCGGCATCCCTTCAGGAAGTTGCGGCTGAAAACACGCGTCTGCGCAAGTCTCTCGAACAGGAAATTCGTGACCGGAAACTGATGGAAGAGGTTTTAAAAAAGAACGAACAGTCTTCGCGCAAATTAATGGAGACTGCCCTGCGGCAAGCGCAAGAACTGACATTGCTGGATAAGGTCCGATCCACGATCGCCTCAAAATTAGATATGCCCGCCCTAATCCAAAGCGTGGTCGAATCCATTAAAGAGGTTTATGGGTACACCCATGTGAGTATTTATATTCTCAAAGGAGAAGAACTCCTTTTACAATATCAGGTGGGGTATCAAAAGACCATTGATCGCATTCAGATCACCGAAGGCATTAGCGGACGGGTAGTCCGCACAGGGCAACCCATCCTCGTCAAAGATGTAAGCAAAGTTCATGATTTTCTTGGCGCTGTTGAAAACCTAAAATCAGAGATCACTGTTCCACTATTGGATAACGGTCAGGTCGTTGGCACATTAAGTGTGGAAAGCACGAACAAACTCACCCAAGCCGACCTCAACATTCTGGTTGCGCTCAGCGTAGATGTGGGCGTTGCCATTGGGCGCTCTCGTTTATACGAAGATGTTCAACGGCGCAGTCACACCCTCTCCGCCTTGCAAGAATCCACGCTTGCCATCATGGGGCAGCTGGCATTACCAGACGCACTTAATGCCATTCTGGCACAAGCCGCTCAATTAATGAACACCGTCAATGGGTTTATCTACCTGTCACAACCCAACGGCAACCTGCAATTATTGAACGGCATTGGCGTCTACCGAAAATATATTGGGATCACCATCGAGATTGGCGAAGGGTTGGTTGGCAAAGTATGGCAATCTGCTCAGCCGCTGATCGTTAACGATTATCGTAACTGGGAAGGAAGAACATCCAAATTCGAAGGCGAAACGTTCCAGGCGGTCATTGGCGTCCCATTGTTTGAAAAATCCCAGTTAAGCGGAGTTTTAGGGCTATCTCACCTTATCCCCGGATCATTATTCAAAGAATCTGATGTTGAACTATTAAGTAGATTTGCCCAACTAGCCTCCATTGCCATAAACAACGCAGCACTATATACACAGATACATCAGGAATTGATCGAGCGCAAACTGGCAGATAAAAGACTACGCGCCAGTGAAGAACGGCTGATAGCTGTTATGGAAGGAAGCCAGCTCGGCTACTCCGATTGGAACATCCAAACCGGCGTTGTACTTAGGAATGAACGCTGGTCCGCCATGCTCGGCTATACATTGGAAGAGGTCAAAACCAGTTATGTACAATGGGAAGATCTACTCCACCCGGATGACCATTTGCAAGCAAAGCGCATCCTTCATGATCATCTGGATGGGAAAACATCGGTCTATCGCAATGAATACCGTCTGCGTACCAAGAGCGGTGGATATCGCTGGATACTAGATCAAGGAAGGGTTATCGAACGCGACGCCAACGGGCATGCCTTACGCATGACTGCCACGCATACAGATATCACAGAACGCAAGCATGCCGAGCAGGAGTTAAAGACCAGCGAACAGCATTTTCGCTCCATTTTTGAGCAATCGCCCATCGGCATGGGGCTGATCGACACAAGAACCGGAAAGTTCCTGCAAGTAAATCCGCGTTACTGTGAGATCACTGCTCGCACAAGAGCCGAACTGCTTACTTTGACCTTCAACGATATCACTCATCCCGAAGACCGGGATGTCAGCAATGAAGATAACTTCCTCCTGCTGCAAGGAAAGATCCGTTCTTTTGAATTTACAAAACGCTACCTCCGCCCCGACCAATCTGTTGTATGGGTTCACCTGACCGTTGTGGCACTTTGGGAAAAATATGGCGAGCCCCATATCAACCTCACCATGGTTGAGGATATTACCGAACAAAAAATGGCGCAGCACGCATTAATAAAAAGCGAACAGCGCCTTCAAGCTTTCTTCAACCAATCATTGGATGGTTTTTTCTTCTGCGATTTCGAAGAACCCATCGAATGGAAGCATGCCAGCAACAAGGATGAAACACTCGAGTACATCATCACAAGCAAGCGCTTTACTGACGTCAACGACGCCATGCTAAAGCAATACGGGATCACCCGCAACGAATTCCTCAGCCTCACCACTAGAGATATCTTTGCCCATGATCTTGAACAAGGGCGGAAGCTTCGCCGCGAGCTGTTCGACACGGGGCATTTGCACATTGAAACCTACGAGCGCACCAAAGATAATACCCCCGTCTGGTTCGAAGGGGATTATGTATGCCTGTTCGATGAATCCGAACGCATTACCGGCTTCTTCGGCATCCAGCGCGACATCACCGAGAGGAAAAAATCTGAAGAGGAGTTAAAGCGTCACGTCCAAAACACGATCACGATGTACGAGCTGAGTCGCAGCATCCACACCAGCCTCGACCTCGATCACGTTTACCAGGAAGTACATCACGCCATTCTGAAACTGATGCCTTGTGATGCATTCCTGATCGCACTGGTGGATAAAAAAAATCAATGGATCCAAGATGTATACATGTGGGACAAAGGGAAACGCTGGGCAAGCGAGCGGCACCCCTTTGGCGATGGGTTAACCAGCTATATCATCACCACCCAAAAGCCCTTGCTTGTAAACGAATGGACAACAGCCGACCAACAGATCACTCATTCCGGGTTGTTCGGAGATACCAGCGAAGACACCAACTCCGTCCTGGCCGTCCCTCTCTTTGAACTGGACGGCTCATGTTTTGGAATGATCACCGCCCAGGCATATCCTTCCAACGCATACACACACGAACACGAACAACTTCTGATCACCCTGGCAAACCAGATATCAAAAGCCATCGAAAACGCCAACTTATTCGAAGAGGCACAACAGGAAATTGCCGAAAGAAAACGGACCGAAGAAGCTCTGCGCGAAAGTGAAGAACGCTACCGCACCCTATTCTCTGGCATGTTGGATGGTGTATACCGCAGCACCCACGAAGGAAATTTTGTAGATGTAAACCCCGCCTTGGTGAACATGTTTGGATACGCATCTCGTGCAGAGATGCTTTCACTGGATATCAAAAAAGAACTTTACTTCGCCCCTGAAGAACGCCTCAGCCTGTTCACCGACACCGGGCAGGAAAAAGTGGATGAGTTCCGTATGAAGCGCAAAGATGGCTCTGAAATTTGGGTGGAAGATCATGGGCGCTACATCCACGACGAAAACGGAAATGTCATTTACCATGAAGGCATCCTGCGCGACATCACCGAACGGAAACGCGCAGCCGAAGCTGTGCGCGCCGCCGAGGAAAAATATCACAGCATCTTTGAGAATGCCGTTGAAGGCATTTATCAGAGCACGCCCGAAGGACGCTTCATCACCGTGAACCCGGCATTCGCTGCAATGATGGGTTTCGATTCTCCCAAAGAGATGATCGGGTCCATCGCTGATATTGCCAGTCAGTTGTATAACGAAACAGATCGGCGCAACGAGTTTGCCCGTCAGCTTGAAGAACTGGGCAGCCTGGCAGGGTTTGAATACCAGATGCGTCGCAAAGACGGGAGGTTGATCTGGGTTTCCGAAAATGCCCGTCTTGTGCGAGACAACAAGAGCAAAGTGGTGTACTACGAAGGTTTCCTGGAAGATATCACCGCCCGCAAACAAAATGAGCAACGCATCGAAAATCAACTCAGGTTACTAAATGCCTTGCACGCCGTTGATACTGCCATCAACTCCAATTTCGACCTGCGCACCACTCTCGATGTTCTATTACGGGAAGTCAGTTCCCAGCTCCGGGCAGATGCCGCATCGGTGTTGTTGTTCAATAAAGACACCCATACTCTCGACTATACCGCCGGGCGCGGCTTTCACTCCAAGGCTATACAGCACACAAAACTCAGTGCGGGTGAAGGCTATGCAGGGCAAGTCATAATGGACCGCAAGATCCTCCATATTCAGGACCTGACCAAAGCGGAGAATAATCGACTAACCAATGCGCTTTCGCTTGCCGGAGAGGATTTTTCCGCATACATCGGCACCCCGCTCATCGCCAAGGGACAAGTTGTAGGCGTGCTGGAAATCTTCCAACGCATACCCCTTGCGCCCGACCCGGATTGGTTCGACTTCCTCTCCATGCTCGCAGACCAGGCAGCCATCGCCATCGATAACGCCCAACTCTTCGAGAATCTGCAACGTTCCAACTTTGACCTGACCCTCGCTTACGACGCCACTATCGAAGGCTGGTCTCGTGCGTTGGATCTGCGTGATCGGGAGACGGAAGGACATACCCAGCGTGTCACCAATCTGACCGTGAAACTGGCTCAAAAAATGGGCATTCCCGACACTGACATTCTTCACATCCGCCGGGGTGCACTCCTGCACGATATTGGCAAAATGGGCATCCCAGACAGCATCCTGCATAAACCCGCACCTCTCACACCACAGGAATGGGACATCATGCATCAACATACCAATTATGCATATCAGATGCTCACCCCCATTAAATATCTAAAGCCAGCCCTCGACATCCCCCGCTGTCATCACGAAAAATGGGATGGCTCAGGCTACCCCAACGGACTGACCGGCGAACAGATTCCCATCGCCGCACGCATCTTCGCCGTGGTCGACGTTTGGGATGCGCTCACCAGCGACCGTGCCTATCGAGAAGCGTGGTCACATGAAAAAGCCATTGACTATATTCGCTCCGAAACCGGAAAACATTTTGACCCCACCATCGTTGAAATTTTCCTCACCATGATAGTAAGTGGTTAAAAGGGACACAATAAAAATGACGGCAGATATTCGCATCCGCCGTCATTTTTTTATTTACACAACCACATTTACCGCGCCAAGACCTTCACCATGTGATAGTACTCCATGTTCACTTTGCGCTTATTGCTGATCACATCCGCCAGCGGAATAAAATCAATACCCTTGCCCTTGAGCCCGGTCATCACGCCATGCTTTCCTTCCACCAGGGCTTCCACAGCTTTAACACCCATGCGTGAAGCCAGCAGACGGTCATATGCCGTCGGCGAACCACCGCGCTGAATGTGACCAAGGATGGTCATGCGCGTTTTGAAACCCAGATCCATCTCGTCGATCAACTGCGCCAGGTCTGTAGTGCGAATGCCTGACCCTTCAGCATTGATGATAATGGCATGGGTCTTGCCGCGCTTGTAAGCATCTTCCACTGCGGCGGCAACTTCCTGTTGGTCTGGCGGGGTTTCAGGGATCAAAACGATCTCTGCGCCACAGATAATGCCCGCCATTACAGCGAGGTAGCCGCTGTTACGTCCCATCGTTTCGATCAGGAAGGCACGCTGATGAGAGGATGCCGTATCGCGCAATTTATCCACCGCATCCATGATGGTGTTCATGGCAGTATCCGTACCAATGGCAATGTTCGTTCCCCAGATATCATTATCGATACTGCCGGGAATGCCGATCACCTTTACACCCTGCAGCGACAGCGCATTTGCGCCGTTCATCGAACCTTCGCCGCCGATGACAATAAGGGCATCCATGCCCGCCTCGTTCATCTTGCGGATCGCTTCACGCTGACCAGAAGGTTCCTGAAAGCGTTTGCTGCGGCTGGTCAACAACACGGTTCCGCCGCGCTGCAAAATACCGCCTACATCACGCGGACCCATGGATTTGAACTCGCCATTAACGAGACCCTCATAGCCATGCATCACACCAAGCACGTTCATGTTATTCGCCAACGCCGTCCGAACCACTGCGCGGATCGCCGCGTTCATACCGGGGGCATCACCCCCTGAAGTTAGTACACCTACCGTAAATTTTTCCGACATCTTAAATTTCTTTCTTTATCACAAAGGTATCAAAATCGCGCGCCACTATCGTATTTGGAAAGATCGTCTGTGCTTCTGCCAGAACATCTCTCCCGCGATATCGTCGCGAAATATGCGTAAGTATTAATTTTTTAACCCCGGCTTTTTGGGCAAGTTCCGCCCCCATCCTGGCTGTGAGGTGAGAAAATTGCTTTGCCATATCCGCTTCCTCATCCATATAGGTGGATTCGATCACAACGGCATCTGCATCCCTGCAAACCTCGATCAGGTTATCTACTCGTCCTGCATCCCCCACGATCACGAGCTTGCTCCCCTTTTCCCAATCACCCAGTACCTCATCTGGCATGATGCGTTTTCCATCTGCCAACGTAACTGCTTCACCATTCACGAGCGCTTTCCGCTCCGGTCCGAACGGCACACCCAGCGCATCCGCTTTTTCGGCAAGGAAAGGACGCCGCGATTTTTCTTCAAAGACATAACCCAGGCTGTCTGCCTTGCCATGAGAGACGGGAAATGCCGTCACCGTAAAATCTTCAGCCTCAAAAATAACCCCCGGCGTGATCTCCACCAGGTGCAGCGGCATCGGCGTTTTTTTCCCGCGCAGCACCACATCAAAAAGAAGGGTGCGCACTCGCTCCAACGTGCCGCGGCTGCCATACACATGGAATTCTTCAATAGCTTCCCAACGCAGAAACGTGGACAGCAAACCACCCAGCCCAAGGATATGGTCGAGATGCCCATGGGTAATGAGTGCGTGTGTCAAGCGCTTGAAGCCCTTGCCAGACTGCAATATCTGCCGTTGGGTGCCTTCACCGCAATCGACCAGAAAACGATGTTCGTTGTGGGAAACGATGTGTGAGGAAAGCCCGCGGTGCGCCGACGGCGCGGATGCCGATGTGCCGAGAAATAGAATTTCGAACAAATTTGGTCCTGTCCAACTGCGGAGATAGCCCCGCGAATCAATCATCTGAAAGTTAAGCCTTGCAATTTTACCTTAAACCCCGCCAACCAAGCCATTTTTATATAGCCGGGGAAATGTCTATAAAAGTGGATGAGAGGTAATACAAAAAGAACCGCTGCCCCAATTGCTATGCCGAAGGTAAACAGACCATTTGTGCTATAATGACTCAACAACGTTTTTTACAAATTTCTCATCAGAAACCGCTTGATCTTTCAATCTACAAATCGTCAAATTAATAATCGGCAATCAAAATGCCTCTCCTTAAACCCTCCGCGCCCCAAAGTAAAAGCACAAAACCTGCAGGCAAAACCTTCCCTGTCAAAAAGGGCGGCGCGGATTCGCACGCCAAACCTTCCTCAAAAAATAAAATACCAGACCTGCCCCCGCCTCCACCACCCATGCCGCAGCGTGAAACATCCTGGTGGGAAAAACTCTCGCCCGAACGCAAACTCGATGTCGTCGGCGTCATCCTCGCCTTTTTCGGGGTCATCATCCTTTTGGGTTTGCTCTCTGCCAATCGTTCCGCCATCGTTGGCGGTGTTATTTTCTTTCTGGCACAATTATTCGGCTGGGGAGTGTACGTACTGCCCATCGGATTGTTGGTTTTCGGTTTATGGCTGGTCTTTCGCAAGATCGAACGCATCCCACCGCTTTCCACTGAACGCGCCGTCGGCAGCATCATCCTCTTCTTCTGGCTGCTTACCACCCTGCACTCCTTTGTCGCCACCGCCGAAACAGCCGAAGCCGTAGCCCTCACCGGTTTGGGCGGCGGATACTTTGGCGGGCTGGGTCAACGCCTGCTATGGGGAGCATTTGGCTCGCTGGGTGCATTCGTTGCCATGCTTGCCTGGCTCACTATCGGCATTGCCGTTCTGCTGGATAAACCCGTCACCGACCTTTTCTTCTGGCTCAAATTGTTGATGGATAAACTGAGCGAGCTGCTTCGCCGTCCGGTTGCGCCTCAACCTCAGCCGATAGCTGCCGCCACCGCCCCAGATGGACTCACCCCGATAGATTCCTCTGCCATGCCCGCCATAGACATGGCAGGCGCCGTCCCCATTCAACCTGTTCAAACTCGCAGCGGCACGCACATCATCGAATGGAAGCTGCCCGACCTTACCGATATCCTGGATGAAGGCACCGAAGCCACCGTCAACGATGAATTCATTCAGCAACGTGCCCGTTTGATCGAAGATACCCTGGCTTCCTTTGGCGCGCCAGCGCAGGTAGTGGCGATCAGCCGCGGACCGACGATCACGCAATTTGGGGTGGAGCCGCTTTTTCTTGAGACCCGAGGCGGCGTGCGGACGAGAGTCCGCGTTTCAAAGATCGCATCTCTCGCCGACGACCTCGCCCTGGCATTAGCCGCGCCGCGCATCCGTATTCAAGCACCGGTTCCAGGCCATAGTTATGTCGGTATCGAAGTGCCGAATGAAGAGATGGCGCGTGTAGCTCTGCGTGACATTTTGGAAGGCGAGATCTTCAAGAATTACAAAAAGCCGCTTGCCTTTGCACTCGGTCGAGATGTGGCAGGGATGCCAGCCATTTCAAGCATTGAGAATATGCCGCACATGCTCATCGCCGGTACCACTGGCTCTGGTAAATCGGTGTGCGTCAATTCCATTTTGACCTGTATGCTTTTGTATCACACCCCCGATGACTTGCGCCTTGTGCTCGTGGACCCCAAGCGCGTCGAGTTGACCGGCTACAACGGCGTGCCGCACCTGCTTGGACCCGTGGTCGTTGAAATGGATCGTGTGATCGGCGCACTGCAATGGATCACGCGTGAAATGGACAAGCGCTATCACATGTTCGCCCAGATCGGTTCACGTAACATCACCGACTACAACGCCAAGATGAAATTAAAAGGCGAGAAGAAATTACCCTTCCTGGTCATCGTCATCGATGAATTGGCAGACTTGATGATGATCGCACCGGATGAAACCGAAAAGACCATCACCCGCCTCGCTCAATTGGCGCGTGCCACCGGCATTCACATGATCCTCGCCACACAGCGCCCGTCTGTGGATGTTGTTACAGGTCTTATTAAAGCCAACTTCCCGGCACGTATCGCGTTTGCTGTGGCGTCTAATACAGACAGCCGCGTCATCCTCGACCAACCCGGCGCGGAAAAATTACTCGGACGCGGCGACATGCTCTATCAGGCTCCCGATGCACCCGCTGCCGCACGTTTGCAAGGCGTATTCGTTTCAGATGGTGAGATCCACAAATTGGTCGAGTTCTGGCGCGACCAGGCAGGTAACACCAGTCCATACGCCGCTGCCGCGGGCAACCCTGCCGATACCATCCCTGAAAATGTGCCGCTCAAACAAGCTCCGCTTTGGGAAGAAGGCGCAAAAGCCAACGGCGACCCCTTGTATGAAGATGCTGTGGCGATCGTACGCAAAGAAGGCAAAGGCTCAGTCTCCATGCTGCAACGCAAGCTGCGCATCGGGTACACCCGCGCTTCCCGCCTAATGGACACAATGGAAGATAAAAAGATCGTCGGTCAGCCTGAGGGTGCAACCCAAATGCGGCAGGTGTTGGATTATGGGGATACTCCGCCGCCGCAGAATACCATCAACACAGAAGAAGAATAAGCCTTATGCTTATTTTATAATGGCGCGAATTTTTTGATTTGCAAAATTTGCGCCGATCAACATCAAGACCAAAATCTCACATAACGCTACCCCTATTGGCATACATCTGTCTTCTAAAGACAGTTCATTTAATTTCAGGGAGAAGATTCTCATGAGTACAAAAGCAAAGATTCTATCCATTTTCATAACGCTTGGCATTACGCTTGCCTGTGCGGTCAGGCAGGTGGCTCCACCAACCCCGGCAAGTGAAAATCTGCCGCCGACTGTGATCGTTGTCATTACCAACACACCTGATGTAACGCCGACTGCAAGCATCCCCGCCCTGCCCGGCTCGGTCATTTACGACGATGGCGAAAATATCCTCTCCATCGACCCGAACACAGGTATATCCAAGGTTTTACTTTCCCGTACGGAATTGGAAACTGCCCTGGCAAAAGACCGTTCAGCAGAGTCTTATACCTATGGCGCCAAAACGCCGTTTGCGATCAAACTCTCACCTGATCAATCAAAGGCACTCATCACCATCTGCTCTGACCTGGATGCCCGCTATCGCTGTTTATTCTCCGACCACGTTTACACCTTGGACACTGGCGCAAGCGTCAAACTACCTGTTCCGCCGGATGCGTATGGCGTGTACTGGCAATGGTCGCCAGACGGCTCAAAACTCGCCGGAGCCGCCTGGTCTTATAACCGAGCCCTTTACTACCCGATCGCTTTTTTTGCAGTGGACAATGACGGTGCCAACCTAAACCTGCTTGATGCTGTCGTCAACGACCGCTGGCAGTTCGCGTGGAGTCCGGCAGGCGGCGCCATTCACCCCTTTAGTTACATGATGAATTTCAAATCCGTCTTTGCGGATAAATCCAAGCCGCAGGATGTATCCATTGCCGGTTTGGATGGCAACGACGCCATTGAATGCCTAGCCTTTTCACCAGATGGTGCAAAGGTAGCGTTCTCGGTCCGGCGTAATACCCCGAAGGATCACGAATGGGTCTATCTCGCCAATTCTGACTTTACAGAAGCAACCCAATTGACCGAATATGATATCGACTCGCGCTATTTCTGCAAAGTGAACTGGTCCCCTAATGGACAATTCGTTCACATGCGTTACGAGTACGACAACAGAGCCGAGACCGGCGAAGACCCGACCGGCAGCGAACCCCGCGCAGACAAACTAATCAATGTTGAAACCAGCAGCTTGCTTGAAACCCCAAAAAGCCTGCCCGCCTGCGGTTGGACTCCAGACAGCAACCTGATCTACGAAACAAAAACGCATGACGGCGGTATTCAAGTCCTAACTCCGGGAACGAATACCCCGGTGGAATTGCCAGCCGGGTTAAGTTCTACCGTATTGCATTGCCCCCTTTCATGGGCAACCGAGTAACTTACTTTAAGTCTGACTTGGTCTCATCCGTAGATAAAACAACATGCGCACTCGAAATTAAACTTCGAGTGCGCAATTTTAATTATGATTTATAGTATAAAATACATCTCACGATGTATAATCACATTAACGATTCTTTATCGGAGGATAAATGACCGAAAAGAAAATTAGAGTGCTTGTTGCAAAACCCGGGCTGGATGGGCATGACCGCGGCGCAAAAGTGATCGCGCGTGCCCTGCGTGACGCCGGAATGGAAGTCATCTACACTGGCTTGCGCCAGACACCTGAAATGATCGCCGAAGCGGCGCTTCAAGAGGATGTGGACGTGGTCGGCTTGTCGGTGCTTTCGGGCGCCCACATGGCATTGACACCGCGCGTAATGGAGTTGCTGCGTTCTAATGGGCAGTCACATGTCAAATTGTTTCTCGGCGGCATCATTCCCGATGAAGACCTCCACCGCCTCAAAGAAATGGGTGTAACCGGGATCTACGGTCCCGGCGCCAACACCGAAGATATCATCCGCGATATAAAAAAAGCGGTTGCAGAATAACTGCACATCCAACACAGAGCGGGTAACGCTCTGTGTTTTGTTGTAATTGCTATTACGCAAGAACAGGAATGGAATGACCTCTTCTCAAGCCATCCTCAACGGGGACAGACTTGCCCTCGCGCGATTGTTAACCCAGGTGGAAAACAATTCGCAGGAGGGGCGTTCGTCATTAATGGAACTGTTCCCGCACACCGGCAAGGCGCACCTCATCGGCGTCACCGGCGCACCGGGTACGGGAAAATCATCGCTGGTCAATCAGTTGGCGCTGCACTATCGCAAGAACGAAAATAAACGCATCGCCATTGTGGCTATCGATCCCTCCAGCCCATTCACAGGCGGAGCCGTACTCGGCGACCGCGTGCGCATGCGCGATCTTTCCGGCGACCCGAATGTATTCATCCGCTCAATGGCTTCGCGCGGTTCTTTAGGCGGGCTTGCTCAGGCAACAGCCAATGTGGTGCAGGTCTTTGATGCGGCAGGCTTCGACATCGTCATTGTTGAGACGGTCGGCGCCGGTCAAAGCGAAGTGGATATCGCCCGCCTCGCCCACACAACCTTGGTGGTCGAAGCTCCCGGGCTGGGAGACGATATCCAAGCCATTAAAGCAGGCATCCTTGAGATCGCAGATATTCTTGTGGTTAACAAGGCAGACCGCCCCGGCGTGGAAAATACCGAGAAGGCATTGAAGAGCATGCTCGAGCTGGCGCACCCCACAGAACGCGTCTTCAAACATCATGGCGTTTCGATGAAAGTGGAAGCGCCGAAACAAAAACCAACTACAGCCATGTGGATCCCCCCCATTCAACGGACGGTTTCCACGGAAGGTACGGGCGTTCCTGAATTGGTGAATGCCATTGGTCGGCATGTGGCGCACCTGCGCTTGAGCGGAGATTGGTCCCTTCGTGAGCGAACCCGGCTTGAGGTCGAATTGGAAGCGTTAATTCGGGATGGATTGATGAATCAATTTAGAGATTCCATCACAACGCAACAGTATGAAGAAACGATGGAGTCGGTTATGCAGCGAAAAATTTCGCCGTGGGAAGCGGCATCAACTTTAATGAATGGACGGAAACCATGAGCATCATTTACGGCAAACGTGTGCGGCTGCGCGCAGTGGAGCGCGAAGATGTGGAAAAATTCCACACATGGGTCAATGACCCTGAAGTGACCCGCAACCTTGGCATATATCTGCCCATGTCGATGCAGGATGAAACGACCTGGTTCGAAGGGTTTGGCAAGCGTGACCCCAATGAAAAACCGCTTGCCATCGAGATACGCAAAGGTAAGGCATGGAAATTGATCGGCAACTGCGGCACGTTTGGAATTGATACGATTAACCGCTCCGCGGAACTTGGCATTATGATCGGCGCAAAAGAAGAATGGAACAAGGGCTACGGCTCAGAAGCCATGACCTTATTATTACAGCACGGCTTTGAAACCCTGAACCTGAACCGCCTCTTTCTGCGTGTGTACGAAGAAAATGTACGCGCTGTGCGCTCTTATGAAAAGGCTGGCTTTGTGTTCGAGGGCAAAATGCGGCAGGCAGTTTATAAACATGGAAACTATGACGATGTTCTCTTCATGAGCGTTTTGCGTTCAGAGTGGGACTCGCGAAAGAAGGAGAAATAAGAACCATGCATCACGTTCATCACGATCTGAAAGTGTACGGCGGCATCAAGTTATTCGGCGGCACCGGCTCCCCCGAACTGGCGCAAAAGATCGCAGATTATCTCGAACTGCCCTTAAGCGGGCGCGAGGTGATCGAATTTCCGAACGAGAATTTATTCATAAAACTAAACGGCAGCGTGCGCGGACAGGATGTGTACGTCATCCAGACCACATCTTCACCGGTGCATCGCAACCTGATGGAACTGCTGATCATGATCCAGACGCTCAAACTGGATTCGGCGGCACGCATTACAGCAGTGGTACCCTACCTTTGCTACGGACGGTCGGATAAAAAGGACCAGCCGCGTGTGCCCATCACCGCCCGCCTCGTAGCGGATATGCTCGAAGCGGCAGGCGCAGACCGATATATGACCCTTGACCCGCATGCCGGGCAGGTGCAGGGCTTCTTCTCGATCCCGGGCGATGTACTGACAGCGTCGCACATGTTGATCGAACACATTAATCACAATCTGCGCTCCGAAATGAAAGACCCGGTAGTGGTTTCAGTGGATCTTGGTTTTGCCAAAAAAGGACGCAACTATGCGGCAGATATGGATATGCCGATCGCCTTTATTGAAAAACGCAGACACGGCAACGATGCCAAAGCCGAAGCGTTGACCCTGATCGGCGAAGTGAAAGACCGCGATGTGATCATCGTGGATGATGAAGTAGATACCGGCGGCTCCATTGCCCAGGCTGTGGATGTGGTAAAACGCAACGGTGCACGTGATGTGTATCTGGCATTCATTCACCCCGTCCTCTCTGCGAACGGAGCCGCCCGCCTCGCCTCCCTGCCTATCAAGCAGATCATCACCACAGACTCTACGCCGCTTTCTGCAGAAAAGCTGAAAGTCCTTGAAGGAAAGCTGACAATCCTCTCCATCTCCACCCTGCTCGGAGAAGTCATCCGCCGCGCTCATGAAGGGCGTTCGGTGGGAGAGATGTTTAACGAATAAATTCGGTATCAAGTATTAGGTGTCACGTTTGAAGCAAAGCCTGACACCTAATACTTCGCACCTGACTCTTAATTCTCATGCCTGAACTCCCCGAAGTTGAAACTGTAGCCCGCACCATTGAGCCGGATGTGATCGGTCGTACCATCACGGCTGCGGATATTCGTTGGGCACGGACGGTTGCCACACCCTCGCCGAAAAAATTCAAAGAACAGGTGCAGGGACAGCGTATTTTGGGTGTTTCGCGCCGGGCAAAATACATTGTTCTACAGCTTGAAAATTACAATCTCCTAATACATTTGCGCATGAGCGGCGACCTTGCCGTAAGAAAAGGTAAAATTCAGGCAGAAAAACATGACCGGCTCATCCTCAGTCTGCGCGGAAAGCGTGGCGAAGAGAGCTACCTTGCCTTCAACGACACGCGCAAGTTCGGGCGCGTCTGGCTGACGGATCAGCCCGAAACCGTGCTTGGCAAACTCGGTCCCGAGCCACTGGGCAAAGAGTTCACTCCGCAATGGCTGCACGAAAACCTGCACAAACGCAGCCGCCAACTCAAACCGTTGCTGCTCGACCAGACCTTCCTTGCCGGTGTTGGCAATATTTATGCCGACGAGTCGTTACACATGGCGAAGCTGCATCCTCTCGGGTTGTCGAATGCCGTAACGCTAAAACAAGCTGCAGCTCTGTGCGAAGCGATCAAGTCTGTGTTGAAGGAAGGCATCCGCCGCAACGGTGCCAGCATAGACTGGGTCTATCGCGGCGGCGAATATCAAAACTATTTCCGGGTGTATGACCGCGAAGGCAAACCCTGCCTGACATGCGGAACCGAGATCCAAAAATTCACAGTTGGACAGCGCGGCACCCATGTGTGCCCAACCTGCCAGCCGCTCGAAAGGAAATAACCATGCAACTAAATTTTGCCACGACCACCATCCCCACCATCCTGCTTTGGGGGTTGGGGCTTGCCATCTTCCTCGTAGGTGGGTTAATTGGTTATTTTAACCTGAGCATTGACGCCCGCAAAAAAATGGACACCGCCGATCAGAAGATCGAATTAGCACGCGCCGAGGCTGAGCGAAAAATTGCCGAAGCGCAAAAGATGCTGGATGAGGCAAAAGCGCTAAGTGCCCAGACTCCCAAGGTGGTGAATGAGCCTGCCATCTTGCGCCTAAAAAGTAACGATGGTTTTCGCTTTCAGATTGAAATGGACGGTCAGCTGTTGAATGCGCCGCTTACCCCCGAACGAAAAAAACGCCTGATCGAATTACTCGGTTATATTCGACCCTGGCTTGAAGGTGCGACAGCCGCCCCCCAGCCTGTACCTTCGTCTCAACCTGTATCTACACCCGTTGCTGCGCCTCAGATTACACCGACGCCTGTTTCTATCCCTATGCCGCCACCTACCGTCAAGCCAGTTACGCTTTCTTTAAATCCGGTAAAGCCCAAGCCAGACCCTGAAACTGAATTTAAACTGCTGAGCATGGTCAAACAGATCGACACGGTTCTGCAACGCCGCATTGAGGGAACGCCGATGGAAGGACTGGGGATTCACCTGAACGACACCCCGCAAGGCGGGCTGGAAGTGATCATCGGCTTGCAAAGATACGACACCATTGATGACGTACCCGACCCGAACATCATCGCTGCCATCCGAGCCGCCATTGCAGAATGGGAAAAGAAATACGTACCAGGGGCTTCATAGAAAACAGGCTAACAAAAAAGTCCACGGAATTCCGTGGACTTTTTTGTTTAGTATTCATTCTACAATTCGCTGGCGCGACGAGCGATCTTATCCTTCGCCCGTGCAACGAACTCACTCAAGGCAAACCCGTTCTGCTGGCTGCCATCACGCACACGCAGTGAAACCTGATTGGCTTCCATTTCGTTCTTGCCGACCACGATCATATACGGCACTTTCATCAACTGTGCCTGGCGGATCTTGGCGTTCATGCGCTGCGATGACATATCCGCACTGGCACGGATGCCGTTCTCGCGCAGTTCCTTCGCGATCTTCTCGGCATAGTCATTCTGTTCATCCGTGATCGAGATGACGCGCACCTGCTCCGGTGAAAGCCAGACCGGGAAATTCCCCGCGTAATGCTCCAGCAAAAAGCCAACCATACGCTCATGCGTGGAAAGCGGCGCACGATGGATACACAGCGGCACTTCATCGTGACCTTCGCTGTTTGTGAACTTCAGATCAAAGCGCGAGGGGACGGCAAAGTCCACTTGATTCGTGGCGAGCGAGAACTCACGTCCAATGGCAGACCAGATCTGCACATCGATCTTGGGACCATAGAACGCGGCTTCATCTTCCGCTTCCACATAAGGCACACCGCCATTGTCCATGGCGCGGCGCACCATGTCTTCCGTCTTCACCCACAGTTCGGGGTTATCGACATATTTTTTGCCAAGCCCGGCTTTTGAGTGCAACGACAAGCGCATGACGTACTTATCGATACCAAAAAGCTCGAAGTATTTCTTGTACAGTTCCACCACACCCATGAATTCCTGCTCAAATTGAGATTCAGAGCAGTAGATATGAGCATCATTCATCTGCATCGAACGGACGCGCATCAGACCAAAGAGTTCGCCTGATTTCTCATAACGATAACACGTGCCGTATTCGGCGAGGCGCACGGGCAGGTCACGGTAGGAACGTCCCTTCGAGCCGAATATCTTGTGGTGCATCGGGCAGTTCATCGGCTTGATGTAATACTTTACGCCTTCCAACTCCATTGGCGGGTACATGCTCTCGGCGTAGTAGGGCAGGTGACCAGAGCGGATGAACAGATCTTCCTTCGTCACGCTCGGCGTCTTGACGCGGTCATAGCCAGCTTGCAATTCCATTTCCTTGGCAAGCTTTTCCAATTCTTCGATAAGGATACCGCCATTCGGTAGCCATAGCGGCAAGCCCGGACCCACCTCTTCATCAAAGATGAAGATTTCCAATTCTTTGCCAAGCTTGCGATGATCGCGCTTCTTGGCTTCTTCCAACTGGTGCAAGTATTCCTCCAGTTGCTTTTTATTCTCCCAAGCCGTGCCATACAGACGCTGCAACTGCTTGTTATTCTCGTCGCCGCGCCAATACGCACCCGCCACAGACATCAGCTTGAAGGCATCTTGTTTGATTTCCTTCGTGTTCGCCACATGCGGACCACGGCACAAATCCGTGAAGGTATCTTGCTGGTAGATGGAAATTTCCGGCTTCTCTTTAAGCGGATTGCCGTATTCATCCAAGCCGCCTTTTTCAAGACCTTCGATCAACTCCAACTTATACGGCTGGTCGGCAAAGATCTTCTTCGCCTCTTCCGCCGAGATAACCGTCTTCTTGAAATCATGCTTGCCCTGTACGATCTGGCGCATACGCTTTTCAATGGCTTCCAGATCTTCCGGCGTTAAATTACGCGGCAGGTCGAAGTCGTAATAAAAACCATTCTCCACAGGCGGACCAATAGTCGGTTTTCCGTCTGGGAAGATTTCCATCACCGCCTGTGCCATCACATGCGCCGCCGAGTGGCGGATCTTGTAGAGATATGTTTCTTCGTATTTTTCCGTAACTTGTTGTGCCATTTTCAATTCCTTTCTTTTCTCCCCTCTCCCTCGGGGAAAGGGGCAGGGGGTGAGGGCAAATAAAAAACTCCCATCCACAACGGGACGGGAGTTTTAACTCACGTGGTTCCACCCGATTTGCAGGTCGAAATGAATTTCGACATACATCTCTTAAGCTGATAACGGAGCCATCCGTTTCACTTACTCACTGATCACTTTTCGCTGATCACTTTTCAATGTTACGCTCGCGAGTGGTTTTCTGTGATTGTCCCTTGAAGAAACTCTCAATCATTGGTTTCTTCTCCCTGTTAGGGATTTGACCACATACTCGTCTCGGTCAACGCGTTATCTTTATTGAATGTCAAGATTATAATCATATCAACCTAAAAAGACAATGCTTGCATCGGGAGAAAAAGCATGAAAGCAAAATCTGAGAAACGCCTGCTGGCTGAGCACCTCCGTACAGAATTGGGGTTTTCCTACAACGAGATATCGGAGCAAATTGGCGTCAGCAAAAGCACCTTGTCTCATTGGTTAAAGCATATTTTGCTAACGCTAGAGCAAGAAGAACGTATTCAACAGCGCATTGAAGATAACCAAGCAGCCTTTGTTGCACATGCCCGGAAAACCAATCAAAAACGATATAAGGACGCCAGAGAACAAGCATTCCAATTGGGGGTTGAAGTGGCGTCAGCCCTTCCTGAAAATGATGCCGTTCACGAATTAGCCCTTGCGATGCTCTATATGGGTGAAGGTGACAAAACCGGAAATCGTGTTCAAATCGCCAATACCGATCCCGCCGTCCTGCAATATTTCCTATGGGCAGTGGAAAAGCTCTATCAAATTAATAGGGGAGAAATGACCCTGCGATTAAACCTAGTCGAAGCGGCACGTTCACATGAAGATCAAATGAAAAATTGGTGGGCAGAGTGTCTGAATTGTAAAACTTCACAGTTCATAAAAACCCAATTTGACCAACGCTCTCAATCCCAGGACCTAACAGGAGATTATCGCGGTGTCTGCACGATCACCTATAATGACACCTATCTTTATGAACGGTTGGTGGGAGTTTATTCATCCTACGTGGGTAGGAAGACAAAATAAAAAACCACCTTTGAAGGTGGTTTTTGTGGGCGAGATAGGGCTCGAACCTACGACCTCATCGATGTCAACGATGTGCTCTAACCAACTGAGCTACCCGCCCGAAAGCGACCCACATTATACCGACTGTCCTACAAATTGGCAATCCCCTGTATTTTAACGGGTATAATCCCCGCGTTATGGCACGCAAAAAAGCGCCTGAAGATCTCTCGGTGGAAGAACTGCGCCGCCTGCTCGTTGAAAAGCGACGCGGCGCGCGTAAAGACCGGCTGGAACATTACCGCCGCACCGGGCGGGTCGTATCGCTTGCACCAGATCTGGATCTGACGGACTCGTCTCCTTCTGCGCCAACGATCGACACTGCAGAATCAGCCGTCCCTGCGCCCGAGCCGTTACCCGTCAACCCGCGCCGCAAACTACTGGACCGCATCCTCCTCGGCGTGGAAGTCCTTGCCATCCTCGGTCTGGTGGTGGTGATCCTCAATGGTGTTGGCCTGCTCCGCACCCTCAATACCGAGGTGGTCGCAGCACTGAACCCGGAGACCGCCGTCCCGACGCCATTGGTGATGGCAGTGGTGCTGCCTTCCGGGCACACCCCGCCTGATGCGCAAGGCAACACGCGTCCAAACGAAGCGGAAATTCCATCTCACCTGCTGCCAATGGTGCAGTCGCTGGCAAATGTGCCTGTACCCACCGCTGCGCCGGATCAAGCCGTTCGCATCCAGATCCCCGCATTGAACGTGGATGCCCCCGTGGTACAAGGCGATGGCTGGGAACAGCTCAAAAAAGGTGTTGGGCAATATATTGGATCGTCAGCTCCCGGGCGGGATGGGAACCTTGTGCTCTCAGCGCATAATGATGTCTACGGCGAGCTCTTCCGCTATCTGGATAGGCTCGTTCCCGGTGACCAGATCGTTGTTTACACCCAACAGAGGCAGTTCACATACATTGTGGATCGCACAGTACTGGTCGAGCCGACTGCTGTAGAAGTGATGGCACCCACCAACGCGCCCACGGTCACGCTCATTTCGTGCTATCCATATTTGGTCAACGATCAGCGTATTGTCGTTTTTGCGCGATTACAAAATTAATTTACGTCATTGCGCCGAGAAGCATTTTCCGCGCATGATGAAAAAGGAGAAATCAAATGGCTAAGAAAAACAAACGCCCCACCCCGGCTGTCTCGGTGACGAACAACCCTACTCAAAAATTCGAGTTCAACCCCGACTACAGCATGATCAAGAAAGACCTGACCCGCATTGGCGTGTTGGCTGGCTTCTTTATCACTGTGTTGGTGGTTCTTTCATTTATCTTGAAATAACAACCCAGAGCATATCGCGACAAAAAAGAGGAAAGACTATTAGTAGTCTTTCCTCTTTTTTGTTGACGTATAATCCAAGTATGCCCACCTCTCAACACGAAATCATCCTCGAAAAACTCACCTATGGCGGCGAAGCGATGGGGCGTCTCTCCGATGGTCGCGCCGTCTTCGTTCCCTTCGGCTTACCAGGCGAGACCGTTCGGATTCAACTGACACAAGAAAAACAGAACTTCGCCCGCGGCGAAATCCTTGAAATCCTTAAACCTTCCCCAGACCGAATCACAGCCAAATGCAAACACTTCTACTCCCTTCTCCCCGCGGGAGAAGGGTTGGGGATGAGGGCTGCTTGCGGCGGATGCCACTACCAAAACCTGCCCTACGAAAAACAACTACTTGCCAAAGCCGATATTCTGCGCGATCAACTCCAGCGTATCGGCAAGATAGAGAATCCTCCTGTCCTGCCAACGGTGGCATCCCCCTCTGAATGGAACTATCGCAATCATGTCCAATTCCATCTTACAGAAGAAGGCAAGGTCGGCTTTGTCAATACACGCGGCAACAGGACACTATCCATCGAAGAATGCCACTTACCCGAATCAAGCATCGACAATTTCTGGCGTGAACTTCAATTCGAATCACGTATAAACCTCGAACGCGTCTCCCTTCGCGCTGGGGATGATGAAGAATTAATGCTCATCCTCGAATCCGAAACCGAAGAAACTCCCGAACTCGAGATCGAAGCGGATATCTCCATCGTCCACATCTACGAAGACCATCCCGTCGTCATCGCGGGCAGCAACGCCCTCACCATTCAAGTCCTTGGCACAGATTTCCACGTCTCCGCGCCATCCTTCTTCCAAGTCAACACTCCAATGGCAGAAAAAATGGTGCAGCATCTTCAAGCCCAATTCCCGATTCCCGATTCCCAATTCACCCTCCTCGACCTCTACTGCGGCGTCGGCTTGTTTAGTAAATTCTTCGCCGACAAATACTCCAAAGTCATCGGCATCGAATCTGCCCCATCTTCCTGCGAAGACTTCGCTATCAACCTCGACGAATTCGACAACGTCGAACTCTATGAAGGCGTTGCCGAAGAAATCCTGCCCGCCCTCGCACCACAACTAACCGAGCCCATGCACATGATCGTTGACCCGCCACGCGCTGGCATCGACAAATTCGCCCTCGATGCAATCCTGCAAATCAATCCGCAAGTCATCGCTTATGTCTCCTGCGACCCATCCACCCTCGCGCGTGACGCGGCGCGCCTCATCAAAGGCGGCTACACTCTGCAAAACGCCACACCCTTCGACCTCTTCCCGCAAACCTATCACATCGAGTCCATCTCCATCTTCACCCGCTAATAGTTTTCACCACAGATAAACACGGATGGACTCAGATTTTTAGCAAACGCATTCAAACCTTTTTATCTGTGTTCATCTGTGGATAAAAATGAATTTCAAAACATCTCTCAAGCCACTCGGCGACTCCGCAATCCTCATCCAACTCGGTGACGCGATCGATCCCGTCCTCAATCAACGCGTCCACGACCTGAGCGCGCTCCTACAAAGCATCCCCACCGTCATCGAAACCGTCCCTGCTTATTGCACACTCCTCGTCCATTACGATTCGCTTACAACCACTTACAACGAAATTAAAAATCAGATTGAAGAAAAACTTGCACTCATAGATGAGTCTACTCACAGACCTTCCCGCCGCTTGGAGATACCCGTCCTCTATGGCAACGCCTCCGGTCCGGACCTTGAGCCTGCTGCAAAAACCCTAGCCTTATCTCCCTCCGAACTGATTCGCCTGCATAGCGAGCGCGAATACACCGTTTACATGATGGGTTTCACGCCCGGCTTTCCCTACATGGGAATCCTCGACGAACGCCTGACCCTCCCACGCCTATCCACCCCGCGGACTCGTGTGCCCGCCGGTTCTGTTGCCATCGCCGGATCCCAAACCGGAATCTATCCCGTCGACTCGCCCGGCGGCTGGCACATCCTCGGTCACACTCCACTCAAATTGTTCGACCCAATGAGTGAGAATCCATTTTTATTCGCGCCGGGAGATACAGTGAAGTTCATTCCAATTAAGAAGGATGACGATGGACGATAGACCACTGACCATAGACAACCACCCATCGTCCATCGTCCATGGTCTATCGTCTCCCGCGCTCGAAATTACCGACCTCACCGGCATTGCCACCCTTCAAGACTCTGGCAGGCGCGGATGGAATAAATTCGGCGTGCCCACCTCCGGTGCAATGGACTGGTTTGCCTATCAAGCAGCCAACTCGCTACTCAATAATCCTCCAAACTCTGCAACCATCGAACTCGGTCTCGGCGAAATCACCTTTCGCGCCTTACGCAATACGACCATTGCGGTCACTGGTGCAGGCTACGAAGTGGAAAACTATATCTGGACCTTTCCACTCTGGACGACCTTCTACGTCCGCGCCGGGTGGACAGTGCGTGTGAAGAAAACAAGCGGCGGCAATTGGGCATATATTGCCATCGCAGGCGGATTCGATTCCCCCGTCATCATGAATTCCCGTTCAGCATATCTGCGCGGCGGAATCGGCTCCGCTCTCAAAGCCGGTGACGTTCTGCCAGCCTTCACTCCGTCAGCTGACCTGCTCAAACTCGCCGCACGTGATTTCCCCGTGAATAAGTTCATGCCCTACAGCCAAACGCCCACCATCGAAGTCATCCCCGCCCCCCAAGCGGACTGGTTCACGCCCGAAGGCATCCGCACATTTTACGAGAGCGAATACACCCTCAGCCCTTCCTTCGACCGTATGGGCTATCGTTTACAAACGCTCTCTTCGCCGTCCTCGGCGAAAGGGATCGAGAAAGCCATCACCAAAGAACTCATCTCTGAAGGCATGACGATGGGCAGCATCCAAATCCCAGCTGACGGGCAGCCCATCGTCATGATGGCGGATGCTCCTACTGCGGGCGGTTACCCCAAGATCGCAAATGTGGCACGCGCAAGTCTGCCTTTGTTGGCACAATGTGAAGCGGGGTTGAGTCGAATTCGTTTTAGAGAAACAAACATAGAAGAAGCACAGGAAAATTACAAAAAACTTTAATGATGTCATCCTGAGCGATAGCGACACATGCACCGCGCTGCGGATGCAGTGCGGTGAGGATCTCTACCCCTACAGTAAGAGACTCTTCGGTCGCGAAGAACACTCCCTCAGAGTGACATGAACGGAGATATTATGAAAATTGACCTCAACTGTGACCTCGGCGAAGGCATCGGCAATGATGAAGCCATCATGCCATACATCGCCTCTGCCAACATCGCTTGTGGATTTCATGCGGGCGACGAACAGACCATGCGTGAGACTCTGCGGCTGGCGAAACGATTTGGCGTGAACGCAGGCGCGCACCCAAGTTGGAAGGACCGGGAAAATTTTGGACGCAAAGAAATGACAGTTTCTCCTGAAGAAACGGAGAAACTAGTCATTGAACAAATTCAGATTTTAGCGACAATTGCCAAGGAAGAAGGCGTGACGTTGACCCATGTCAAACCGCATGGGGCGTTGTATAACCAATCCGCAAAGGATTTTGAATTGGCAACCGCGATTGCGCGGGCAGTAAAAACCATCAGTGTAGATTTAATTTTGGTTGGGCTGGCAGGCTCAAGGTCGATTGAGGCGGGGCGGGCGATGGGGCTGAGAGTTGCGGCGGAGGGGTTTCCCGATAGAGGCTATAACGCCGACGGGTCGTTGATGTCCCGCCATCTTCCGGGGGCATTGATCGAATCGCCGGAGGAAGTGGCGCGGCATGCCCTTGAGTTGGTTAAGACCGGGCGCATGGATACGCTTTGTTTGCACGGGGATCATCCAAACGCGGCACAGAATGCAAAGATGTTGAGAGAGGTTTTGGAGAAGAATGGGGTTAAGGTGAGTGCGTTAAAAAAAGACAGTCACCTTTGAGGTGACTGTCTTTTGAAATTAATCATCCAACAGGTCGGCTAAAAAGCTTAATAGCCCGCCAGGTTCATTATCTTCATCGCCGGGCAGATCGCTTTCGACTTCACCGCTTTGACCATTGATCAACACAAGATGTTCACGCCCATCGAACGGCAATTCTGTCATCCATACGGGCAGGAGCGCCAGCTTGAAGGACTCAACCAGCATCCCCGCCGAAGAAGTATGTACGATGTTTACATTGCTCAACATGTGCGGCAACTCTTTCTTGATCGCATCGAATGCCCGGCTGCGTGCATCCAACGATGCGTCTGCCATCGGCACATCGTAGACTTCAGCAAGCCACCCTGCCAGAAAGCGCGGGTCATACGCCTTAAGCATAGAAAGATCGTAACCGGGGATCATTCTCATGAAGATCGCTGAAAGTTTCCGGGAAGCAGGCAGGGGCAGGTCATTCACCATAACAGGATATTGATTGGTCATCCGCACCACTTTCCGTTCGCGGCCGCGGCGATAATCATCTTCTTCGTATTCAACGATCTCACTTGTGTATTCGATCATGCCGCCAATATCGAATGTCCACAAAGGCAGGTAAATACCGCGCGGCAGATCTACTTTCTTTTCCGGCTTGATGTCGTTCTTCTCAACCCATTCGATCAACAAATGTGTAGCGCGTTTTAGGTCGAAGGCATGCGGCAAAATGGAATTGGGTTCGAGCAGGTCTTTGGTATGTTCAAGGCTGACCACATGCGGCGAATCGCAATAGGCACAATTGGCTGAGATCTGTTTGGGCGGCAGAATAAATTCCGCGCCGCAGCCGTTGCAATGAAAGACCTGCTCTTGCAGCGGTTTACCATGTCCCTTCATGGTTGCCATTGCAACAATGAAATCTTTTTCGGCACCCGCTCCGCCAGCAGCGCTCATGGGGTTTGGGCGGGTGCAATAATCGCACACCAGGGTTGCACCATCCGGCGAGAACGCCATACGCCCGCCGCATTTCGGGCACATGAAGCGGTCGGCTTGGGCTTCACGCAAACCATCCGGCGCGGCAGGCAGGTGATTCGGGTCGATCACATCTCCGGCTTTGAGTTTGCCATCCAGGATCGCGAGAGAACGACGAGCACGGGTATGGTAAATATCGTGCCCGAGGCAATTTTCCAACGCCTTGCGTTTTTCAGCCGGGTCGTCGGTTACCTCACTCATCCAAAACCAGCCCTCTGCCAACACATCGTGCGAACCTGCCATGTAAATGGCACGGTCGAGGTAACGGCGGGCAGCATCTTTGCTGCCGGTCTTTGCATCAATGATCCCCAACCGTAAAAGTTCTTTTGCGTAACTCGCGCTCATTTCACCTCACCAGTGCGTCCGTCATCTTCGCTACACGCGCCATTTCTTTCACATCATGCACACGGATCATGTCCGCGCCGCGTGTGATCCCCACTGCCACTGTCGCAGCCGTGCCTTCCACACGCTGGTCTGGCGGCAGGTCTAACGTAAAACCAATGAACGATTTTCGGGATGTTCCCAACAGAATGGGATACCCCAACGAGCGGATCTCATCAAGCCGGTTGATCAGCTCGAGGTTATGTTCGCGCTTCTTTCCAAAGCCGATGCCTGGGTCGAGCAACACAAGTTTTTCCTCCACCCCAGCCTTGAGTGCGATCTCCACGCTGTTCATCAATTCGCGTTTGACATCCTCAACCAAGTCCGCGTATTCTGCGCCAACGTATGTTCCACCCAACTTTTCACGCACTTCCACACTGGCGGGGTTGCTGCGATTGTGCATCAAGATCACCGGCGTTCTATACCGGGCAGCCACAGAAGCGATCTCAGGGTCTGCCCGAAACCCCCACACATCATTGACAATATTCGCACCTGCACGGATCGCCGCTTCAGCCACACTGGACTTGTAGGTATCTATTGAAATTAATACATCAGGAAAGTTTTGGCGCAGCGCAGCAATGACGGGAACGACTCGTTCCATCTCATTTTCCGCGTTAACTGGCTCGGAGCCGGGGCGGGTGGATTCACCGCCCACATCGAGAATATCAGCCCCGTTGGCAAGAAAACCCTCTGCCTGCTTTACGGCTTGTTCGGTCACATCCCCCGCGGCAAAAATACCGTCCCCGGAAAACGAATCGGGAGTTACATTCAAGATTCCCATCACATAGGTGCGGGAACCCCAGTGGAATGTAAAACTCCCGATTTGAAGAGTTGTAGATTTCATAAACAAAAATGTCATTACGAAGAACAAGAGAGTTCTTCGTAATGACAGATCTATGCGATCTGATCCAACGGGCGTGCCAGCCAGGCTTCGGCATCATTGATATCAGCGAATATCTTCATCGCTGAAGCCGATTCGGTATCTGCCAGAGCCGCCACTTTTCGAATACCATCAGCCACGGCTTCGCTAGCCACCACCACTGCCACACGAATATTCCGTGCAGAGGGGTCGCTGTTGGCATCCACAGCCATACGAATGGCTTTTTCAGGGATCTGCGGCACAGAGCGCAGGTCGTAGAGATTGCGCGTGCGGCGATCTGCGCCCAAAAGGTGATCAAGGGCAAATTGATGCCAGTGCGCCAGCGTCGCATCGGAAAGATCCGTGAAGGTCAGGGTCATACCGCCATCACCGCGGCGGATCACGGAATAGCCAACGCCGGGTTCAGATGTCCAGTTGAGTGGTTTAGGGTCAGTCATGGAAGGTCTCCTGTTTTGGTCAATCCATTATAACGCAGGCAAAATTCGATTCGTGATTTTTTGAAATCACATGCTATAATGCGGCTCGTTGGGTGCTTAGCTCAGTTGGTTAGAGCACCTCGTTTACACCGAGGGTGTCGGGGGTTCGAGTCCCTCAGCGCCCACAAAAAAAGCCTCACGGGTTCGTGAGGCTTTTTCGTTTTTAGCGCCAAATGGGGGTTTGTACGATAGGCGCCGTGATCTCAAGCATCGTTCGCATCAGCCCCAGGTTGTTCACGAATAGCAGCAGGGCAAAGACCAATAGCACGACCTGAAACCAACGCTTGTCTGCCAGATCGCGCCATGCCAGGGCGAGGAAGAGAAGAATCGCATAGGTCCAATTCGCCGAATACAGGAAGACATCCTTGCCATAACGCAGGTGCAGGAGGAAGTAGAAAAGCAGGGTTACAAGCATGGCAACCGGGTATCCATCATATTTCTTGAGGATATTTTTTACGAAGAGGACCCCGCCCAACGCCAACAATCCTGCCCAAACGATGGCAAGTCCATCACCCAAGGGAGTTTCGTAATTCGCAAGCCGCATGGGTTCTTTTTTGATCGAAGCACGGAACATCCAGATCTTTGGAAAGACAAAATCATCCTCGATGATCAAGGGCTGCGGCGCGACAAAACTATGCAAGGTCATCACCCGCAGGAGATAGCTGGTGCGCTGCATGGTAACGGGGAATTGGTTATGTCCCTCGCCTTCAAGGGTGGCGAGGTCCCAGAAATAAGGACTCGAATCTGGGTAGATAAAGTTATTCAATAGTGAGAGCGGCACGGTCAACGCGATGATGATGACGCCAAAAAGAACGACCTGTTTGAAATTGCGCCGGATGAAGAATTGCGCAATGAACGCCTGGGCAACGTTCGAGATAGTGATCCCAAAGGCAGCCAGCCCGGCAAGAATCTGCATATAAAGCGGCTTGTCCTTTAAAAGCAGAACAAGGAATATAAGCGCAACGGCTGAAAGGTAGATATAGCTTTCGAGAACAGAAGCAAACACCAGTTGAGTCGCGGAGGCGCCAAAGAGGGCGGCGATCAACAGCGCAAAGAGCGGCTTCCCTATGGCATGCTTCACAAAATACCAGACGAGAAAAACGCACAATGCGCCGGTTAGAGCATTGAGGGTAAAAGCGGCGAAGAGCGCATCTCCGCGAAAGAGCAGGGCAAGCGCTCCAACCAATGGGCGGATCAGGATAAGGATAAAAGGATGTGCGGGACGATAGTAATAGTCCCTGTAATTTTCAGTCGCAAAACGCCAGCGGTACAAGCGGCTGTCTGCATCGAAGAAAATATCATCCTCGTTGAAAGAAGGGCGATTGAAAATGGAGGCGAAGACCAGGTAGATGCAAAAGAATAAAGCTGCGATTAGCAAGCCTTCCAAATTCTCGTCCACGAATCGATAGAAGCGGGTTTCCTGCCAGTTGCGATGCTTCGCGGCATAAACGAACGCCATTGCGATGAAGAAACATGGGATCAATGCGTTGAGAAATGAGACACGCACACTTTCATCCAAATGGAATGCAGACGTATCAAGCAGATTGGGAAATGGAGCAGCCAAACGGTATGCGAACGGCGCCCCAAGGCTTAGCGCTGCAAAAAGAAACACCGTAACCCCTGTGTTAAACGGCTCAGAGCGGAACCCAGCCATGAAGCGGCCCAAAAGATAATACAGCAAGAGATTGACCGCGCTATGTACGATAATGGCTGCCAAGGCGACCTGAAAAGGCGTCCTATAAAAATTCTCCAGGTAGGAGACTACAAAGTAAGAGAACGGAATGCCCAAGAGCCAGGCAATGGGAAGACGTTTATCGAATGATTGCAAATCTGGGTATCCTTATTGATCAGCGCAAGTGCAGGTAGGACGAGATAAGCATGATGAGGATCAACCTGGAATTGTTGATCATCAACAGGATGATAAAGGCAAACAACGGCACTTGAAACCAACGCTTGCCTGAGATCTCACGCCACGCCAGCGCAAGGAAGAGTGTGATGGCATAGGTCCAATTAGCGGAATACAGGAACAGGTCGCGTCCATAGCGCATATGAAGTGCAAAGAAGAACAAAATGGTAAAGAGGAATGCAAACGAAAAACGATTATCGTGCTTGAAAAAATTCTTAAGAAAGAGCACACCGCCTAAAGCAACAAACATAAGCCAGACCACAACCAGGGATTTCCCAAGATCCGTTTCGTAACGCCCGATTGCAAGCGGAGCTTTCTTTTGGGTGTCACGGAACATCCATATCTTCAGGAAGGGGATATCCTCTTTGATCAGCAGAGGGTCTGGCGAGACAAAACTATGCAAAACCATTACCCTACTGAAGTAATTGGCGCGCAAAAGTGTCGGCTCGAAGACATTCTTTTCTTCGAACTGCAAGGTGGATACTTCCCACAAATAAGGATGCGCATCCGGGTAGATGAAATTATTAAGCAGATTCAGGGGAATAATGAACACGCCAATGATCAAACCGTATTTGATAAGCTGGGGAATATCGCGCTTCACCATAAAGTGCGCAATGACCGTCTGCGCGATATTCGAGATGGTGATGCCAAAAGCAGCCAACCCGGCAATGACCAGCATGTACATCGGTTTATCCTTGAGCAGCAGAACGATAAAGATCAACGCCATTGCGCCGAGAAAGATGTAATTCTCGATCAAGGAACCAAATGCGATCTGGGAGGTTGATGCGCCAAACAATGCTGCGATCAGCGCTGCATACAAGGAATTGGATGTAACCTCACGCACAAAATACCAGACCAGGAATACACACAGTGCGCCGGTCAGGGCAGTCACAATAAATGCACCGTAAAGCATATCCCCTTTCAGAAAGAGGGAGATCATCCACACCCACGGTCGGACGATGATCAGCACATACGGGTGGACGGTACGGTCGTAATAATCCTTGTAAAATTCCGTGCCAAAGCGGTAACGATACAATGCGCTATCGGTGTCGAAAAAGATATCGTCGAAGTCAAAGACAGGTTGGTTGAAGATGGAGGCGAGCAGCACATAGACACAAAAGAAAAGCAGGGCAATGGTCAAGCCGCCCAGATTCGCGTTCACAAATGCATACAGACGGGTCTGCTGAAAGTGCCGCAGACGGGCGAGAGCCAATAACCCAAACGCCGCAGGAAACGCCACCATTACCCCAAACCAAAAAAATAGCGCCAACCCCGCCGGAATGACATACACCAAAATATCGAACTGACCTGGAAAACGGCTGGTCATACGTACGAGACCGGCAAAGAACGAGAGAATGGCGATCCCTACCCCGAACAACATGACAGCGTCATAACGCTGCAGCTCGAACTTCAACGCCAGCCTGCCCAGCAGGAAGTAAATGAACAACGTCAGGATGGATTGAACTGCAAGGGAAACCAGGAAGATCTCCACTCCCGTCTTGTAGTACGCATCCAGAAACCCCATTACGCTATAAGCAGGCAAAATACCCAGCGCCCAGGCAAGTAAGAGACGTTTATTCAGCATTGGTATCAGATCGTTCCATATCAAATGTAGAGCGTTTTGGAGTTTACCACATGCCCGAAAAGGGCAAAGGTTATCAAATCGCATCAGGGATGGTATATTTTCATACGCATGAAAACGCTCAACACTTTCTTCGTTCGCTGGCAAACCCTGCTTTTATTCAGTGCCATTCTTATCGTTGGCATTTTTGCACGCACGTGGGAATTTGCAAGCCTGCCTCCCGGCTTGAACGTGGACGAAGCTTCCATCGGCACAGAAGCCTACTACCTCTACAAATACGGCATGGACCGTTATGGCATGACCTATCCCGTCCACCTCATTTCGTGGGGCAGCGGACAGAATGCCCTGTATGCCTACCTGCTGATCCCCTTTGTAGCGCTGAAAGGCATCAATGCCTTTAGCGTGCGCCTGCCAATGATGCTAGCTGGCATCTTTGCAATGCCATTGATCTTCGTTGCGGGCAGGCGTTTGTTGGGTGAAAAGTTCGCACTCCTCGCGATGTTCTTTTTAGCGATCTCACCGTGGCACATCGTCAACTCACGATGGGCGGTCGAGTCGAACATCATGCCGTTCCTTTTTCTGACTGGCTTCACTGCTCTAACTCTGGCAGACACAAAAAATTGGTGGTTCCTGGTCTCATCAATTTTCTTTGCACTCTGCCTGTACGCATACGGAACTGCCTATGCTGGGGTGCCGGTCTTTCTTCTTTTGACCGTGCCGCTTCTGCTTAAACTGAAACGCATTACCCCTGCACAAACGGTCATCAGCGCAGCAGTTTTCACGATGCTTGCATTTCCGATCCTGCTCTTCCTGGCGGTTAATACGCTCAAATTGGAAACCCTGCATCTTGGCGTGATTACCATTCCACGCCTGCCTGTTGAAGCGCGTTACGAGACGATGGCAGCCGTCTTCGGCGAGAGTCCCTTTGCGGCAGTTGCGAAAAACACCCGCATCCTGTTCGATGTTCTCTGGACACAGTCAGACGCCTTCCCCTGGAACTTCGTTACACCGTATGGTTATTTTTATACCTATACATTCCCGCTGGTTTTGCTGGGATTCGCGCTCACCCTGCCATTTAAATTTATCCATGAGAAACGCCCTGAACGCTGGCTGATCGCGGCATGGATGCTTGCCGCCGTTGTGGTCGGCATCATCCATCCAATCAACCTGACACGTTTTAATTTGATCTTCACCCCCATCTTGCTCTGCATCGCCCTGCTATTCATTGACCTTGATAAACACTTGCCGAAACTGATCCCTGTCATCACGGTCATCTTTTCAGTAGCCTTCGTCTTTTTTACCCGCGCCTATCATGGCGAAGAATACAAAAAAGTAACCAGCGCACTTTTTAACGAGGGCATCGTCCCTGCCATTGAGTATGCCGCCCCCAAAAGCAAGTCACTCGTCTGCTTTACGGACGAACATTATTCGCTGTATATCTATGTGCTGCTGACGCAAAAATTCCATCCGTCGGAATATATCCACGACCTGGAATGGATCGACCCCACAGACCCCGCCGACCCTGCCCGGACGCTGCTTGCTCTCAAACAATTCCGCTTCAAACCGGACGATTGTCTGAGCGACCCCGATGCGGCTTATATCCTCACCTTGAGAGAATCTCCTCCAAACCCGAACATCGCATACAAGGAAAAGAAGTTCACAAAGTTCGTCGTATATTTGCCAAAATAAAAAGAAGGCGGTCGCTTTAAAAGCGACCGCCTTCTTCATTGAGAGCCTAGACCTGCTCTGCCAGAACCTCCAGGATCGTCATCAGCAAGACTCCATTATTCCAAACCAAAAGAAAAAGGAACGCCAACAGCAATGCCTGAAACCATTTCCGGTCATGGACCTGCTGCCACGCCAGCCCAAGCAACAGGATCAGGGCATACGTCCAGTTTGGCGAGTAGAGGAAGAGCTCCTTACCGTAACGCAAGTGCAGTCCCATATTCAACGCCATACAGCCCATCAACGCAATGGACAGGCGCAAGTGGGGATTCTTTTTTATGTTCAACAGAAAGAGCATGCCAGCCAGAGCCATCAACCCCAGCCAGAACCATGAAGCAGCAACTTGAACGGGCTGTTCATAACGGCTCAATTCATTGATCTCCGGTTTGAAGAAGCGAAATTGAATGAATGGGATATCTTCGTCGTAGAAAATGGGTTCTGGGGCTACAACATTATGAAAAAAGAATATCCGCGTCAGTGCCTGGGCTCTCAATGTATTCAAGGGAAAGAGATTTTGCTGCTCTGCCTGCAGCGTGGAAGGCACAAAAAAGAACGGATGTGAGTTGGGGAAAAGCAGGTTATTCGCCAGAGTGAACAACACCCAAAGGACGACCACCGAGGTCACATACCGGATCATCTGCCGGATGTTCGGTCTGACGGCGAACAATGCAATGACATTTTGGGCAAAATTCGTATATGTAATACCAATGGTCACAACACCAGCAGCGATCAATGGCGGCAGCGGTTTATCCTTAATCAGTAGAACTTGGAACAACAACAAACTCGCAGCGAGGAAAATATAAGATTCGATGAGCGAGCCAAAGATCAAGTGCGAGGCGGATAATCCCAACAAGGCGGCGATCAACGAGGCGTAGACTGAACTTCCTGAGGCAGACTTGATAAAAGTCCACGCGAGATAGACACAGGCTGCACCGCCCAGAGCAACGAAGACATACGCGCCCCAGAGCCTGTCTCCCTTCAAAAAGAAGGCGATCAGAGACACAAGCGGTCTGAAAAGCAGGATCATGAACGGATGAACAGAGCGCCAGTAATAATCCTGCCAGTTGTTGGTGACGAGACGGTTGCGATAGTTCATGCCATCGGCGTCGAAGAAAATATCATCCACATCAAAGCGCGGGTCATTGATAACAGAGGCAAAGAGCAGATATAGGACAAAGAAAACAAACGCCAGTGAAATACCAGCCAGGTTGGCGCTCATATAAGCATACACTTTGGTTTGCTTGAGCCAGTTATATAAACCGCTGAACTTCAGTTTCAAATGCAGCCATGCCTGCCAGGGCAAAGCCAGCAGACTCACGAACAGAAATATCCCGCTGGTTTTGATGTCCAACACAAAATAAGTAAAAGGAAAAAGGGATACCTGCCGGTTGGCTTGGAACAGCCATAAAACAAATGCAATCACAAGAACAAATAACACGCCATGCACAAGCGCATCGAACCAGCGTTCTCCTGCCACCCGTCGGACTCTGCCCATCAAAAAATATCCGACTACACTAAGAAGCACCTGAAAAAGGATCGTCAGTAGGATTACTTCGCCGGGGCTTGTGTAAAAATTATCCAGAAAGCCGAGCAGGAAGTTGCTGAAGAAAAAAGCGAATGCCCATGCCCCGATCACGCGCAGGCGCCCGCCAGTCTCCAGCAATATTTGCACGGCTGGAACCGCTGGAACGATAATCAAAATGGAAAGAAAAAAAAGAAGGACAAAGACCGGGAAGGAAAACTGAACAACAACACCCGAGAGCAACACAGGTATGAATGCCCAGATGAAAATGATCGCCCTAGCAGGAGCAGCTGCACCCGCCAGAGACCTTTCAAGGAAGGGCAACAGATAGAGCAGACAAATGAGTAAAGCCGCCGCAGGAATTAGTACCAAGAATAGCTGGTCAATGAAAGCGCGCGTATCAAGATCAAAAAAGGTTTTTGCCAGCGCAAATGAGGCGGTCATGCCAACCGCCGCGCTGAGGAGCACACGCCATATGATTCCGATCCGCTGCTGGTTCATATTCAGCCTTTAAGAAGGTGACAGTCACTTTCTCAAGTGACTGTCACCCGACTCTGTTATTTTTCCAATTCACGCAAAAGCTGCAGGAATTCGGTCCAATCTTCGTTATCCATCCAGACATCCACGTTGTCAAAAGAGACTGCATACATGCCATCATCGTCGGGCTTGGCTTGCATTAATTCAGGGACGGTGGAGAGCAATTCCCCCCACTCTTCCATGAAAAAGTTGATGGTGGCACGCCCAAGCTGGAGGTAATAGGTGGTTTCACCGTCGGGTTCGTCTGCACGCCATGCCATGAAGTTTTCGGTCTCAGCCAGGGTTTCGGTATTCGGTTCTTGATTGTTGCTCATGAGTTCTCCTATGGGGTTGAATGGTTGGAAAAAGTTGAGGCGGAGTGAAGGCTATTTTTTAGCTTTCAGTTTCCGGTCACGAAAGAAGCGGCGAATAGCGACCATCCACCGCGAGCCGGGCGGTGGCGGCGGTTGGGTCACTTCTTTTTCAGGGAAGGGGTCGAGGTCCAGCATTTTGCGCATGACGTAATTCCATAACAAAGTGGCGGTAGCCAGAATGGGCGCGGCAACGACCACACCCAGAATGCCGAATAAATTGGCGGCGATGATCGCAGCAACCAGTACGGCTGCGGGGTGTACCTTTAAGGCATTCGATAGAATGCGCGGCGAAACGATGTTATCGAAAACCTGATCGATCAGCAAGGCAATCACAAGCACAATCAGAGTATATGTCAGATCAGGCAGGTGGAAGATGGAGTAATCTTGAAAATATGCCACAATGACCAGGATCGCCCAGTTAATCGCAGGTCCTACATATGGAACGAACCGTGCCAGCCCGGCAAGGAAAGCAAGGCTGATGGCATAATGCACACCCAGCACACTTAATACAATGGAATATACGATCACCGCCAGGACAAAGATGATGATCTGCCCGCGCAAGAAGGCATTCCAGATCCGTCCCAAGTCACGGCTCAAGCGGGCAAGGTCTTGATTGTAGCCGGGAACATCCACCGTAATGATCTGGTTGCGCAAGCCCCGGCTTTCGACCAGTGTGAAGTAGGAAACAAGGATGACGAACAACGTCCAACCAAGGAAGTTGGCGGCACTGCCAGCCACTGTTCCAACCAGGGTTCCAGTGCGGCTCAACAGCGGCTGGACCATGCCAAGCACCTGCTGACTGAGGTCGTTCAAGTCGAGGGCGCTGAAGTCGAATTTAAACGGACCAAATTGGATGACCCGCCCGGAAATATCTTCGATCAATTGGGGCAATGTCCGCAGTGCATCTTGCAGGATGACCACCAGGCTTTGAACCTGCTGTACCAGCCCCACTCCACCCAGGGTCAACAGTCCCAACAGTAAAATGATGATGATCAGGAAAATAACCGCCACCGAGGCGTTCCATGAAATCCGCAATTTTCGCTGTAAAAGATCTGCAAGGGGATGGAATAAATAGGAAAGCAGGAATGCCATTACCAATGGAGTGATAATGAATTGGAATTTAACCAGCAGTGCACCGACAACTACAACAACCGTAAGCGCAACTACAAGCTTTGTATTAGTGCCCCAGCCCGGGGAGGATAATTTGGGTGTCTGTTCCATTCGTAGCTTCCTATTCAAAACCAGCGAAAAGACGATCTCATCTGGTGATTCGATTTTATCAAAGAAGGGTGATTTTACAACAACCCCTATTGAAACAAAAATGCCCGCAGGCATACCTGCGGGCATGGGAAATGCGGTTGACTAACAGCCAGCAATGAAGGGGAAGAAAGTACACCAGCGATAAGTGGCATCGACCCACCAGAAAAACCCGGCGCACATACAGATGAAGAGGAATACGCCACCGCCAATGAAGATCGGCATCATATTGGTTTTCTTGGGTGCGGCAGGCTGAGGAGCGGCGGAATACGCCACAGCAGGGGGCGGCGCATAAGAAGGCGCCGGGGCAGAATACGCAGGCGGGGGCACAGCCTGTTGGACGGCTTTACGTGACACTGCCACCGTGGCACCCGCATCGGCTGCCATGGAATCGTACATGAGCACGATCTGCTCGCCCAATGAAACAACATCACCTGGCTTGAGCACAACCGGACCAGCAAGGCGCTGTCCATTTACGAAGGTGCCATTGGTGGAACCAAGGTCTTCAAGAACATACTTGCCGCCCTGAAACATGAGCCGCGCGTGCTTGCGAGAGATCTCCGCATCATTGATCGCAACACCATTGGTCGAATCACGCCCTATGGTGAGCTGCTCTCCTTCAAGCGGAAAGGTAACACCCGGCGTGGGTCCCGATCTCATAACAAATTGAAACTGTGCCATCTTCTTCCTCCGAAAATTATTTCAATTAATCCTGTTTAGTTTACAATCTTCATGCTAAAAAGTCAAACATTTACTTCTTAGCCCGTTTGGGGGATATATCGATGCTGCCATCCCGCGGGACAGTCTTGTTGGTGCGTGGCAGATAGATCATAAAAACAGTACCCACACTCATTTTGCTTTTTACTTCGATGCGTCCACCGTGACCCTGCACGATCTGCTTGCAAATGGAAAGTCCTAACCCGGTGCCGGATGCGCGTGTTTCGTGTTCACGCACACGATAGAACTTCTGGAAGAGATGCGGGAGCGCCTCTTCCGGGATGCCGATGCCGGTATCTTGAATGACAACCATGATCTCGTTATCGTGAATCTCTGCCCGCAGCAACACACTTCCATTGGGGCGGTTGTACTTAATCGAGTTGCTCAACAGGTTCAGGAAAACCTGCTTGATCTTATCCCGGTCCGCGTCAACAAGCGGCAGTCCCTCCGGCGACTCAACGCGCAGATGGATATTATCCTCGACTGCCTTGGTTGCCATGATGTCCTTGCATTCATACATCAGGTCTGCCAGGCTGAAGATGGTTTTTCGATATTGCACGCGCCCGGATTCCAAACGCGCCAGGTCCAGGAAAGAGGAAGCCAGAGCGTTCAGGCGCATGGTTTCACTGTGAATGTTTTGAATGATCTGGTCGCGCTGATCCTGCGACATTTCGGGGCGCAGTAACAGATACGTGGCTGTACTAAGCGAAGAAAGCGGGGTGCGCAGTTCATGCACGAACTCTGAGATCAGGTCTGATTGCTGGAAGAGGCGCGTGTTCTCGATCGCCACAGCCGCTTGAACCCCCAACACCAGCAGGAGGGATTCATCCGCCTCCGTAAATTTGCCCCTGTGCTTGTTCAACGCCTCCAGAACCCCGACGATCTTGTTCTTCGTAATGAGCGGAATGCCCAAAAGAGATTCGGTTGAAAGCCCGGTGATCGCCTCCACATTGGAGTAGAAGCGCTGGTCTTCATGCGCATCTGTGATACGCACCGGTTTGCGGTTGGTTACGATCCAGCCGGCGATACTCCCATCCAGCGGAACTGTAATGCCGCGCCGGGTGGATTCATCCATATTGGTAGAAACCTGAAAATAAAGCTGGCGCGAGGCATCGTCGTATAGCAAGATCGAAGCCGCCTCCGCACCACTGATCTCTGCAGCGGCATGCACGATGCGCGAGAGCAGGATGTCCAGGTCAAGGGTCGAGGCAAGATCGCGGGAAATATCGATCAAGCGTCGGTGGATGGATACATCCGCGCGAACGTTTAAATACGTGGGGACATTATTGATAATAATGAGGTGAGCGCCTCTGTCCAATGCCTGCATTGGCAGCCCTGCCACCGGCAACACCTCAAGGGATGAACCGATCACCAGCATCAGGTCGCAGCCACGCGCCTCTTTTTGCGCCTTAAACCAGGCAGACTGGGGCAGCTGCTCGCCAAACAAGATCACATCCGGCTTGAGGAGCTGGGCACATTTGGGGCAGCGGGGAAGTTCACCGCACTCGATAAATGAAGCAATATACGCCTCTGCCTGTACCTGATGATAACACTGAGTACAGGTCAAAGTTTGCATTGTACCGTGCAATTCGATCACGGTTTTCGAACCTGATTTCTGATGTAGGGTATCTACATTCTGGGTAATAATGGATTTAATATATCCATGCTGCTCAAGTTCCGCCAGTGCCAGATGCGCCGGGTTGGGTCTGGCTTCGTACATCTGAAGTGCCAATGGGCGGAACCACTCGAAGAATTGACCGGGCTTTGTACGAAACGTAATGAGCGAAGCCACCTCAAGGGGCTCATCTCGAGACCACAAGCCAGTTCCTGAAGATCGAAAATCAGGGATACCTGATGGTGTGGATATTCCCGCCCCCGTCAGAATGACAGCATGCTTGGAATGGCGGATCAGATCTGCCGCAAATTCAATGCTTGTCTGAGTCTGAGGGGCTAAAAAGGTCATCGCGCCTTTTCGCGCTCGAGGATGGCGTCTGCGATCTTTAAGAATTGCTGCGCGGTCATATTCTCAGGCTGTGCAATCAACGCAGGAGTGCGCGAACGACTCGCCTGGAGGAACAATTCCGGCATGGGGGTCAACGTGGTGAGGATGGGGCGACCCAGATCCTTTTGCACTTGCGCCCAGGGAATTTGCGCATCGGAACGCTGACGGTTGTTGAGCACGACAGAGATCGACTTTGCATCCATTTTCATGGTCGAAAGCTCACCCAACAGAAGTTTGGTATGTTGAATGGAATGCGGCATTCCCTCCATGACCACGATCCGATCGGAACATAGTGCAAGTATCTTTTGGTTGGAAAGCGATAAACCAGACCCCAGATCCAGCACAACATAATGAGCCATCGTAGAAAGCCGAATGACAAGAGTTTCGAAATTTTCAGCCCGGGCAGCCAAGTCTACATCTGTTGGGCTTTCTGAAGAAACAAGGACTCTCACTCCCATACCGTGTGTAACTAATGAAGACTGGACTTTTTCACGGGTGATCTCTGCTACTGTACCCTTTAAAATATCAGTCAACCCTGAATTGGCAGAAATTCCCAGATCCGAAGCCATTGTGCCCTGCCCCGGAGTAAACTCAGCCAGAACAACATCTGCCTTGGTGCGGTTATACAAACCCGCCGCCAAATTCGTGGCAACGGTCGTAACCCCCAGCCCGCCTCTCACTGACACCACTCCGATTACATACCCATGCCGTTCCTGAGAGACCGTCGCCATATCTTCGGGGCTCTTTGTTGAAGCACGTGCCAGCAGCGCCTTCACATGAGATTGGAGTTCAGTGGGGTGTGTAGGCTTGGTCAGGTAATCATCTGCCCCAACTTCGAACCCGGTCACCTTATCATCCAATTGTGTCTTTGCCGTGAACATCAAAATCGGTATCGCCGCTGTGGCAGGATTCTTTCGCAGGCGGCGGGTAACCTCATAACCGTCCATATCTGGCATCATCACATCCAAAAGAATCAGTTGAGGACGCTCCTCGAAAGCCTTGGTCAACCCCTGTGTCCCATTCGCGGCAGCAACGACTTGATACCCCTGTCGTTGGAGCATCAACCCAACCAGCCGCAATGTATCTACGTCATCGTCAATGATTAAAATTTTTTCAGACATGATTACCTCATCCACAGACATGCAACTCAATGGCAGGGTTTCAACCAGCGAGCCACAACCTATTTATCTAATTATAACGGACAAGTCACCAACTTTCACACAGTGTCCTTCTGTGCAGCCTCCCCCGTTTCACCTAATACTTCAGGACACACCTTCGTGCTATAATGAAATCAGCAACGGGACAGTTTCCCAAACCAAGGGGATGACAGGCTTCGACGGGAGAGGCTGGTTCCGGAATGCGAGCCGAGCGCGCACCGAACTCGTAAAATCAGTGCAAACTTTAAGTGCCAACAACCGCACTTACGCTGCTATGCCCCTCGCCGCCTAAGGCGAAGCGTAACAGTCTGACATCTTAGGATGTCACGTCCACCGGCAACCGCCCTCCTTCGGGTGACGGACCGGGCGAAACAAAGATGGAGTGCCGCGTGTGATTCTGCTAAACACGCGAAAGACAAGCAGATGGTCACAGGTTAACCAGCCCGCCGGGGTGCCTGTGGTGACGATAAGCGGCAGGCTACGCTCGTAGATTTCCGAGGGTCGAATCTTTCGGACCCGGGTTCAATTCCCGGCATCTCCACCTTCATAATAGTCCGGCATGGCGCTGGACTATTATTATTTAACCCATGCGCTCCAAATTACACTTGAGCTCGTCTTGTGATATAAAAAGCAACATGAAAAAAATCATCTTTATTGGACTCCTCCTACTAACCTCAGCTTGCGGCGCGAGCACACCTACCTCCGCCTCAGATCCTGCCACCGCTACAACGGTTCTGACCACACCGAAAACTGACCCATCCGCCACAGCCGACCTCCCCACTGAAACCGCCACGCCCGAACCACCAGCCTTATATTTCACCGACGAATTCGATGCCGCCTCCACCTATTGGAATTTCTTCCAGCTTGGGGGAACACAGTTCCCAGCCCTCATCGCACAGAATGGGGTACTGCGCATCGACATCTCCGCAACGGATACATGGCTTATTGGCATCCATACTGCCCACACATACTCCAATGTTTTCATCCGTGCGAAAACAACCCTCGCTCCTAGCGGTTCCGCAGGGCTGATCTGCCGCTACAGTAAGGAAAACGGCTGGTATGAGTTCAACCTAGCCAGTAATGGCGACTATAGCATCCTGCTCGGAGAATGGCTTTCTTCCGGCGTTTCCAAATACACCCCAATCTTCAGCGGTACAACTGATCATTTCACAGAAAATGCCAGTAACGAGCTGGGACTCTTCTGTAACGACAACTTTCTAAGCTTGTATGTAAATAATAGGCTCGTTCACAATATGGATGTTACAAACTACGGACTGACCGAAGGCGAGATCGGGATCACCGCTTCGTCCTTCACAGAGCTCCCCATGTCGGCGCAATTCGAATGGGTCCGGGTGGATAGAGAGTAAGGATTGATAAAGGCGGCAGACGAGCCGCCTTTTCGTTTAACTCAAAACCTACGTATCGTTAACAGAATTCTTGCAGATATCGCTTAACATGAAGCCATAGAAAAGATTTACAAGGAGATTTCTCATGGGCAAAATCATAGGAATAGACCTCGGCACGACCAACAGCGTCGTCTCCGTTATGGAAGGCGGCTCTGCAACTGTTATCACTACAGCAGAAGGCGGGCGTTTATGTCCGTCTGTTGTCGCGTTCAACAAGAATGGTGAACGCATGGTGGGGCAAACCGCCAAGCGCCAGGCTGTGGTGAACCCCGATAACACCATTTACTCCATTAAGCGTTTCATCGGGCGTCATTTTGAAGAAACTTCTTCAGAGCGCAGCATGGTTCCATATCAGGTAACACAGGGACCGACTGGCGATGTGCGCGTGAAGATCCCCGTCAATGGCAAGGAATACTCACCACAGGAAATAAGCGCAATGGTGCTGGGCAAGCTCAAAGCAGATGCGGAAGCGTATCTCGGCGAAGCTGTTACACAGGCAGTCATCACCGTCCCGGCGTATTTCAACGATAGCCAGCGTCAAGCCACCAAGGATGCAGGCAAGATCGCAGGCTTGGAAGTGCTGCGCATCATCAATGAGCCGACAGCCTCTGCTTTGGCTTACGGGCTCGACAAAAAGAAAAATGAAACCATTCTGGTCTTTGACCTCGGCGGCGGTACGTTCGACGTATCGGTCCTTGAAGTGGGTGAAGGCGTGATCGAAGTAAAGTCTACACATGGCGATACCCACCTCGGCGGCGATGACTGGGATCAGAACATCACCAACTGGGCAGCAGACGAATTCAAGAAGGATCAAGGCATTGACCTGCGCCAGGATCGTCAGGCGTTACAACGTCTGCGTGAGGCGGCAGAAAAAGCCAAGATTGAACTTTCCACTGTGATGGAAACTGAGATTAACCTGCCCTATGTGACCGCGGATGCTTCAGGACCGAAACATTTACAGTTAAAACTCAGCCGCGCAAAATTCGAGCAGATGACCGAAGACTTGTTGCAGCGCTGCCGTACCCCATTTGAAGCCGCACTGAAAGACGCAGGCTTGTCTGCTGATAAGCTCGATGAAGTCGTGTTGGTCGGTGGTTCTTCGCGTATGCCGATGGTTCAGGATCTGGTCCGCAAGTTGACCAACGGCAAGGAACCGAACAAAGGCGTGAACCCCGATGAAGTCGTTGCGATTGGCGCAGCCATTCAGGGCGGCGTGCTTGGCGGCGAAGTCAAAGACATCCTCCTGCTCGATGTGACCCCGCTTTCCCTCGGTGTGGAAACGATGGGCAGTGTAATGACGGTAATGATCGAACGCAATACCACCATCCCTGTGCGTAAGACTGAAACATATTCCACCGCTGCTGATAATCAGACCGCTGTGGACATCCATGTGTTGCAAGGTGAACGCCCCATGGCTGGTGATAACATGTCGCTCGGACGTTTCCGCCTCGATGGCATCCCACCGGCACCGCGCGGCGTTCCACAAGTTGAAGTGACCTTCGACATCGACGCCAACGGCATCTTGCATGTGACTGCGAAAGACAAAGCCACCGGCAAGGAACAGAAAGTCACCATCACCGCCTCGACCAACCTGAACAAGAATGACATCGAGCGCATGGTGCAGGAATCTAAGTTAAACGAAGCTGCCGACAAAAAACGCCGTGAAGCGATCCAAGTTAAGAATGATGCGGATAATCTTTCGTATCAGATCGAAAAGGCGCTGCGCGACCTTGGCGATAAAGTTCCATCCGCTGAAAAGGCTTCCATCGAAACCAAGGTCAATGAGTTGAAACAGGCGGCTCAAGGCGACGATATTGAACACATCAAGAAGCTGACCGAGGAATTGCAGAACACCTTCCACGCGCTCAGCCAGCAGATGTACGCGCAGGGGCAACCACAACCTGAAGGCGGACCCTCCTCACCGCATGATGGCAATGTGGTGGATGGCGAAGTAAAAGAATAAGTTTTTTTGATCAGAACTCCGAAGTTGCAATAGACTTCGGAGTTCTTTTTTATGTATAATCTTTTCATGCAAAATCTAAAAATCGGCAGCATCATCCCCGTCCATGCCTGCAAAACGGACGGGACGGTTTACCGAAGCTGGCAAGCCACAGTCGAATCTGTGACCTCTGATCTGCTTGTTACGGTTGCGCCTGCCGGGTCATCCGTCATCAACATCAAAGGCGAAGACTATCCGCTTGAACATCATTACCGCGCCTATTACTGGTTTAATAAATTCTACAACCTGCTTGAGGTCTTTGAAACGGATGGCAGGTTGTTTCATATCTATATCAATATTGCTTCACCGCCCGAATTCAAAAATGGCGTGATGAGTTTCAAAGACCATGAGCTGGATGTTTCAAAAGTGCTGCCCCACCCTGCAAAACTTGTGGACGAAGACGAATTCGCTGATGCCGTTGTGAAATACAACTATTCGCCGGAATTTCAGGATAAGATGTACGCTGCAGCCAAAGAAGCGCTTGACCTGGCAGAAAACTGGCAGGCAAAACCCTGCCCAATTTTTGGAGAAAATCATGATTAAAAAGAAAATCGCATTCATCGGTCCTGGTGTGATGGCAGAAGCCATGATCGCGGGCTTGCTGCGCAAGAAACTTGCAGATGCAAAGAACATCACCGCATCGGGTCCGCGCGAAGAGCGAGTGAACGAACTTAACAAAAAATACGGCATCAAAGCCACCACAGATAATTCCGCTGCTATTCACGAAGCGGATGTGGTCGTACTCTCCGTCAAGCCGCAGCGGCTAACCGAAGTAATGAAAAGCCTGAAGGGCATCCGACCGGATGCGCTGGTCTTGTCCATTATTGCAGGCGCAACTCTGAAGAAAATGAGTGCTGGGTTGAAACATAAAGCCATTGTGCGCTCGATGCCGAACACCCCGGGGCAGATCGGCGAAGGCATCACAGTGTGGACAGCTTCAAAGGAAGTGACCGAAGAACAGCAGGAAATGACACGCGCCATCCTCGGAGCTTTGGGTGAAGAAGTTTTTGTGGAAGATGAAAGCTATCTCGACATGGCAACCGCGCTCTCCGGTTCAGGGCCTGCTTATGTCTTTCTCTTTACCGAAGCCTTAATTGACGCTGGCGTTCACATGGGCTTTCCGCGCCGTATTGCTGAGCAACTTGTGTTGCAAACTATCAAAGGTTCGGCATCATATTATCAAGGCGCGGCAAGACACCCCGCCACATTGCGCAACCAAGTCACCTCTCCAGGCGGAACTTCAGCAGAGGCGTTGTATTATTTGGAAAAAGCAGGCTTCCGCACCGCAATTTCCCGTGCGGTGTGGGCAGCGTATCAACGCTCACTGGAGTTGGGCAAGGAGAAGCCCGGTCACGTTGAAGTGGATGAAGAGAAATAGAGGTTTACAGATCTATCTTTCATGCTTTATAAAACGTAACGCGGATAGATCAATATCTATCCGCGTTTTTTACATATCGCACATGCCAAGCAAGTTACTGAGGCGGCTGAACGAGTCCGGAAGAATATCCGTCTTGAGTAAAAAAGTCCACAACAAAGACATGAAAAGTTCCATTGCCACAATCCACTTTCCATTCTTCCTGCCAGGAGCCTTGAGCATCTGGTTGGGTGATCACTGTAATTTCAGTGGTATCTGCTTTGGGAGCAGGGCAATTCGCTTCCTGGTAGTAGATGGGAATCTGCGTCCATACAAATTCACGCGTTCGTTCATCTCCCAACCCGCCTTCTGGTGCTTCGCTAAAAGGCGTAAATGGAATTGGAACATTGGGGCTGTTGGGATCATCTGGATTAATTGGAATCTCATACACTTCCTTGACTTCATCCACGGTTTCTTTTACTGCCACATAGGCTTTGTAACCATAATAACCACCCACCCCCGTCACAAGACAACAACAACCGAGAATAATTATCCCTACAATGGAAATTATTAAGTTTCGGCTCGAACTTTTATCTTCACTAATAGCAGAATTTTGCGAGTCGGTATACATTTATAAATATCTCCTAATAATATAATTAAGAGATATTATGCTTAAAAAGCCGTCAGGCTTAATGCCCCATTGGTCTTATGTGTTTTAGTCACTTCCCAACTTAGACGATTTCAAAAAAAGTCCATAGATGGGTACCCATCTATGGACTTTGCCATACCCTACCTACCATTCCTCATGGTCGTCACTTTTCACAAAGTAACGACAGAGCATTTTTATCCGCCTTCATCAGGGGGTGGGTCGCCGCCTTCTTCCTCGCTTGAACCGCCATCTGTGGCATCACCAGTTTCAGGATCGCTTTGATCATCCGTAGTGGAATCTCCATCATCCGGGGTTGTCTCATCCAAGTCAGTGGAATCGCCAGATGGGTCATCAATCATTGAGCCATCTTCAAACCCTGCGAACCCATCTTCACCCTGCACATTGTTGCCTAACTCTTCAAAGTCAAGTACATCCAAGTCTTCGTAAACACCCTGAATATCATACTCTTGCCCGTCTTCGTCATTTTCAGTCTCAAAGATATCCATGTTAAAGAAGTCGAAACCGTCCAACATATCTGAAAATTCAAACGAAGCACCCGGTTGGGGAGTATCATTTCCAACCATAAACTGCCCATGTTGAGTTAAAACACCATTCACATAAAAACTTACCTCGTACACTCCCGGCTGGACGATATAGAGATCTGCATAAGCAGGGGTGAGCAAGATTTTCAACACGCCTTCATTCGCACGGTTCCAATTTAGGGTTCGGGTCCATGAAGGGTCTTCTACGCCATTTCGAGATACTTTGACGACAAGCAGGCTGCCTTCTTCCAATCCGCTGTATTGGAACTCAGAACCCACTTTATAAACAAACCCTTTACTTTCATTTATAGAAACGACGAACTTGGGCTTGCTGATAGCAGCATTGATACTGCCTTCCTCAATCTCGTACTGTATAGCAACTGATTTTTCATCCAACAGAATAGCCATCTCTGCGGCTGCCTGCCCAACCAAAGCCGGATCAGAAATAGCATCCTTGACTGGTGACACGGCGGTCTCATCTGCAAGCAGCGCTGCCAACGTTTTCAATTGGTAGGACGCTTCGTTAATTTGCCACCATATTTCAGATGGGTCAGCCCCGAGACTTCGTTTTTGTCTGGCAGATTCTGCGGCACGGTTCAAAGTCAGACGGTAATTGAGTCTGGCAGTACTCACATCACCAGTACCAAGCTCCACCATCGCCATGCGTAATTGCAGCCAAAGATCCTCGGGGTTTTCCTCCAGGGCAACTTCACCCGCTTCCAGCGCATCATCAAAACGACCCATTTGGAAGAACACCCAAACCAGATCACTGACAATGTTCGGAGCAACTTCGCCAGCGTCTATTGCGATCTCATAATCCTGAATGGCCGCTTCAAAATTACCCAATGCAGCATTGGCATCGGCACGCAGCAGGTAGGCGCGCCCATAGGGATATTCTTCACCAGCAAATTTAATCGCCTCATCCAACGCAGGCAGGGCAGCTTCCCATTCTTTTTGCTTCACAAAACTTGCGCCTTGAGCATAATATGGGATCGCCCCTGTTTCACGCAAGTCGTATATGGGGTCCAGCCAAACGACATACGACCAAATTGATACAACAACGACCATCGGAATTCCCGAACCAGCAAAGATCAAACGCGGCACATGAGATTTGGTCATGAGTGCCAACCCCAGCAGGAATCCAGCAACCGCCAGCATGGTCATTTGAAGGACATAGACACTTGCTTTATCATCCCAGGCAGCCGATACTTCAGATGCAGCCTGCTGCTTTTCCTCCAATTCAATGATGTCCAATCCGTATGTCTCCATTTTGAAGGCAGGGACATCTACGTTGCCGGTTGCAGGATTAAAGTATTGAGAACTCAGCAGAGCACTGTCGTTAACAAGGCTATCCCGCAATTCGCGATACGCCTGGGCAGAGGCAACATCTCCGCTTTTTTCAGCAGAAACGGCAAGCAGGTCATACTCACGCCACAATTGAAAGATCGTGCCGAACTCGTTATTTATGTTCGCATCGCCACTGATCTGGTCGCCCATTGCCTGGTAGTAATACATCTGCTCATTACTGGCAGCAATACCGGAAAATGTGGTGGCATCTCCCTGTACCTTGGTGATCAACGAGCCGACCAACGCAATGAATGCCACAGCAATAGCAACCACAGTATTAAAAAGAGCATCGGAACCGGAAGTGTCGTTTGTTTCAGGTGTTTCGTTTTCTTCCATAACTCGCCTCGTTTAACTCCAATTCAATACGCCGATGACCAAGCCAGCCACGGCAAATACTGCCCCCAACGCAGTGAAACCCCAAAGAACGACCGGCTTTAATGCTTCCACTGTAGATATCACCGCAAAGAAAAACAAAGATACCGCCAGCAAAACCAGGGCATATTGCATTCTTTGCACTTGCGCATCAAGCGCCACTGCAAGATTCAAGTGCCTCTGCGAATTCAAGTCCATATCTCGTGCGGCACGGGCATATAACTGTCCCATTTGCGTGCTTGTATCATAAGTGCCATCCTGGGCAATGTACATATTGGGAAAAAGCTGTAAATTGGAAATATACAAAGCGCGCAACCCCTCTTGTTTTGTTTCCAAGGTGACGATCAAAGATTCGTCCACCGCATCGGCAGAACGCGCCTGTTCCAATTGCTGCGAGACCAGCAGGTATTCATCATAATTACGTTTGTAATTCAGGAAGCTACGGTGGTTCTCATCCACTGTCAGTGCATTAATGGACTGTATTTTTTGAGTATTCAGCTCAGCACGCTGGGCAGCTGCGTATTCCCCTTCAGCATCGCCGGTGACATTTCCCATTTGCCAACCCAGTAGCGCGCTAAAAATGGTAAGAATCGAAATAACAATGGCAATGATCGTATTAAATTTAGAATCTGTCCCGGTTTCCATAGGCATATCCCTTAATATGATTTTGTAAATCTTACCCAAGCCCTGCAAAGCGGGCAATCCTCAGTTTTGAAAGCACCGACGTTTTTGGGCGGTATAATTTGAAGGCGTTTTTACCAACCACGATAATTGACATGGCACTCATTACAACGAACAACCTCACCAAATCCTACGGCGCGACCGACATCTTCGCGGGCATTACCGCTCTCTATTGAGAAGGGCTCGCGGCTGGGTATTGTCGGTCCGAACGGCGTTGGCAAGACCACGCTCTTACGAATCCTTGCAGGCGAAGATGAAGCTTCGACGGGAACAGTCACCCGCACCCGGGGAGTCCGAAGCGGATATTTGTCGCAAGAGGCAGATTTCAAAATGACGGGCACGCTGTGGGACGCGTGTTATTCCGTCTTCGATGAACTCATCCGCCTGCAAAACGAATTGCACCGCCTTGAAGACCTGATGGCAACTGACCCGGAGGTCATCGAACAATACGGCAAATTGCAAGAGGATTTTGAACGACGCGGCGGCTACACCTACGATACGCGCATTAAGCAAGTGCTCACCGGTTTGGGATTCAGCGCCGAAGACTACACCTTATCTTTGGATCACCTCTCAGGCGGACAGCGCACTCGCGCCTTTCTCGCACGCCTCCTTTTATCTAACCCTGACCTGCTCCTGCTCGATGAGCCGACCAATCACCTCGACATTCGCGCCGTTGAATGGCTCGAAGGTTATTTGAATCAATGGGAAGGCGCGGCGATCATCGTTTCACATGACCGCTATTTTTTGGACAAGGTTAGCAATGTGATTTTTGAAATGCTGCCCGGTGCATATGAGACCTACAACGGGAATTACACTTCCTATTTGAAGCAGCGTGAAGAACGCATTGCGCGCAGGCAGGAAGTGTTTGAAAGTGAAAAAGAAAAATTAAATAAAGAGATGGAATACATCCGCAAGAATGTGGCGGGACAAAATGTATTGCAAGCGAAGGGTAAATTAAAACGTTTGTCGCGCTTGATCCAAGCCATCGAACAGATCGGCATGGAAGCCGCGCTCAACCAAAAATGGATTGAGACAGCCAGCGAAGTTTCTGTAACTACATCTATTATGAGTGTGGAAGAAGCCGGTCGCCGCATTAATGCGTTGAGGTCGCCGGTGCGGACCTTGCCGAATTTACATCTGCGGCTTGGTTCACAAAAACGCTCAGGTGATCTGGTTGTGCGCACGAAAAATTTAGAAGTTGGCTTTCCCGATAAATTCTTGTTCAAGACTCCTGATATTGAATTGCGTCGTCAAGACTGCGCCGCATTGATCGGACCGAACGGCGCGGGCAAGTCTACGTTCTTGAAAACCATTCTCGGTCAGTTCGAGCCATTGGCTGGGGAAGTCATTCTCGGTTCGAGTCTGCATATCGGTTACTTTGCGCAGGCACATGAAGGACTCAACCCAGAGAATACCCTGTTACAGGAAATCGATTCGGTCATGCCGAATTGGCTGCCGGGGCAGATCCGCGATTACTTGGGCAAATATCTTTTCAGCGGCGATGATGTGCATAAGAAAGTCGGCATGCTTTCCGGCGGTGAGCGCGGACGTTTGGCGTTATCTAAGCTGGCTTTACAAGACACGAACCTTTTGTTATTGGACGAACCGACCAACCACCTCGACATCCCTTCGCAGGAAGTCTTGGAAGCTGTACTGGAAGATTACGAAGGCACGGTCTTACTCATCACGCATGACCGGTATCTCGTCGATGCAGTTGCTACTCAGATCTGGGAGATTGATACCGAAGAAGCACATCTGATCGCTTTCAAGGGAACGTACTCCGAGTTGAGAGCCGAACGCGAACAGAAGGAATACGAAGCCTTCATGGCGGCGAGAAAAGGCGAACCTCGAGATTCGAAAAGCGATACTCGAGCATCAACAGCGCTGCCGAAGGGGAATAGCGCCTCTCCAAAATCCAAGCAGGCGATCTCAAAAGAAGAAAGAAAAAGGGTTGCGCAATTGCAGGAATTGGAAAACAAGATCGCCGAGTTGGAAGCGACACTCGCGAATTTAAGTTCACAGCTTGAGAGTCCCATGGTCAAGCCGGATGAAGTGATCAAGATCGGCAAGGAGTACAACCGCGTCCAAGCCGAGATGGATGAAAAGCTGGCAGAGTGGGAACGGATGCAAGGATAACCATGCCTACCTACATTGACCTCAGCCACACCATCCACGACGGACTGGTTACCTACAAGGGATTGCCTGCCGCCATCGTTTGTGATTACCTTACCCGTGAAGCCTCGCGCGGACGATATGCTCCCGGCATAGAATTCCACATTGGCAAAGTAGAAATGGTAACCAATACCGGCACATACGTGGACAGTCCATTTCATCGCTATGAGGATGGCAAAGACTTATCCGAAGTCGAATTGGAAAAATTCGTTGACCTCGAAGGCATTGTCATCCGTGCGGACTATCGCAAGGGGCTGGCTATCACTACCGAGGCGTTCAAAGGCAAAGAGATTCGTGGACGAGCCGTCTTGGTTCACACTGGCTGGGCGGAACATTGGGCGACGGATGTATATTTTGAGAATCATCCATTCCTAACAGAGGATGCAGCGATCTATCTCCGCGATAATGGTGCCAAGCTCGTCGGCATTGATTCACACAACATTGACGATACGCGCGGGAACGCAAGACCTGTTCATTCTGTGCTGCTGCGAAACGAGATCATTGTTGCCGAGCATTTATGTAATTTAGAAAATGTACCCGATGAGGGCTTCTCTTTTACGGCTGCTCCGCCCAAAGTTAAAGGGGCAGGACCTTCCCCGTCCGCGCATTTGCAAAAACTCGCTAAAGCTCAACGCCAAAAAAACTCCCAAATCACCGGGAGTTTTTTTTGGCGTGTACTGAAATAGAAAATGTTTTTTCAATATTCTTCGGGGAAACCAACAACAACAAAATCAACAGACCTGCCATACGCAGATAACTAAAAGGATATACGTTAAACACAGGCAGCGCAAAGACCAGTGCAGTTCCGATGGTTGTTTGCAAGAACGCATCCCTGCCTCGCAATGTAAACGTCCATATTGCCAGCGGTATGGCAATAACGTAATGATGCTCCCAAGCGGATGGAGCAATCAAAAGAGATATTACTGAAAAATCCAGCATATGACCGGTCATGCGGAAGAAATCTGTATCCATACGCAATGCACCGTCTGGAACAGCCATCCTTTCCCTCTGAAGGAAGCGGAATAGATACCACACCCCGACTGATGCGACCACACACACAAACACCGCACGCAAAATGGTATCTGGCAAATTCAAAAAGCCAAGCGTGCTCCTTAAAAAGCTCATCGGGCTGGAGTTTCTAAACAACAAACTCTCCTGCTCCACAGGAAAGGAACGGTAGAAATTAATAAACTGCCGCCATAATTCAAAATTGCGAAAAAAGTTCGTTTCGAAAAAGATGACAAGCAGCGAACCCGCAAAAAGCCCGAAAATCGCACGCCATTTTTTCAAGAGCACCATAGGGGCAGACAAAGCAAATGGATATATCTTGATCATTCCACCTACAGCAGCCGCAAGTCCTGCAATAAAAGGATATTTCCGCAACAGCACCAGAACCAACAAAATGGATGCAAGAATATAAAAATTCACCTGATTATTACTTAACGTCCGCAACACGGGGACATTAAAAAGATAAATCACACTGACCAGAATGACACTGCGTAGATTTGCAAGCCCGATCTGTTTCGCAAATTCGAACGACAGGAAATAAGATAACAGTAAAAAATATAATAGAGATGCTTGATGAACATAAAACACAAACACCCATGCACTTTTATCCATACCAACGTACGAAAAAAATCTCAACCCAATTCGGAACACAAAAGCCATCATATCTGCAAATAAAGGCGGATACAAATATCGAGTCCCAAGGTATGGATTGCCGCCCTCCGCAATTGCTCGAAAAGCCGCCTCATATTGGTCGTAATCCCATGAACCAAAACTAAGTTCTGTTGTTTGAGCGAGGAAAATCAATCCCACCAGATACGGCAAACCCAACAGGAGCAACTCACCGGCAGAAAGCCTGTCCCGCGCTCTTACATCGAGATATAAAGCGAACGTCATCACACAGAATACGCAAAAAGCGAACAACCCAAACAGATCCTCTTTTTGCTTTGTAGACGCCAGCCTGACGACCTCCCAATCACGCGACCACAAAAAAATTCCCACAAACACCGCGAACCAAAAGAGGAATGTAAATCTGAGTATTCTTTTCGAACTTTGGGAAACAAAGAACATTGCCAAACCTCAAGTAACACAATCTGAAAATAAATGATTTTCATTATAGCATTCTTGATCGGGTGAATTTCCCCGTCAACTGGGGATGGTAGAATAAAGAAACAAACTGCTTTTTACCGTGCCCCCATGAATCGCCTTCCAAATCGAAACCAACTTCTGCCCGTATATGCTGTAGGGGTCACAATTCTGTACTCCTGGGCAATCATTGTTACCATCCGCAGTTCACTATTCACCTGGGTCCTATACTTAAACGTCCCTGAGATCTTGACTCTGGTGGCATATATTCTGGCTGGTGCATTTCTGGAAAGCCTGCTCCTGATCGCAGCCCTGACCATTTTCGGCGTGCTCCTGCCCTCAAAACTGCTTACCGAAAAATTCATACTTCGCGGCACGATCCTGACCATTACCTTTCTTAGCTCGATCATGTTCTATTACACTCAAACGCCGCTCGGCGAAGCCCTGGTAGACATCTACAAATGGGTTCTATTCTTTACGGTCAGCACTGTTGGATTCTTACTGGCAGCGGAGAATATTCAGACCATAAAGAACACAGTGGAACTGATCGCAGATCGCGCCATGGTCTTTTTGTACATCTACCTGCCCATCTCGATCATATCGGTTATCGTTGTAATTATTAGAAGCTTAGGATAAGAAATGAGAAAGTTCTCAAGACGTGATTTACTCAAGGCAGGTTGGGGCATTTTAGGCAGTGGGCTAGCCGCCAATCTATTGCCAGACTCAGCAAAGACTCAAAACGCAGGAGGGCAACGACCAAACATTATCATGTTGATCTGCGATGCGATGACTGCACGCAACCTGTCTCTTTATGGTTACCCGCGCAAAACCACACCCAACCTCGAAAAGCTGGCTGAAAAAGCCATTATCTATCACAACCATTACGCGAATGGGAGTTTTACGGTTCCCGGCACATCATCACTATTGACCGGTCTGCTGCCGTTGAGCCACCGTGCAGTCAACCCAGCCGGGATCATCAAGAAACAAAACCTCATTGAACATAATATTTTCCGTCTGTTAGGAAATGACTATTTTAAACTGGCATTTTCACAAAATTATTGGGCAGCCAATCTATTGCACCAGTTTTCGAACGACATTGACACTTTCTTGCCGCCCTCCGAATTTGGGTTAATCAATGGCGGAGCGATCTATAAAAAATTCAAAAAAGACCCCGTCGTCAGCAGTCATGCGCTCGAGAACATGTTCTATTACCGTAACTCTTTATTGCTAAGCTTCATCTTCGGGCTGTACTATGAGCGCAGGATCAAAGATATTTCTTTAGAAAACTATCCCACGGGATATCCCATTGCTCAGTTTCACGACAACGTATTTACCATGCGCGATCTGTTCGACGGAATAGCAGATAAGATATTCAATTTACATAAAAATGAAGCGCCTTTCTTTTCCTATTTTCATATATTTCCGCCACACGACCCATATAACCCACACAAAGACTTTGCAGGCATCTTCACTAACGATGGCTATACCCCCCCTGCAAAACGGGAACATGTTTTGTCTCCCAACCTGACCCCAGCCGGGTTGGCTGCTGACCGCAGTCGGTACGACTCCTTTATCGCAAACATAGACATGGAGATCGGGCGGTTGTTTGAAACCCTGCAAGAACAGGGTGTTCTTAATAATACATATTTCATCCTTACAGCAGACCACGGTGAAATGTTCGAACGCGGCGAGTTCGGTCACTTCACCCCCTTGCTCTACGACCCGGTTATGCACATTCCGCTGATGGTGTTGGCACCTGGAAATCAAACCCGGCAGGATATCACCACCCCAACCAATAACATCGACCTGCTGCCAACGATCTTAAATCTGGCTGGGCAGGCAATCCCCGCCTCCGCCGAGGGGAGCATTCTCCCAGGTCTGGGTGGAGCCGCGGACCCAGAGCGCGCCATCATTACGGTGGAAGCAAAAGACAGTGTCGCCCATTTACCCTTCACAAAAGCCACTTATTCAATCATTAAGGGGAATTACAAACTGATCCATTACACCGGGTATACAAATAAATATCAGGATCACTATGAGTTTTACGACCTTGAACAGGATCTGGAGGAACTTCAGGACAAATACTCCATACCAAGGTTCCAATCCATCATCGAAGAGATGAAAAAAGAACTGCGTAACGCCATCGACACGGCAAATGAAAAGCTCAAGTCAGAAGGCTGAACTTAAATGCCATACTACTCCCCGTATTTCATTTACATCTCCATTCCCATCCTCCTGACAGGGTTATTCTTCCAGATCGAGCATAAACTAACCAAACCGTGGATGCGTTGGGCGTGGTGGCTCGCTTGCCTCGCCCTCCTCTTGCTAATCGGATGGTATGCCTCACAGGAACAATATTTATACGACTTCTTCAAGGGCTACTATCACGGCGGACGGAAGATCGTCCGCGATCTTGAAGCGCTGTACGATGAGAATTGCTATAACTTCACCAACTTCCCTCTGGTCGCATTTTTATTTGCGCCGCTTGCCAACCTGGAAAAAGAATACGCAGGCACGATCTTCTTCCTGGCTGGGTATGTGACGATCCTGCCGCTTGCATATTGGCTTGTGAAACTCGCCGAGTTAAAAGGCGGACTGCGTTGGCTGGTCCTTGCACTTTTGGCGCTTAATGGTCCGCTTGATTACAACATCTGGCTGGGAAACATTACACAAGTCATCACGCTGGGATTGCTGCTGGTGCTTTGGTGGGTCAAAACAGGGAAGGAGTGGCTGGCGGGCATTTTGCTTGGTGTGAACGGATTGTTGAAGATCCCGCTCATCCTTCCGGCTGGCTATTTCTTCGTTCAACGCAGGTGGCGCGTAGTGGGCGGCGGACTCTTGATCTTCACACTGGTACTGGCGGCGTCTCTGATCTTTGTTCCATTCTGGTTGAACAGCTTATGGGCAGACCGTTGTATCCTCTCCATGGCGGGCAACCCCATCACTGCCTACAACAACCAATCGCTGAGCGGTTTTCTGTCACGTCAATTAATTCCCGGCTACGTTGGCTGGTTCCCCATTGCACCGAATCCGCAATATCAACTCGCCTCAACCCTTGCTCAGCTTGTTCTATATGCACCCATTGTCTTTATACTTTTCATCGGGTTCAAACACCCCGCAACCCCAAAGACCCAGACCTCAGAATTCCTCATCCTCGTCACTGGTTCGCTGCTCACCAGCCCCATTGCATGGACTCACTATCTGCTCATGCTCATCATCCCCATCGCACTTTACATCAAAGATAACAGTGAAGAACAAAACAAACTCTGGCTTTAATATCTTGTTTTGGGGTGGGCGTACTGCTTTATCCATCCCCATCAACAGCACACAAGCGCTTTTCGAGCAGACCGGGCAGATACTATTCCTCTCCTGCATTTTCTGGGAATGCTGCTTCTCTACATCACCCTCGTGATCAGGTGGTTCCAGAAGTATCTCACCGCAAAGCACGCCTCGGCGTAACTCCACTGCCACACGAAGGTGACACGATTCCCTTCGATGACAGGGTTCCCGTTTGCGCGGGCGAGATGGAGGAGGTTGGTGGTCATGCCCCCATTGTACGATTATTTCCAACCCTTGGATGCATGCCATTTTCGGCTGGACCATTCTCCATTTGTGGAGGCTAGCAAAGGGTGCTGTAAAAACCTCCATATTTTCTCGATAACCTGAACAAAATCACTGATTTCATCAAACCCAAGACTAGACTTCTCAAGGAAACTTTCCCAACTCGATTGATTGCTCTCGCCAAATTCAGCCGTCAACCCAATGGGACGTTCAGTTGGCAGAGTCTCATCTCGTTTTTTGAAAGTGATTTTGATTGCTTTTTGCAGACTTGAACATTCAAAGTCGAAAGTTTGCAAGACCAGCCAAAGATCATAATAATCTTTCATGCGGCTGTTCAATTGGGCATGTCGAACCATGGCATGAAATTTTTCAGCCACTACAGCCTCTTTTGGGTAACTTCTCATTTGAGCGGATTTGAAGTCAAGCAGGATGTTCGGGTATTCGACAAGCTCTGCTTTTGAGGCAAGTTCATCTGAAAAGCCAATGTCAATTTGAAGCGGGATGCGGGTGTGCTCCAGCAGAGCGATCAACTTAACGCGGATGCCCACATAATCAGCATCGATCTGGGTTTCTTCCACAGAAATTGATTGCATATCGAACACTAGCCCATTTTCAGGTGCAGACACTTCAATGACTGTCTTGATGATTTTATGCAGGTTATCGCTATCGCTTGAAACATATCCTCGAAAATCTATATCCTTGGTCGGGCGGCGCATGGACAAATTCCAGACATAAAACAACAATCCGCCTTTGAGAACGAATTTTTCGGCATAGTTGGTTTTGGAAAGCCGATACAGGAAGCGTTCCATGGCAAAGTATTGAAGGCCTTCTGCATAGGGTCGGTTAATAACGTCAGATTGATTTCGCAAGCGAGCCAAAATGGATGCGGGGATATTCTTCGTTGTTTCTTTCATAGCAGCGACTCCACATATGGACGCATGACCTTCTCCACGCGATTCACTTTGGCGTATTTCATTAGCAGGGACACATTCATCTTAGGCTGTTTGATGTAATCGCGCAGGGATTCGATTGCGACGTCCATACCCACGGTTCGGCGGAACTTGAAGCAATCAGACAGAGTTTTCTCGCGATCATATACCTTGACTTTGACGCCATCCACTTCGTATTCAACGATACCGGCTTTGTAGGGAGCTTCTGAAAAATGGAAAACCCTGATGGGCGGATGCTGTATCTTTGGAGTTTTGACATCGCGTGGCAGGGCAAAATAAACGAAGTGTGGGATCTGCGTGGTCAGTTCGTGGAAATACAGCGCGGAGATCAGGCAAAATACCGCCTGCGGCGCGCGCAGGCTGATATTTACGAGGTCAGGATTCCCCAAGGGATCAAAGTTGCTCAAGCGGTAAATCCCCGGCGCTTCGCGGACGAGTTCGCCCGATTTGACCATCTCGTACAACACATGCCGTGGTACGCCCAGCTCTACCGCCCGCGCCGCGCGTAGGATGCCGTTATGATTTGCGAAGATTTTTTTATACGGGTTGCCTGCCATACAGGGATTATATTACAAAAGTACCACATATTTATAAATATGTGGTACTTTTGTTTTAGTTGCCTTCGATGACAGGGTTTCCGTTTGCGCGGGCGAGTTGGAGGAGGTTGGTGGTCATATAACCATTTTACTGACTTCGTAGATTTTGACTATATACCAAATCTTTATATCCACATCAATCTCTTTTACTAAAAAACAGTAATAGACCATCTCGAATTGGGTAATTATGGTCGCACAAAAATAAAGTCGGTATCTTCAGCAATCTTTATCTGTTCAAAGCCAAGCCTCACAATTTCCCTTCGAACGTCCGCATTGGTGTCACGAGAAAGATATACATATAAAATCTCCGGATGGCTTTGAATAAAAGTTCCCATACCCTCTGTGGTAGACAGTGTCATTTCATTGGCAGTATCATCCCCAACTAGTTGCGACAAGTAGAAGCGGAGTGTTGTCTCATGTTGCGCAGATAAAGTAAGCACCTTTTGCCCCGGTCGATATCGTTCGACAATGATCTGCGCTATCTCTCTTGTACCTCCCTTTGAGTGATCATACACAAGATTAATGTAAGGAAGTGCAGAAACAAACAACCCAATGATCACAACGGCGGTAAATGCATACTGGATCGCAACTCTCTTAAATCTTAAGGTCAATTCCATAAACCCTATAGAGAACAGGAGATAGACAAATGGCGTCATATGAATGATCTGTCGGGGAATAAACGGATACCCATTCGAGTAATCTAAGAATATGACAAGGATTATTTGAATCAACAAGGATACCCATAAGAAAATCATTGAGAAGTATTCCCCAGAGTTTTTCAGCACAAATACTCCTCCAAGTAAAACTCCCATGGCTAGAAATAAATGCCATACACCAAAAGACGGCAGGCTCTCGCTGGATATGGTTGCTTTAAAACCTAACCCACTAAGGATACTGTTTGGAGACAGACCAAGTTCGTAAGTATAGAAATCTTGAGTGTGAAAAAATAAATACCCTGGCAGGAATAAGATGACTATCAGTACACAACTGAGTACATATGCACAGATATTTTTTTTGTAGATATCGATAAACAATTCAGATCTGTGTCTCTTTAAAAAAAGATCCATGAGAAAGAAAAAGCCTATAACTGTTGTAAGCATCAAGTAAGGATGAAAAAAGACCCCTACTGCACTTGACGCCACGTAAGCCAGCCAATCTCGTGTGGCACTTGTTGCGATTGCCTTTATCAAAAAAAACACTGCCAAGGCATAAAAAAACATAAGCGAAGCATAAAACCGAACCTCCTGTGAATACTGAATATTGACCGGAGACACGGAAATCAAGAAAGCTGTAAGAAGTGCTACCTGCCTTTTATAAGGGATGTTAATTTGATTTATTAATATATAATATGCGAATATTGAAAGAGACCCCCACAGTACCGACGGTAAACGTATAATATTTTCCTGTAGGCTGAACATGGTCATAAATCTGGTAACCAAATAATCCAATGGCATTGCCCCTGCATGTCCGCGCACCATACTCAATGTATCTGTAATCTTTGGTTGGATGGCTGCGGCGACTTGTCCAACTTCGTCATACCAGAAACTATCTTCTCCAACCCTATGAATTCTTAGCATAAAACCAACCATAAAAATTATCCCAAGAATCAGGTAATCTTTATTTTTCTTTGATGACAGAGTATTAGCCAATGACCGAAGCCGGATTTTCATCAAAAGCTCCACTTATGATTAATGATTTGAACATAGTAAAAGGAAATATCACTCGGACACACACATTCCTCATAGATACCCTTTCCACACAAGGGCAATGCGATTCCATTTGATGACAGAGTTTTTGTGTTTGCAGGCGAGTTGATGTAGATTCATAATCCTCCTGAATAAAGTAAGGATAAAGCGGTGTTGTGCCCCTGCGAGTTACTGAAATGTAATCTCTTCCACGCGCCAGTTCTCTTCGCCCATCAGCTTCTTGAGGCGCTCGAGCAGTTCGGGGCAGATGCGCGTGGTGTCGTTGGGGAAGTCGATCAGGTGTCCCTTGCCGTTCTCAAAGATCTGAAAACTAAACTTATCGCGCCCGTGGTATGAGATCAACGTGCCATACAGTGTCTTGATGCGGCGCTTGTCACGGTCCTTGTCGCCGGTGGAGCGCAGGATGACGGTGATCTGTTGGGGCGGATGTTCCTTGTCCTTGTTCTCTTTGGCAAGCGGAACATACAACGACGGAATGAACGCATCATCCTTGTCTTCGACTGGGTTCAACACTTCGGCATTCGTCAACGCTGTCACCGCGCGAGTCACCAGCGGAGGAGTGATCGGTTCATCTTTCTTGAACTTCGGCGCAGGCTGAGCGGCAATGGCGGCTTCGTCGAAAGAGGGCTGCCATTCATTGTCCCAGCCATCGGGGAAGTTATCGGGCGGCGGGGGCATATCATCACCCCCCTCTGTCCCCCCAAATTCCCCCGGCATTTGGGGGGATGAAAGGGGGGTGTAGGATGGCGCAGGTTCAGCGACAACAGGTTTTGCAACAGGTGGAGTCGTTTTCGGTGTTGGATTCGGTTTGGGTTGTGGAGCAACTGTCGGCTTCGTCTGCTCCGGGCGGCGGGGAGATTGCTCCTGTGTGCGGGCAAGCAAAGGCTTGGGAGTCGAGTCCGCTGTGATGAAAGGATCATCCGCCGAGGTTGTCACAGGAATCTCGGTCTTGATCGTATCGACGAGGATCTTGGGCGGGGTGCTGCCCTGGTCCACTTTGCCTTCAACGATGACGATCTGCCCGACGGTCAGCTTCTCGCGTGAAGCCTCCCAGGTTTTGGGGAAGAGCACGAGTTCGACGGTGCCTTGAATGTCTTCGAGTGCGGCGAAGCCCATGGGCTTGCCGGTTTTGGTGGTGTAGGGGCGCACGCCGGTGATGAGACCCGCCATGCGGACTTTCTCTTCGTGATTGGCTTCGCCCAACTGCCCCGAGAAATAGCTGACGATCTTTGCCAGCGTGGCTTGATATTCGTTGAGCGGGTGGTCGGAGATGTAAAGACCGATCAGCTCGCGCTCCCAGTTGAGCATCTCGCGCTTGTCCACATCTTTGACTTCGGGCAAGGTGATCTCTTCGATGATGCCGGTGGCTGCGCCGAAGAGACTCATTTGTCCCGCATCGGCGGCGCGGAAGTGATTGCTGGAGATGGCGACGATGCGATCAAGCGAGGCGAGCAACGATGCGCGATTGCCGAACGAATCGAGCGCACCCACTTTGATGAGACTTTCCAGTGAACGTTTGCCAACGGCACGTAAGTCTACGCGGCGTGCGAAGTCGTTGAGGTCTGTGAATTTTCCGTTCTTGGCGCGTTCTTCGATGATCGGCTGAACGGAGTTCTCACCAACATTCTTGATGGCGCCCATGCCAAAACGGATATGAGGTTGCGCTTGCCCTGAGCTTGTCGAAGGGACATCTTCAATGTCGAAGTCCCACATCGAAGAGTTGATATCCGATTGCAGAACGGGCACGCCCATCGTACGCGCATCTGCCACGTAGAAAGCGATCTTCTCGGTCTGCCCAGCTGAAGCGGACATGAGCGCGGTCATGTACTCGGCGGTGTAATGCGATTTGAGATAGGCAGTCTGAACGGCGATCACGCCATAATCGGCGGCGTGACTGTTATGAACGAGAATATCGTTGGCAATAAAGTTGTGTGTATCTTCGATTTCAAGGTCGTAGGTTTGCTTTTCGCCGACGTATTCGATGTAAGCAATTCGATCCCAGTAGATGTCACTTTCAGCATAGCGTTTGATGATGGGGTCATCAAAGTAATTACCAAGGCGTTGCAGGGTGGTTCGCCCAAAGCCTACTTTACCTGCGGAGTTGGTTGGGGAGAATTCGCGCGGAGCAATGCCAGTGGTGGCAGTGATCTCTTTCCAAGTCAGCCCGGACGAGTCTTTTACGGCGCGGATATGCTCCTTAACTGCTGCAGGGATAATGTCTTTTGTGCCGACAGCAACAGGAGGAATGAAAACAGTTAGTTCTTCGAGGGCTTGTGTCTTTTTGGTACTTACCAGGAAACAACCGATATGTTGCTTGAATGTGTTGATGTTCTCGTATCCGGTGATGAAAACCTGATACCCGACTCGCCCATCTTTGTAGGGGAATTCTACGGTGCGCAAGCGACTGATGATACCAAAGCGCAAAAGCAGGTGCTGAAGCTGCTGTGCAAGGCGCTGTGAAGCAGTGGCATAGTACAGGCTACGTCCGCGTGAATCGATATGTCCATCACCATCCCACATACGACTGATGACCAGACCGATCTGGCGGTTGTTCAATTCAAAGATCGCAGAAGGGAATTCTTTGTTGCGAGCGTTCTTGCCAAGCAAACCCAACTCGCCTGCCCAAGGGAAGATGCCGGGTTCATATTGTTTGTCGGCGCGGGCAGCGTATATGGAATATGTCCCCTTGTGCATGGCAATCGTGCATTTGACGTTTGTAAATGACTCGGCGGCTCGCACGAAATCATTCACCTGTTCCATATCTTGATTGTAGTAATAAACCGAGTGCGGATGGCAGAGATTGCCTTCTGCTAATAGATGACCCAAAGCAATCGCCTCATGGTCTTCCCATTCCTGCTTGCCTTCCACTGGAATGATTCGTGGAACGGCGATGAAATCGTCAGGTTGAAGTTCTTCGAGGTTGCACCAGCCGTTATATGTATAGAAAGGATGATTTCCCGTCGCTTCGATGGTACGTCCCAGTGCTGTGATTAAGCGGAAGACGGGCTTCATGCCGTTGTCCATGACGTTGAGCACAGGCTGGTTTTTCAATTTCAACGTGGGAATATCGCAAGAGAGAGTCTTTTGAATTTCCGCCGTGCCACGATAAAGGTCTTCCACTTTGACGAGTCGACCTGTAGCAGCATCCAAAATTTCCACGTCGCCGGGCAAACATTTGTTGAAGCCGTACCTCGCGAATTCTTCCCAGTCCGAATAGATCGCATCGGCGGTGGATTGTTCGATGCCTTTTTCAACAGCGCCTTTCACGAACTTGGCGCGGTGCTTTTCGATGTCTTCTTTTTTCTTTTTCGAGATGGCTTTGCGCAGCTCATCCGACTCGGAAGGTGTGTACCCGGCGAGTTCTACAGCGGCACGCATCAGTTGTTCTTGATAGACGGGAATGCCGTAGGTATCGCTGAAGATCGGCTCCATCGAAGGATGGCGATATTCCACTTCCGCTTCGCCGTGCATGCGTGCGATGTAATCGGGGATGAACGCCATCGGTCCGGGGCGATACAACGCCACCATCGCGATGATGTTATCGAGATTCTTCGGCTTCATCTGCACGAGCCAGCGCGTCATGCCGCCGCCTTCCACCTGGAAGACGCCAGCGGTCTGACCGGCACCCATCAACTCAAATGACTTGGGGTCGTCAATGGGGATATTGCTCAGGTCCAGCTTGATGCCGTGACGTTTGAAGATCAGGTCACAGGCACGCGCCATCACGGTCAAGGTGATGAGACCGAGAAAGTCCACTTTCAACATGCCGAGCGTATCAAGGATACCCATTTCGAACTGGGTCACCGACTTGATCGGCGTATCTTCTGAATTGGACGTCGGGCGATGCAGCGGCAGATATTCGAGGATGGGCTTATCTGAGATGACCACGCCTGCCGCATGTGTGCCTGCGTTGCGCACTGTACCTTCCATGCGCGCGGCAATGTCGATCACTTCGCGCATCTTGGGGTCAGTGTCGTAAATTTGTTTGAACTCTTTGATCTCGAGCGCTTCTGCCATGGTCGTGCCGCCCGGCGAAAAAGGAACCAGCTTGGCGACTCGATCCACTTCTGGCAGCGGAATTTCCATCACACGCGCCACATCACGGATGGCAGCTTTCGTTCCCATCGTGCCGAAGGTGATGATCTGCGCGACCTTGTCATCGCCGTATTTGCGCGCACAATATTCGAGCATTTCATGGCGGCGGTCGTCACGGAAGTCCAAGTCGATATCGGGCATCGACACACGTCCCGGATTCAAGAAGCGTTCAAAGATGAGCGCATGTTCGAGCGGGTCGACCATGGTGATCTCAAGCGTGTACGCAATGATGGATCCCGCCGCCGAACCGCGCGCGTTGTACCAAATTCCATGTTCGCGGGCGAAGCGGCACAAGTCCCACACGATCAGGAAGTAGGCGTCGAATCCCATACTGTGGACGACGCTTAATTCATAATCCAGCCTCTCACGGACTTTGGTGCTGGTTGCGTCATCCTGATAGCGTTTCTTCGCCCCAGCCTCGCACAAGGCGCGTAAGTACGTCTCAGCGGTATGCCCTTCGGGCACAGGGAACTCGGGCAGGTGATAGCCTTTGAAGCCCAAGTCCACGTTGCAGCGTTCGGCAATGAGCAAGGTGTTCGATAACGCCGAAGGGACTTCTGCAAAGAGTCGGCTCATCTCTGCAGGGGAGCGCAGGAAGTACGAGTCGTCGGTCATGCGCATGCGGTCTTTGTCTGCTAAAGTGGAGTTGGTCTGGATCGCGAGCAGAACGTCTTGCAGTTTCGCATCTTCTTGATTGACATAATGCACGTCATTGGTCGCGATGTAATTCGCGGAATAACGCGCACCCAGCTCAAGCAGTTTTTTATTCAAATCCAGAATTTCAGGGATGTTGTGTTCTTGTAGCTCAACGAAGAATCGGTCAGGTCCGAAGACGTCGTAGTACCAATTCCATTTGCGAAGCGCTTCTTCGGGGTTGTCTTGCAATAGCGCACGCGGAATTTCCGCAGACATACAACCTGAAGTACAGATCAAACCTTCGGAGTGCGCGGCGAGAAAATCATGGTCAATGCGGGGATAGTAATAGAAGCCGTCTAATTGCGCGGCGGAGGCGATCTTCAGCAGGTTGCGATAACCCGTGTCATTTTCGGCGAGCAGTAATAAATGAAAGGACGAGCGATCCAGCTTGGAATCCTTGTCCTTCATGCCGCGTGCCGCCATGTAGGCTTCCAACCCGATAATGGGTTTGACGCCTTCTGATTTGGCGGCTTTGTAGAAGTCGATCACACCGAACATCGTGCCGTGGTCGGTGATGGCGACCGAGTCCATGTTCATCTCTTTGACGCGTTTGACCAGCTTCTTGATATTCGAGAAGCCGTCGAGCAAAGAGTATTCGGTATGGACGTGGAGATGGGCGAAGGACATAGTCTATTAGTTGGGTGGTCAAACGGTCGCAATGGCCTGACTATGCAACTACCAGACGATGTGACGACATGACTAAATGGCATTATAGCACGCATGTTCAGGTTATTCCCCTACGCGCGGCTTAAAGTTTTATTGAAGTTTGGAGAGTGTTGGCAACTGCCTGTGTTTACGGCTCAGATGTGCCATTCAAGCGGTAGATCGGCTTGTCTTTGATGACTGCTTCAAGATAGTAATTCTCTTCTATGTATATCAACACTTCATCAAGATTATCAGGAGGGTCGCTCAAGTAAACGCCTGTGGATTTTTGTTCTTCACGTTTGGCAGGGTCAAGCGAAGGAATGGTAAGCCGCGCCATATCCACGATAAGTACCGGTTTCTTGAGCTTAAGATCTTCAAGATAGGCATCATTAAGGCGATCTGCCACACCCGATTTCACCAGGTGAGGATAATACAACCCCGCATACGGGGCGTTTCTGCGAGCCATGAAATTCTCGCCAGGATTCGTTGCCCAAAACACAACATACTCACCGGGGTTGGTATGGTTATCCACGTAAATGGCAATGGGCGAGCGCATCTCCCGATCGGGAGTAGTGAAAAGGCGGTCGAAGGCTTTTACATAAGTGGAAGCCCGCCCAGTGAGCAAAGAGGCCAAGATAGCCGCGATCAGTGCGTAAAGTGGAAGCGAAGATATCTGGGGAAAATTACTTGCCTGCCATCCTTCTTCACGCGGATTCAGGGTTTCAAGAAGGGTATAAAAGGCAAAGGCACTTAACAATCCAATAAATGGAAGCCAGTTTATAAAGTAATGTCCGTAATTTCGTTTGGCAAGATCACTGAGAAATACCGCCGCGGGTGTTCCAACAAGCAGAACGGCATAGAAAGGCATATAGGGACTTTGAAAAAGTTTTTTAAACTTTGCAACAACCAAGCCATAACCAACAAGACCAACCCAGGCCGAAAGCTTGAGAAATTCAAAACCGACCGTGAGCGGCGAAGTTTGGCTCAATTGCGTGGAACTGTAGGCAAAGTTATATAAAATGGACGCCTCGAACATTTCGTAGAAAAGTCCATGATAGGCAAAGTATGCGGATACGGCGGCGAGAGGAATGACAATACCCAGCGTAACCCATAAGACGGCAATGAAGAAACTTTTAAAGTCACGCCGCCATAAATGTGTGAGACCCAAAATTAGAATGGTCACTGCTTCGACCAGGGCATTGTTCGGGCGGAATAAAAAGCTGAAAGAGAAGAGCGCGCCCAAGGTTAAGTTAAAGAAGCGCTGCCTGGGTTGTTGGATCAGGCTGAGAAGCAAGATCAGTGCAAGGAAATGAAAGACAAGAGGGTATTCTTCCGTATAGTTTCCGCCTTGCAATGTGAAATCCATTCCCCACAACCAGACAAAGACACCGAAAAGCGCAGGCGCCATCCCCCAAAGTTTTTTCATTAAGTAATATGAAGCATTAACGGCACAAAACAGGAAAATGAATTCAACCAGCCAGACCCCCCAACGATATCCGCGACCCAGACTAAGAGCAAAGGCATTCAGGTAAAAAATTGCGGGTGGTTTGCTGTCCCAGGCATCCAGATAGGGCATTTGCCCTTTGGCGATCAATTTACCGATATAAATGTAAAAACCATAATCACGGTTGGGGAGTTCTGTTCCGGGGTTAGCCTGAGTAAGGACGATGAGTACCAAAGTTGCAAAGAACAACAAATAATATTATTTGTCTGTACGATTTGAAATTTCTTGGTACATTGTTCATAGCATGCACTCAGGTGTGATGGGTTTGTTGTTTTTGCAGGAAAGTAGATTTAGGGTATAAAATATTGCATTATGGCATCATGCTATTTTATTCAAGAAAGCTTGTAAGTCAATCCATGTTTTCCCCCATTCCTGTCAGCAAAACCAAGATCATTCCGCCACGCAGAAGAGCCGAACTTCTGGCGCGTAAACGGCTGCTGGATATTCTTTTTGATGTGCTGGACAGTAAATTAGTGCTGGTTTCTGCCCCGGCTGGGTACGGTAAAACATCGCTCTTGATCGACGCGGCGCTTCAAAGCGAATATAAATGCTGCTGGCTTTCATTGGATGAGCTTGACCGCGACCCTCAGCGCTTCCTTGCCTATCTGGTCGCCTCCATCGCAGAGCAATTCCCCGGCGTCGGCAGCCAGACTGCAGCAGCCATGAAAGCCAGCACCTCCTTTGAAGAGGATATGGAACGGCTGGCAGTGACGCTTGTCAACGAGGCATTCGCTTCGATCCATGAACATTTTGTGCTCATTCTCGATGACTTCCACATTCTTGAGGGCGTTCAACCGATCTACGATTTTCTAAACCGTTTCATCCAATTGGTGGACGATAACTGTCATGTCATTATCGCCTCGCGCACGTTAACCACACTGGCAGACCTTCCATTAATGGTGGCACGTGAACAGGTTAGCGGGCTAAGTTTTTCCGACCTCGCCTTCCGCACAGAAGAACTTCAAGCATTGTTCCTGCAAAACAACAACGTTCATATTCCCGACAATGAAGCACTACGCATGGTCACAGAAACGGAAGGCTGGATCACCGGTTTGCAATTCTCCGGCTCGGGCATCTCGGGCAAAAGCCGAAGACCCGGCGCAATACCGGTGTGGAGCTTTTCGATTATCTCGGGCAGCAAGTGCTGGACCGGCAAAAGCCGGAACTGCGCGAGCTGTTATTACGCACCTCGATCATGGATGAGTTCGACGCGGGGTTGTGCGAAACAGTCCTTGCACCGTTTTACAGCGGAAAGCAGGATTGGGAAGAATTCATCCGCGCCATTGTAAAGAATAACCTATTCGCACTGCCCGTCGGTGCGGAGGGACGGGCGCTGCGCTACCATCACCTATTCCGTGACTATCTTCGTCAGCGTATGGAAAAGGAACGCAAAGAAGAGGTACTGCCAATTCTTGAACGATTGAGCCGCGCCTACGAAACAATGAGGGAATGGGAAAAGGCGTATGCCATCATCCACAAACTGGGGGATACCAATGCACTCGTGGAATTAATCGACCTTGCAAGTTTCAACAACCTTCAGAACACCGCTCGAATTGTAGAAAACTGGCTGCGTGACCTGCCGCCTTCCATTTTGAAAAAACATCCGCGCATCGCCTCCGTTAATGGCACAATCAAATTGATCAAAGGCGATCACCGCGGCGGGATCGCCGAACTAGACCGCGCCATGTTGTCCTTCCGTGAAAGCGGCGATGTGCCGCAATTGGCACTGGCGCTGGTACGGCGCTCATTCGGGCAGCGGTATCTGGGCGATTACCACCTATCCATCGCAGATGCCGACGAAGCCATCACCCTGATCGAATACCGCGATGACCTGCGCTCCCTGCACGCCGAGGCACTGCATGGGAAAGGCGCAAACCTGATGCGCACCGGTCAAAACAAGGGCGCACTGAAATGTTTTGAGCAGGCGTTGGATATCCTCACCCATTCCAACGAACGCATGGACATTCCCGCCATTCTGACCGACATTGGCACAGCCCAGCAATCCCTGGGAAACTACCCCGAAGCCGAAAAGACCTTCCTCAAAGTCTTGAACATCTGGAAGCAGGAAGGTAACCTGCAGGCACAAGCCGGGCTGCTGAACAACATGGGCTATATGTTCCATCTGGAAGGCGAGTACGAAAAGGCGTCCTCCACATATGAAGACGGCTTCCTTTGCGCACGCCGCAGCCAACATACTCGCATGGAAACCCTCCTGTCCATCGGGCTGGGCGACCTGTACACCGAATTGCAGGATTTTGAGATCGCGGAACAGAACTACCTGCACGCCGAAGAAATGCTTGAAGAGCGCCGCGACATCTTCCTGCTCTTTTCGCTTCAACTCGGACGGGCGAATTTGAATCTGCTTCAAGAAAATTTTGCTGCCGTTGAAAGCCTGATCCGCGAACTGGAAGGTACGATCAAGTCCAGCAAATCTCATTTCGAGAATGGACACTTCAAACTCCTGCTGGGAAAATTCCACTTGCTCACTGGTCACCCGGTAGACGCAATAAATACATTCGAAAGCGCCGAATCACATTTTACGGAAGAAGGCTTGTTGCTCGAACTGATCTCCACCCACGTCTGGCTGGCGGCTGCGTTTGCCGCCGCAAAACGCAAACCAGATGCCATGAAAAACTTCACGAACTGACCCGTGACAAACCCCGGCATGCAGCCCTGGTCGCAGTCGGTCAGTGCCTCCATGGCTCGACCCGCTAAAAAAGAGCCAGATGCCACACGTGAACTGCGTGACCTGTTCTCACGGTCTGAAAAACGTACCGCACGCCTGCCCGATGTGCGCCGTAACCTCCGCAGACAGACTCACGTTGTGGAGGTCCCTGCCGCCCAACTGGTGATAAAAGGCTTTGGGCATGCTGCCGTTGAAATGCGCGGACGAGAACTAAGCATCTCTGATTGGCAAACCCAATCGGTACGCGACCTGTTCTTCTTCTTTCTATCCCAACCCAGACCTCTAACCAAAGAACAGGTGGCAGAACAATTCTGGCGCGAATTGGAGGACCCGGCAAAGGTCAAACTCAGATTCAAGAACGAACTGTACCGCCTGCGCCGTGCGGTGGGCAATGAAATCATCCGCTTCGAGAACAATGTATATTTCTTCAACCGCAATTCCAATTATGAGTTTGACGTGGAAGCCTTCGAGTCGCATCTGGCACGCGCGCATTCGACACAGGCACTGGAAGAGCAGATCGAGTTCTATCGTCAGGCAGTTAACCTGGTCAAGGGTCCTTATCTTGACGACACCTACTTCGACTGGGTTCTAGCCGACCGCGAACGCCTCGATCAACTCTACCTTGCGGCGCTGACCGCTCTGGCAGAGCTTTATATGAAGCTGGCAAAACTGGACGAAGCCCTAACCATGTGTCAGCGCGCCATAGACTATCAACCTGTTCATGAAGCGGCATATTGCCTCGCCATGCAAGCGCATCACCGCCGGGGAGACCGCGCCGCAGTGCTGCGTACCTACGAAGCCTGCAAAGCTACTTTGCGCAAACAGCTCAACCTGCCGCCTGACTCCGAAACCGAAGCGCTGTACCGAAAGCTGATCTCGTAAAAAAGCTGACACCGCGACGAACACTCTTTTAATTCAAAGATTATTGACCTCGAATTTAATTTAGAACATAGAAAACGCTGATTTGTGTAAATCAGCGTTTTCTGCATCTATCAACGTTTAACGATCCATTTCGGGGGAAAGTACTGTTTTTTTGAAGCCTGTTTTGAAGCCTGGGGTGACTATCTTGTGGGCATCGTTTCCATGAAAGTAATGAAAGGATGCTCCCATGAAAAAGCAATTTGCACTTTTCGTCCACCTGACCCAAAAGATCAACCGCCAACACGTTCAACTGGCACTCACCCTCGCAACGCTCGTCCTGCTGGTAATCGGCGTCGGCGCGCCCAGTGACGGCGCCGGCACCGGACCACGCTAGGCATGATCCTGCTGGCAGGGATCGCCCTCGGGTTGGTGACAGGCTTGGGCTGGGCAGCCAGGATCCAGGTTAGTATGAAGCGCCTGTTCTTCATCACCTCTGGCTGGTTCTGGCAGCAATCCTTGTGCAGGCTTGGGAGCGTTCCCATTCCATCCCAGTGATCGTCTCCCAGCTTCTTTTTATCGGGTTCGCATTTCAAAACCGCAGGCATTTGGGTATGAAGATCCTGTTGGTCGGCGCTCTGCTGAACTTTACCGTGATGAGCGCCAACGGCGGCTTCATGCCCATCAGTTTTGAAACGGCAGGCAGGCTGGTAGCGCCGCAATCTCTTTTGGATGTTCCCGCCGGGACTCGTTTCGGCGCCAAGGACATTCTCCTGCCACCGGAACAGACTCGCTTCGAGCAGCTCGCGGATCGTTTTCTCCTCCAGCCTGGTTCCCATACCAGGTGGCCTTCAGCCTCGGTGACGTTTTTTATCGCGGCTGGCGCATTCTGGCTGCTGGCACGGCAGCCTCATCCATCCATGTAAGGAGACGCACAACCATGATCGCTACATCGTTCAAAGAGAATGTAAACAAAGTTCAACGCCCAAAACGCAAGATCGAACCGCGTTCCGCCGGGTTGAACCGCGTCTTCGCGGCGGCGGTGGTCAACCGCCAATTCTGCGACATGCTGCTGAAAAATCCGCGTGAAGCTTTGCAAAAAGGCTACCTCGGCGAGACCTTCACCCTCACCCCGGAAGAAGTCTCTCTGATCGCATCCATTCGTGCAGAGACTCTCTCGGATCTGGCAAAACAGGTCTTCAACCCTCCACTCGCAGCAAAGTAATGAAACTTGATAGTACAGCCAAACCGAGATCTGTAGTAAGTCATACAAGTATAGGGAGGCAGGCTTCTCACCCCTCGTCTGTTGCCGTGCCGAATTCCAACCAGGGTTTGAGGGCTTTGCTTCAGAATGTAGATGATCTTTTGTTCGTGCTTGATACGAATGGAAACATCCTCAATTGCAAAGCACGGATCGCGTCAGGAATAGTTCTATTCCCCATGCCTGCCCAACTGTCGATCCTGGAAATTCTGCCTGCCACGGTACGGCGGAAATACGACCTTGCCATTAAGAACTACCAGAGCACCAACCGCTTCATTGCTTTTGAAAGCATGCTTGCCACATCTCCCAGCCTGGTGCATTGGTATGAGTTCCGCCTGATCCCTGCTGTTGAAGATCAGATCGTGCTGTTCATTTGGAACGTAAACCATTACCGAAGGGTCTCCGGCACCGTACCCAATCTCCCGTTCTCTGTAGACAAAATGATCGAAGGCTGGTCACGCTCCCTGTACCTGCGCGATCTCGAAACCGAAGATCACACCCGCCGGGTAACCGAGATGACCGTGCAGCTTGCCCGTCAGCTCGGCTTGCCAGAAGAGGACATGCGCCACCTGCGGCGCGGCGCACAGGTGCATGACATCGGCAAGATCGCCATCCCGGATTCCATTTTATTGAAGCCTGGAAAACTAACCGAAGAGGAATGGAGCATCATGCACCAGCATCCCTTGATCGCTGTGGAAATGCTCAAAGCGATCCCCGATGCCGAGCCGATCCTCGCTATTCCGCGCTCGCACCACGAACGATGGGACGGCTCCGGCTACCCGGACAAACTCGCCGGGGAAGATATCCCGCTGCATGCGCGCATCTTCGCCTTCGCCGATGTCTACGACGCGCTCACTTCTGACCGTCCCTACCGCCGCGCCTGGTCCACGCCCAGTACATTGGCATACATTCACAGCCAAACCGGCAGGCATTTTGACCCCACGCTTGCTTCTGAATTTATTCGTATGATGACCTAATTTCGCTCACCGGCGCATTGGACAGAGGAAGGGGAAACCCGATGCGATAGGGGACTTGGGGTGCACGCCGGTGCTGGTTCCGGCGTGTATGTTTTTAATGGAGGGAGTGCATGACATGTTGTTTTTCTCTAACATTCCTCCAATATCCCCCATGCTATAATCCCTTTCCGATGAAAGGGATTTATGCTTAAAAACTTCGTAAAACTATTCAGTGGTGACCCCACAAAAAAGACAGTCGACCAATTCAGACCGTTGGTAGAGCAGGTGAATGGACTGGAAGCCCAGTTCGCGGCGTTAAGCGATGATGCCCTGCGCGCCAAAACGGACGAGTTCAAAGCGCGGGTTGCAGATGCACTTCAAGGCATGGATGATGAAACTGCCCGGCGCAAAGCCGAACAAGATGCGCTGGAAGAACTCATGCCCGAAGCCTTTGCGGCAGTGCGCGAAGCCTCCAAACGCACGATCGGGCTGCGTCACTATGACGTGCAGATCATCGGCGGCGCAGCATTGCACAGCGGCTCGATCGCAGAGATGCGCACGGGTGAAGGCAAGACCCTCGTGGCAACCATGCCGATCTACCTCAACTCACTGACAGGGCGCGGCGTCCACCTCATTACCGTTAACGACTATCTGGCACGGCGCGATGCCCGTTGGATGGCGCCGATCTACCAGGCGCTCGGCTTGACCGTCGGCGTACTGCAAATGGCAGCCATGACCGAGAACGGCAAGAAAGCCTTCATCGTCGATTTCGAACGCGAGTCTCCGCAGGAAGACCAGCGTCACCTGCGCATGGTGGACCGGGTCGAAGCCTACCGCGCCGACGTCACCTTTGGCACCAACTCCGAATTCGGCTTCGATTATCTGCGCGATAACATGGCAATGCGCATGGAAAACCGCGTCCAACGCGGGCACTACTTTGCCATGGTCGATGAAGTGGACAACGTGCTTATTGATGAAGCCCGTACCCCGCTCATCATTTCCGGTCCCGCCTCCGGCGACCTGGAATGGTACGGGCGCATGTCGCAGATCGTCAAACAGCTCAAACCCGAAGATTACGAAATGGACGAAAAGTCCCGCTCGATCAACCTGACCGAGATCGGCGTCAGCCGCGTCGAGTCTTTGCTTGGCATTCAACTGCTCGACCCCAATCGCCCCGAAGAACCGAACCCTGAACAAGCGCGCTTGTTGGGGTATCTACAACAATCGTTGCGCGCACAGTTCCTCTTCCAACGCAACAAAGATTACCTCGTACAGACGGGCAAAGTCATCATCGTGGACGAGTCTACGGGGCGACTCATGCCGGGTCGCCGTTGGAGCGACGGTCTGCATCAAGCCGTGGAAGCCAAAGAAGGCGTAAAGGTCGAGCCTGAGTCGGTTACGTATGCCACGGTCACATTGCAGAACTACTATCGCATGTATCAAAAACTGGCAGGCATGACCGGTACCGCGCTGACCGAAGCCGAAGAGTTCAACAAGATCTACAAACTCGAAGTTGCGCCGATCTCACCGAACCTTGAATATCTCTCCTACGGCAAAGAAGCGCCGCTGACCGAGATCAAAGCCAAAGACGAAGACGGATACGCTTATTCATACTTTGCCAAAGCCGGCGACACCGCCCCGCTCTACTATCGCCGCAAAGACTATCCCGACGTTATCTACCGCACCGTGGAAGCCAAACTACGCGCCATCGTGCAGGAAGTTGTCCGCTTCAACGCCCTCGGACGCCCGTTGCTGGTCGGTACCACCTCGGTTGAATCTTCCGAACGTCTCTCGAACCGCTTCAAAGCCGAACCTGTGCGCCGCCTGATGCAATACCTGCTCGTGCGCGACCACTACATCCGCGCCAATGACCTGGAAGAAGACGGGCGCCTCTTTGCGGACCTCGTGCCTTTTAACGAACCCATCGACAAGATCACCCCCGACGCCTTGCGCGCCTTCATTAAACCCCACGGACTGAATAACATCAGCCTCGACGATGACGCCAACCTCAACACCCTGCTTGAGATCCTGCGCCTGCCTGAAAACACAAAAGAACGCCTGAAGAAGATCTTCCAGGGCGGCGTGGTTCACCAGGTATTGAACGCGCGCCGTCACACGGAAGAATCACAGATCATTGCGGGCGCGGGCGCCTTCGGTGCAGTGACCATCGCCACCAACATGGCAGGACGCGGTGTGGATATCAAACTCGGCGGCGAGCTGGCGGAAGAAGTCATCACGGCTGTCAATCGCGTGCTGGGCAAAGCCGGGTACAAAGACCCGTTCGATATGACCCACGAAGAACGACGCGAAGCCTTGAAAAAGACCGACCCCTCGAACTTCGGTTTATACGAAGCCGAGGTCAAGAACTTCCTTGGCTATTTCGACGACATGGAAAAAGTAAAAGAGTTGGGCGGTCTGCACGTCATCGGCTCGGAGCGCCATGAAGCCCGCCGCATCGACAATCAGTTGCGCGGTCGCGCTGCCCGTCAGGGTGACCCCGGCTCTTCGCGCTTTTATCTTTCCCTGCAAGATGACCTGATGCGCGTCCAAGGCGGCTCCCAAGTCAGCGCCTTGATGGAACGCCTCAAAGTGGACGATTCGCTGCCGCTCGAAGCGCGTGTAGTGGCAAGCGTCATCGAACAATCGCAGCATCGCATCGAAGGCGCAAACTTTGATGTCCGCAAGCATTTGCTTGAATACGATGATGTCTTGAACACCCAGCGTCATCAGATCTATAACCAGCGAGACCGCATCTTCGTCAAGGAAGACCTGAGCGGCGATATAGCCGAAATGTTAAGCAACGAAGTGGACAAGCGCGTTGCCGCAGGTCTGGCTGATGAAGAAGGTCCCTGGCGGCTGCTGGCGTGGCTTGAACAGGTTCAGCCCGCTTTCGAATCAAAGAACGGTTTGTTCCCGTCCTATGGGTTCAGGCTATTACTTGATGAGATCAAAGACAAAGACCTGCGCCCCGCCACACTGGACCTGATCTCCAAATCGATTGAAGCCGAATATGCTCATGCCGTTCGCGCCATCGAAACCATGATCGAACGAACCGGCGAAGCACTTGCAACCCAGATCGCCGAACGCGAAGACACGCTGGATGCTTTCTTCCAGGGGCTTGGCGACCGCGAAGATGCACCCAAACCGCAGAAGTTGATCGAAGAGATCAATGGGCTTGTCCATCTGGCGATCCGCCCCGGCAATGACCTGCTCAAGACTCTGGCAGACGACCCCGAAGACGCCAAGGACGACATTCAGGAAATGATCGCCAGCCAGTTGACGGTCATCAGTGCCACACGCGTCATCGGTGCCATACAAAACCGCATAGGCGAACAGATCCAGTGGCAAAATCCGCTGCCCTCTAATTGGGACGATCTTTCAGACAGCCTGCTCTACACAGCGCGGGATGCCTTTGAAAAGAAACGCGAACGCTTGAACGCGCAGATCGCGCGCGACATTGACATCCTCTTGCAGCACGAAAATGTTTCGACAGATTCAGGCAAGCTGCGTTTGTTGATCACACTGGCGCAGGGAACCCGTACTGCCTTCGACCAGAAGACTCATAAACAGGTAAAGCAGGTCTTTACCCGCTTCGCGTATGCCTTCCATGCGGCGCAATTGCTGGATGGCAGAGAAGCGGATGAGATCGGCGATGATGTGATGAATCACCTCGAGGCGGCGGAAGAAGCGCTGCGCGAGACCTGGGGGCAGAGCGAGTTCACCCGTTTGAGCCAGAACGCCACCAAACTCGCGGACTTTGGTCCGGCGGCGCGGATCGCTTTCGGCGAGGCGCGGCTCAACGATGCCGTATCCAGCTTGAGCACGGAAGAGGCGGCGCAGCTTTCCTCCGCGCTTGGCAAGTATGTCTTGAATGAGGTCCATCGCCAATTACTACTGGGCGCATTCAGCGAACTGTGGGTGGAATACCTGACAAAGGTTGAAGGCTTGAGGGTGTCGATCGGGCTTGAGGCTTACGCCCAACGTGACCCGCTGGTACAATACAAGAATAGCGCCTCTGAGATGTTCCAGCAGTTGCTCGAAGATGTGCGCGGACTGGTGATCGGACGCGCATTTGCGGCAAGACCCCGGCGGGTGGAGATCACCCCCATTGAAACCGCAGAAACGGCGACTGCGCCCAGCGAAACTTCAGTGCAGATCGGCGACTCGGCAGACGGCAAGAAAAAGAGGCGCCGCCGCTAGTTTGAGGAACGTTTGGCAGACGAAACACTGACCCTCCCCCTAAACAAATATATTGCCCTTCCAAAGGTTGAACTTCACCGCCATTTGGAAGGGTCTTTGCGTCTATCCACCATGCTGGATATTGCCCGCAAGCACGGGGTGACGGTGCCGGTTTCGATGTTGAACTTAAGCGGTTTGGTGCAGGTGCAAGATCGGGATCCACTCACCTTCTCGAACTTCCTCGAAAAATTCAAGACCTTGCGCCTTTTCTACCGCTCACCAGACGTGATCCATCGCGTCACACGCGAAGCGGTGGAAGATGCAGCCCGCGACAATGTGCGTTATATGGAGCTGCGCTTCACGCCGGTGGCGTTGAGTCGTGCCGAGGGTTTTCCGCTGCATGATGTGATGGATTGGGTCATTACCAGTGCGCAGGAAGCGGCAAAGGAATATAAGATCAAAGTCGGGCTGATCGCTTCGGTGAACCGACATGAAAGCCCGGAACTTGCCGAGCAGGTGGCATGGCTGGCGGTGGAACACATGAAGAACGGAATGGTTGGGCTGGATCTGGCTGGCAATGAAGCCGAATTCAAATCGCATCCATTCCACAATATCTTCAAGGAAGCCAAGCAATCCGGTTTGCATATCACCATCCACGCAGGAGAATGGGGTCCATCCGAAAACGTGCGCGATGCCATTGAGAATTTAGGCGCGGAACGTATCGGTCATGGTGTGCGTGTGCTGGAAGATAAAGAAGTTACGGCGCTCGCGCTTGAACACAACACTGTATTCGAAGTGTGCGTGACAAGCAATTTCCAATCGGGCGTGGTGAAGCAGCTTGAAGACCATCCTCTGCCGCGCATGTTCGAAAAAGGGCTGAAGGTCACGGTCAATACCGATGACCCTAGTGTCTCACGGATCACGCTTTCGAACGAATTCCAGACTGCTCATGAAAAATTAAATATTTCCCTGGATGTTTTAAAGAAAAGTGTGCTTCTTGGGGCAGAGTCTTCTTTCCTGCCAGAAGTTCAAAAAGCAGAACTGCTCCAGAAACTTCGAAAAGAATTAGACCGATAGAAAAGCGACTCCTCGAACGGCGCGAACCTCAAATGTTCGCGCCGTTCGTTTTATATGTGCGACTTGCATTCGGTACCCCCCAACCTCACAGGCTTGTTTGCCGATTTTGAAAAAACCCGGGTTAAAACCCCGAATCCACTTCCATCTCAGCCTTTAAATCAGTATAATTCGCCTCTGTAATTTATTCGTTCCCCCACCACATTAAAAAAGGATATCAAAGGCGCTCCTTTGTGTTCTTCCTGATTGTGGTGTGAGTGTAGTGATCAAAAAATCACTACGAAAACCTCATACCAAAGGAGTATCCTATGCAAGATCTATTTAAGTCCCGTGACGTATTGACCGTGGGCAAGAAGAAATACGTCTATTTCCGGCTCGACGCGCTCGAAAAAGCCGGGCTGACCAAACTCAGCAAACTCCCCTATTCCATTCGTATCGTGCTCGAAGCCGCGCTGCGTCAGTGCAACGACAAGGAGATCACTCAGGCTGATGTAAAGAACATCGCCGCGTGGACTCCCAAAGGCGCCCGCCCGGGCATTCCGTTTTTGCCGGGGCGTGTGGTAATGCAAGACTTCACCGGCGTGCCCGCTGTCGTTGACCTTGCCGCGATGCGCGCCGCCGTGGCCCGCCTGGGCGGTAACCCGAAGAAGATCAATCCGCTCGTGCCCGTGGACCTCGTCATCGATCACTCGGTGCAGGTGGATTTCTTCGCCACAGCTGAGGCGCTCAACCGCAACACCGAAGTCGAATTCCAACGCAACCGCGAACGCTATGAATTCCTCAAGTGGGGACAAAAAGCCTTCACCAATTTCCGCGTCGTTCCCCCGATGACCGGTATCGTGCATCAGGTCAACCTTGAATATCTCGCCGACACCGTCATGACCAAGGAAGAGAATGGCGAGACGATCGCCTTCCCTGATACCCTCGTCGGTACCGACTCGCACACCACCATGATCAATGGCTTGGGCGTGGTAGGTTGGGGTGTGGGCGGTATCGAAGCCGAAGCCGTGATGCTCGGTCAACCGATGGACATGCTGCTCCCTGATGTGATCGGTTTCAAGCTCTTCGGCAAACTCACAGAAGGCGTGACCGCCACCGACCTCGTGCTGACCGTCACGCAGATGCTGCGCAAAAAAGGCGTCGTGGATAAGTTCGTCGAGTTCTTCGGCGAAGGTCTCAACAACATGTCGCTGACCGACCGCGCCACCATCGCCAATATGGCTCCCGAATACGGCGCCACCATGGGCTACTTCCCTGTGGATGAAGAGACGCTTCGTTACATGCGATTGACTGGTCGCTCCGACGAAGTGCTCGCCCGCACCGAAGCCTACCTCCGCGCACAGGGACTCTTCCGCGATGCCAACAGCCCCGAACCGGAATTCACCGACACGCTCGAACTGGATCTGGCGTCGGTCGTGCCATCCCTGGCTGGACCCAAGCGCCCGCAAGACCGCGTCGCGCTGACCGATATGCAGGATACATTCAGAAAAGCCTTAACCGCCCCTGTGAAAGATCGCGGCTATGAACTCTCCGGTGAAGCCCTCAGCAAAGAAGCGACATACGGTTCCAATGGCGGCTCAACTCAAATGAAGCATGGCGCGGTTGTGATCGCAGCCATCACTTCCTGCACCAACACATCCAATCCTTCTGTGCTCGTCGCGGCGGGACTTGTGGCAAAGAAAGCCGTCGAAAAAGGCTTGAACGTCAAGCCGTATGTGAAGACATCCCTCGCCCCCGGCTCGCGTGTGGTGACCGAATATCTTAAGAAGGCTGGTCTGATCGACCCGCTTTCCAAACTCGGCTTCAATGTGATTGCTTACGGTTGTACAACTTGTATCGGGAACTCTGGTCCATTGCCCGGCGAAGTTGCCAAGGCTGTCACCAGTTCAGACCTTGTTGCTTCGGCTGTTATTTCCGGCAACCGCAACTTCGAAGGACGCGTGCATCCGCTCGTCAAGGCGAACTACCTTGCGTCACCGCCGTTGGTTGTCGCCTATGCGCTCGCTGGCACCGTGGACATTGACCTGAACAACGAGTCCCTCGGCACAGGTTCTGATGGCAAGGAAGTCTATCTCAAGGATTTGTGGCCCACCCAAAAGGAAGTTGCTGAAGCAGTTGCGGCGAGCGTCACACCTGAAATGTTCATGGAAAAATATTCCGACGTCTTCTCCGGCTCGGATATGTGGCAGAACATCAGCGTTAAAGAAGGCGACCTGTTCGAGTGGAGCGAAGAATCCACCTACATTCATCACCCGCCTTATTTCCAGACCCTCACACTCGATACACCCAAGATCCAACCCATCAAGGGCGCGCGCGTACTCGGTGTCTTCGCGGACTCCATCACCACCGACCACATCTCTCCTGCTGGTAACATCGCCGCGGATTCTCCCGCTGGTAAGTTCTTGCAGGAACGCGGCGTGCAGCCGAAAGATTTCAACCAGTATGGCACCCGCCGTGGCAATGACCTCGTGATGGCACGCGGCACCTTTGCGAACATCCGCCTCAAGAACATCATGGTTGCGCCCAAGGAAGGCAACTGGGCGAAGCACCAGCCGTCCGGTGAAGTGATGTCCATTTTCGATGCGGCGATGAAGTATCAAGCTGAAGGCGTAGGAAGCATCGTCCTCGCGGGCAAAGAATACGGCACGGGCTCGAGCCGCGACTGGGCGGCGAAGGGTCCCATGCTGCAGGGCGTGAAAGCCGTCATCGCCGAATCCTTCGAACGCATCCACCGCTCCAATTTGGTGGGCATGGGCGTGCTTCCGCTGAGATTCGCTGAAGGACAAAATGCCGAGTCGCTCGGTCTCGATGGCAGCGAAGTCTTTGATATCGAAGGTCTGACCGACAACATCCAACCCAAAGGCGAGCTGACGATCAAAGCCAAGAAAGCCGACGGCAAAGTGATCGAGTTCAAAGCCACCGCGCTGCTGAACACCGATGTGGAAGTGAACTACTACCGCAACGGCGGCATCCTGCACACGGTGCTTCGCAATTTGGTGAAGTAAAATTAATTAGTACTACATAAAAAGCGACCTGCTTTTCGCAGGTCGCTTTTTGATTTTCAAGAATATAATGAGTAGCACTCTGGAGAGAACATGACTCAAAATATTTTTATCAGTTATTCGCGTCGTGAAGTGGGCTTTGTAGATAAGCTCGTTGAGCACCTTGAAAAAGAGACCTTCAACATCTGGTTGGATTATCGCAGTCTGGTGCCCGGAAAGCCCTGGGAAGAGCAGATCAATCAGGGTCTAAAGACTTCAGATATCATTTTACTGGTTGTTTCGAAGGCGTCCATCGCTTCTGATAATGTGGAGTTTGAATGGCGACAGGCACTGCAAGAGGAAAAGAAACGCATTATTTTGCTTGTCTTTGAAGCCGTGGATCTGCCACCTGAACTGGAAAAATATGAATGGGTGGATTTTCGGGGGAACTACAAGCAAGCTCTGAAAGAATTAGACCATCAACTTCAGACACCCGAACAGGAAAAACATTCCGTGCCCGAGGCGGGCTTCAAGATCCCTTCCATTGTGTGGCTGGCATTTTTCTTGAGTCTGATCGTTTCCATCATTTCCATCAGCACCGTTTGGACGTTATTCATTCCCTTCTTCCTGATCCAATTGCCGTTGGGTATTCTCAAACGCAAATTCAACTATATGCTGGTGCAGGCATCCCTCTTGATGCTGCCTTTTGCGCTTTACCTGACAGTAAATTTCTCTACGAACGAGGATGCGATCGATATTGTCGATTTCCTAACCTACGTCAGTATTCCTTTTGTGATCGGCTTGATTTATACCCTGCGCTCAGAAGGTATGCAGCGCTGGGGCAAGCCCGAAGCGGTTGCGCCGCCATCGGCAAATACTAAAAAAATAACATACCCTGATTTCAAATCCGTATCGTTTTTCATCGATCATGCTCCGCAGGATCAGAAGATCGCAGACCATACGAGAAAAGTATTTAAAGGAGCCGGGCATACCGAGGTGACGGACCCTGCTTCTGCCGACGCAGTCTTTACCTTGGTCTCACGCTTTAAAGGGGATAGCATTGTGGATAGCCAAAAACAAGTGGTCTATCCCGTCATCATCCAATCCAACGACAAGATTTCAAGGCAGCTATCCCGCGTTCAATGGCTGGACCTGCGGACTGGGGTGCGCAACCTGGATGTGGTCGCCAGGCTGTTGCCAGAACCGACAAGGCTCCTACGCAACGTGGGCATCCGCCCGATGGGCAATCAAATAGTTTTGCCTGCTGTCATTATGTACCTGACGTATTTCCTTGCTTTCCTGGCAATTGTTTGCATTGGTAGTTGGCTTCCATATATCCTTCAATACGCCAATGAGTTTATCTACGACCCGGATTTTACAGTTGTGATCGGTCAGTTGGCAATCAGCCTGATCTTGTTTGGCGGGCTGTCGTATCAAATGGTGAAAAATATCGTAGACCGAAAAGGTTTCTTTGCTTCTTTACTTGGATTGATTCTCGGCATGCTTGTGCTGGGCGGCATCATTCTCTGGCAGATCGAGATCGATAACATGGTCTTTGCACTTGTTGAACACGAATGTGGAATATCGCGGCTATTCTGCATACTATCCGCGCGCGATCTATATGGCGGGCAGTTTAGTGATGCTGGTTTATCTTTGGTTCAAACGGCGTGACCTGATGTTCTGGTTTCCTGAGAAAAAATGAAACTATAAGTAATGCAAAAGAGACCGGCAAATGCCAGTCTCTTTTTATTTAAACCTTCTGAACCGGGAACTGTATCTCGTTGACCGTATTCGGGTCGTTCTGATCTTCCGGCTTGTCCGGCATCTTGAGGTTTAGCTCGCGGCTTGGACCTACGATCTGATACCCGTTCACATCGATCCATTTGGCGAGGGCGTCGTAGGCTTCACCGATGGTGGCGAACGACCCGGCATGGACTACGCACGCCATCGTCTCGACTGCAGGCAGCTCATAGATTTTGACGCGTCCAACGGGAGTCGGGTCACCGGCAATGGGCATGGCGACTTCAATATCCCAATCGCCTTCGCGCGCATCCGCATCATGATAGATCGCCATCGGCGTGCCGTTCATGCGGATATTGTTTTGATAAATAAAGTTCAGTAATTCATCCCACAGCGAGCGTTGTGCGGGCGGGTTGGCAACCACACCGCGTACTGTGGCGGCTTTCATTGCATCGATCTTCTTTGATAACGACATCATACTTGGACATAAAGTTCTCCTGTTGAGTTTGTCTCAGCCAGCGTTCCACCTGCTCCAGCTTTACCGTTTCTTCTTCCACTCGCTGCCGGATCTCGGCTTGACGGAGTTTGAGCATTCCACGCAACTCTTCGGTGGAAAGATTCTCTTCGAGGAAGCGACCGATCTCCTCTAAAGTGAATCCCAACTCTTTCAATGCCAGAATGCGATACAAGCGCGGCAGTTGGTGGAAGTCGTAATAACGGTAGCCAGTAAAGCGGTCTACATCAACGGGTCTGAGTAAACCCATCTCGTCGTAGTACCGCAGCGTTTTGATGGAAACGCGGCTAAGTTTGGAAAAGTCTCCGATTCGGATCATGGTAGGCGCCTCATCCTGTTATACACTCTCCAGTTACTGGAGAGTCAAGGTTCTATTTCTAATAGAAGTCAACTCAAAAATGTCATCCTGAGCGATAGCGAAGGATCTCTACCATTGTGTAAGAGACCCTTCGGTCGCGAAGAGCGCTCCCTCAGGGTGACAGAGTATTTTTGAGACACATTCTAGTTTATTGAGCATCTTTATAACTTCCCCCGACTTTAAGAATTGAGCGAACTCAACTCACACCAATCCCTGCTTCCTTGCTATATCTGCCGCCTGGGTGCGGTTTTCTGCTTGAAGTTTGGCGAGGATGTTCGAGACATGGTTCTTGACCGTGCCCTCGGTGATGAAAAGTTTCTCTGCCATGTCTTTGTTGGATGCGCCTTGTGCCAGCAAGACCAGAACTTCACGCTCCCGATCAGAAAGCGACTCGAGCGTTGAGGTCGTTGGGCGCATCATTTCGCGAAGGGCGCGGGAGGCGATCTCAGGTTGTATGAAGACCTCGCCTTCATGTACGCGGCGAATGGTGTGTATCAATTGATCAGCAGGCGTATCTTTGAGCAGGTATCCCATGGCTCCCGCCCGCACCCCTTGGTAGACGTAATCGTCGCGGTCGAAGGTGGTGAGGATGATGACCTTTGCCGTGTTCCATTCGCGGCAAAGTTTCGCCGTCGCTTCCACGCCGTTGAGAACGGGCATTTGCACATCCATCAAGATCACATCAGGGCGCAGTTCAAGGGCAAGCTGCACGCCTCGTTCGCCATCGCCTGCTTCGCCTATAACGCGCAAGCCGGGTTCAAGATCAAGGATGGTCTTTAGACCCTGCCGCATGAGGGTTTGGTCTTCGATCAGGAGGAGTTTGATGGTGTTGGGCATGGTTAGGAAAAATCCGCTTATCTAAGTGTTAAAAAGTTCCTAAAAATAGATTTCCGTCATTGCGAGGGCGGTGCTTTCCCGCCCGAAGCAATCTCATGATTAGCTCATAGGATTGCTTCGCCACAAAGAACAAGAACGTGGCTCGCAATGACGGGAAATTAAAACTCACCTAAAACAGAGGCAGGCTTACTCGTAGGTTTGAGCCGTTGTTATTTGAAAGAGTCAACGTGCCGCCCAGCCCTTCAACCCGTTCGCGCATTCCGCGCAGACCGAAATGTCCGCTTTGGTTTTCTGCATTCGGCGGAAGTCCACGCCCGTCATCCTGGATCGTCATCAAGACAGTGTGAGTTTCGACCTTCAACGTCACCGTCACGTGCCGAGCCTGAGCATGCCGTTCGACATTCGTAAGCGCTTCCTGCGCCACACGCCATAAGGTTTCAGCGTGTGCAAGCGGTAACGTATTGACATGTTCATCAGCATCACAACGAATTTCAAGATGCGCCCGTTGACCAACATCCACGCACAAGGTTTGCAAGGCTTCACCGAGTTTGCGCTCTCCCAGCCCGGGTGCGCGCAAGCCTGCCAGCGAACGACGCAATTCATCCATGCTGGCGCGGGTGAGGTTTTTCAATTCATCCACCTGAGCCGAGGCGCGTTCGGGGTCAACTTTATATAGTCGTTGAATCGCTTCCAACTGAACAGATAATGCCACCAGAGAATGACCCAGACTATCATGCAGATCGCGCGCGACGCGTTCCCGCTCTCGTAACGTGGCAAGCTCTGCATCTTGTTGACGCGCCGCCTCCAGCTCCCTTTGAGCGGCTTCCAGTTTCTGGATCAACCCTGCCCGCTGACGGCTCGTCCGCGCAATGCCGAAGATGAACAGATAAAGCACATTACCAGCCAGCCACTGAAAGAAAAACCCAATCGCTGCGCCAGAGTCAATCGCAGAAAACTGCCAATCAGAGATGATAAGCGTCACACAAATCATGATAAAGGCTGTGCCAGGGATCACCGCTTGCGGCGGCAATACCCCAAACATCTGCCCGAAATAGGCGAATGCCAGCCACCATGTTAACGGATTCAACCAATTCGACAGCAGCCACATTGCCAGCCCGCCAATGAAATACATAGCCAGCCGCTGGCGAGACTTAATCCACCGCCCTCCGGCAATGGTGAAGAAATACAAAACGCCCTGCAAAATGCACAGCCCTGAAACAACATACTCACGCCAGGTGAGAGGTTCGGCGGTAAGGGTTGTGATTGCAGTAAACCCAAAGATAAGTAAGGACACAACATCCCAAAACCTGCCATACATTTGCATGTAACGGGCAGGCATGGGCAGGTTGCTATTCGAGAGGTCGGAGGTGTGATTTTGGCTCACGAGGTAAGTGTACTCCGGTTGAGTGGATGAGGGAATGTTACGCCTTCGGCTCCCAGCGGAAAAGGCGCGAAGCGATCAACGTGGCAACGACACCATAAGCAGCCAGCAGCAGCAGGTATGTCACCCATTTTTCGTCGAGAGTCGCATCGATCATTGCCGAGCGCACCAATTGCACAGCCGGGTAGGCGGGCAGGTAGGGCACGAATTCCTTCACGTTATCTGGCAGAGACGAGACGGGGAAGACCATGTCGCTGATGAACATCAACAGAAAGTAGATCGTCATTCCAACCGCTGTGGCGGTCCCTGCCTTGGGAGCGACGCCGCTGATGATGCCGCCCAGTGACATGAAGGTCAGCAAACTGATGATGATCATAGGGTACACCAGTAAAAGGCTGGTAGCGCTGACCGGGACTTCATAAAAGACTGCGCCTACAATAAGGATCAGTGTGCTTTGTATGGTGCCAATGACAATATTGACCAGCAAGTAGGAGGTGATGAGTTGCCAGGCAGGCAGGGTGGTGGCTTGTAAGCGGCGCAGAATGCTTTTTTCCCTTAATTCGAGCATCATCGTGGAGCTGCCAACCAGACCAAAGCTCAGGGCGTTGAGCACGATCACACCGGGGGTCATATACTTCATGTATTGACTCATCACCACCCCGTAGATCAACATCAATAGCACCGGGAATGCGAAGTTCCAGAACAATACCGCTCCATTCCGCAATTGAATGAGGGCAAGCGATTTGGTAAGAATGAGAAAGCGTTTCATGGGAGGATTCCTTATTTTTAAATCATTAAGTTTTTTACAGCGCGGTTGTTATCCGATCTCAGATAACTGCCGACCCGTTAGCTTCAAGAAGACATCTTCGAGATTGGGTTGCCTCAGCATCACATCGCGGATCGAGCGACCCGACTTTGCCGCCAATGCCTGCAAAGCAGACAGAGTCTCTTCAGGTTTGGAAGTTTCCACTTCAAGGTGCTGACCTGAATACCGGGCGCCGTTCACGTGAGGCAGATCATAGACCTGCTCAAGCGGCAGTTCCACCGTCGCTTTCAACGTCGCGTTCAGGTTAAGGCTGGCGATCAATGCATTGGGTGTATCGCAAGCCACGATCTCGCCGCCATCGATGATGGCGATGCGTCCGCACAGGGCTTCGGCTTCTTCCATGGCATGTGTGGTCAACACGATCGTGCGTCCTTCATCATGCAACGTGCGGATTTCGTTCCATACGGCGCGGCGGGCATGCGGGTCCAATGCGGAGGTCGGCTCATCGAGTAGGACGATCTCAGGGTCGTTGGCAATGGCTACGGCGAGAGAGAGGCGTTGCTGTTGTCCACCAGAGAGACGGCGGGCAAGTATGTTTCGCTTCTCGAGCAGGTCAAACCGCGTAAGCAGGTCGTCAATTTGTGCCTTTGTCAGAAACACTTCATACAAGGCAGCATATACCTCTACCAGTTCCGCAACGGTCAGATCGTCGAGCAGGGCGGTTCTTTGCAATTGGATGCCCAGCCGCTTCTTGGCAGCCATGGGGTCACTTTGAACATTGCTTCCGCCGACTCGAACCTCACCTTGCGATGGGGTGTGCAATCCCTCCACACATGCCAGCAGTGTGGATTTGCCCGCTCCATTGGGTCCGAGCAAGCCAAAGATCTCGCCCTTCTGCACCGATAAACTCACGCCATTGAGGGCGGTCAGAGTTCCATAAGCAGCGGTCACATTTTTGATATCGATCACTAAATCTTGAGACATAATAAACTCCTTTGTGCCCCTATCTTATGACAGCCCGCCTCATTACCCCAGTCTCGCAGGGAGGATTGCGCCTATGCCAAAAGACATATTCCCTCCTATGCAATACAGACCCCGCCTCAAACCTCTGGGACTTTTGTCCTGGGGTGTTTTCTCCTGGATGAATCTATAATGCAGAAATGGATACAACTCGCTTCCCTGACTTCCCGCTTCTTTCCACCCCGCGCCTGCTTCTGCGTGTCCTAGCTTCTTCCGACCTCGACGATCTGTACGAGTACGCCTCCGACCCTGAAATTGACCATCACACCCCGTGGGATCATTACAAGAATATCGAAGAAGCTCGCGAAAATCTAAACGAGTTTCTGGAAGCTTATGAAAAACATGGATTTTGGGCATGGGGAATTGAACACAGCAAAGATAAAAAGCTGATCGGCATTATCAATATCAACAAACCGGGCTATAACCGCAAAGTGGAAGTGGGCTACACCATCGCGCGCAATTACTGGGGGCAGGGACTCGCCACCGAAGCGCTTCAGGCGTTGATTCGGTATGGGTTCGAGAAACTGGACGTGGCGCGGATCGAAGCGGTGATCCTGCCTGAAAATAGAGCGTCTTCAAAAGTCCTGCTCAAAGCGGGAATGCAGTTCGAAGGTCTGCTGCGCAGTTATCAAGTATGGAAAGGCAAGCCCAGCGACTTGGAAATGTATGCGATCGTGAGGAAATAACATGACAGTCATTCTTGAAGCTCCCCGGCTTGTCCTGCGTCATCAAGTCCTTTCGGATTTGGATGACCTGTGGGCGTTGTATCAAAACCCGAACATTACCAAGTACATTCCTGATGCGCCGCGTTCACGCGAAGAAGCCCAAGAGGAATTGGAATGGCACATGCATGGGCATCCGCGCCACCCTGAGTTGGGTTTGTGGGCGACCATCCATAAAGAGACAGGCAAATTCATCGGACGCTGCGGCTTGCTACCTTGGACAATCGAAGAACAATATGACGTCGAAGTAGCGTATACGCTGGCTCAAGATTTTTGGGGGCAAGGTTTGGCGACCGAAGTTGCGCAAGCCATTTTGCAATATGGCTTTGAGACATTAAATTTATCACGTCTGATCTGTTTGATTGACCCCGCGAATATCGCCTCCCAACGAGTTGCTGAAAAAATGGGTATGAAATGGGAGCGAACCGTGGATGGTTGGGAAGGCGATAACATTCCCTTTTACATTTATTCGATCCATAAGTACCAGGTTGCCCTTGAATTCCACAAAATTACGCAAAGACGCGGGCGGGCTGGCCGCAAGCAAAGACAGCAACCTGAGTGTAATCTTAAAAAGAGGTCACTTTGTAGTGACCCTCTTTTTATTTTGCGACCTAAGGCTTCTTGCTCTCGCCCTTATCATCCTTCTTTTGCATGTCTTTCAGAATCTTCTCACGCATGGCTTCCACATCAGGTGAGCGTTGAGTCGACTCATTTTCCTTTGCCAGCCCACCAAAGCGGTCGGAGAGCAGCATGGTCAGCAAAGCTTCCATGATATTGGCAGATTGACCGCCGCCATTCTCGCCGTTGCTGCCGCCCACCACCACACGCGGAACCACGTCCACGCCGGATACTTGAATGGCTTCGGCAAAGCGGTTGAGCACTTGCTGAGTCACCTGGAACTGCGGACCACCATAGGCGCGTACCTGTTCTTCGGTGGCGAGCGCCTGAGCGATACCCACACGAGCGACCTTCTCGGCTTCCGCTTCTGCCAGTGCGCGGATCTGCTGCGCCTGCTGGATGGAGCGTTCATACTCCGCCTTACCCTGATTCGACTGGATCGTAATGCTCAACTCGGCTTCGGTCATTTTGCCTTGCATCGCAGCTCGCGATTCGGCTTCACGCAGTTCGCGTTCTTTGACGGCGGCTTTCTCTTGCTGGGAATAGGTCTCGACCTGTTCCTCTGCCACCTGGCGTTGACGCAACTGGGTCAGGATGGTTTCGATCTGTTTGTCACCTGCATGCGAAGACGGAGTACCGATCAAAACTTCTTCCAACTCAAGGTTGTAGTGCTCGAACTTGGTCTTCATTTCAAGGCTGGATTGCTGCTGGATGTTGCTGCGTTCCTGTAATAACTGAATCAGCGTGCGGGTCTGCGCGACGTTCTTGAAGTACGCCGCTACCATCGGATCTAGGGTTTGCTCGACCAGTTTTTTGATGTCGCCGAAACGTTGAATGACCAACGGCGCTTTCTTATAGTCGATATGCACCACCACCGAAAGTGGGAGCGTCGGCTCGAAGGCATCCTTGGTGATGAGCGCCACCTCGCTCAGGTTCTCATCGAAGTTATGCGAGCCGACCTCGTTCTTGATCCACTTCAAAATGAAGTTGGTGGTCGGCACAGGGATGACCTTGCCTGCATAGGTATTGAACGGATACTTGCCCGGCAGGAGCGCTTCACTCCACACACCGCGCTGTCCGCGGGTCACCAATTCGCCGTGCCGGTATTCCGTGCCAGAGAGGTCAGCCCCTTGCTCGCCCGTATATGAAACGACCACGCCCACATTACCAACATCGATGACGGTTTTCTCGATCATCTCTACAGTGGCAAACAAGCGGTTGACGTAGTAGGTGCCTTCCACCAGCACCTGCAACTGGCGTCCGCGCATACCGCCCGCTTTCAAGAAGCGGTCGGCATCCTGAAACTTGTTATGGTATTCATCAGCCTTCTCAGGGTTATCCCCAACCACCGGCGCAATGATCTCGCCTTGCGGCAACGATGATCCATCATGTACGGTCACGATGCCGATCTCATCATCATTATCCTTGATGATGACCGGACGGAACCCATCTCGTTCCTTGATGACTTCTGCCATACGCACGATCACAGCCGTATCATCGCGGCTAAGCGGCAGGGAGTACACACGCTCTTCTGTAATGACAACAAATTGCATCAGGTTGAAGGCATAGGTACCTTCACGCAGAATCAGGCGCTGGGGACCTTTCTGTCCGCCGTTTTTCAGAAAGTTGGTCACATCCTGAAAATCATGGGCGGTCACGTTCGAAGCCAGCACCTGTGCCGGTTCGAGCGGAGCGCCATCGCGAGCAAAGATATAGCCGACTTTGCCCTGGGTGATCGTCACCAGCGGCGCAATATGCACCGCGTATTGAACGGGCATCCGGTAATGCAGACCGCCGCGCAGAACCTGCGGCTGGAAGCCCGTCTCTCCGTTCAAGGCAATCAAGCCGGATTTCAGCGACTTGCCGCCGAAGCGTTTTTCAACGATACCGATTCGGTTGTTTGGGATGAAGCGGATTCCTGTGAGAAGGACCAGGAAGAGAACGCCAACTCCCCCAATGCACAATGTAAGTAGGATTTCCATTTTTTCTCCTTGACGCTACTACATACGCAGGATTCTACTCCCGGGTTTTGGTTTTTTCCATCATACAAGGGTCATAGGCATGATTGTCTACAGCACTCCCGGCGGAGAGTCTTCAACTTTAATCGGGTATACTTCGTTCGCTCTTGAGGCAATTTATGCCTTTCAAAATATCCGAGCAATAAAACTGGCTTGAAGCAACCATGTCAAACCACATAGGCGCGGAAACGCAGGCAGAAGTCTTGAAAACTCCGTCACTCTGCTTTTCCGCGGTTCAAATGGTGTTCCAGGTTGCCTCCATAAACCTTTTACAGAAAATCGAAAGACGTATGACCGATCACATCCGCAATTTCTGCATTATCGCCCATGTAGACCACGGGAAATCCACGCTGGCAGACAGGCTCCTGCAACTGACGGGGACCGTCTCCGAGCGCGACATGACCGAGCAGGCGCTCGACTCGATGGACCTCGAACGCGAAAAAGGCGTCACCATCAAGGCGTCGGCTGTGCGCATGTTCTATAACGCCAAAGACGGGCAGAAATACGAACTGAACCTGATCGACACCCCCGGACATGTGGATTTCGGGTACGAAGTCAGCCGCGCGCTCAAAGCCTGCGAAGGCGCGATCCTTGTCGTGGATGCGACCCAGGGGATCGAAGCCCAGACCTTGGCGAATCTCTATCAAGCGCTTGATGCCGACCTGACACTCGTCCCCGTCATCAACAAGATCGACCTGCCCTCCGCCCGTCCCGACGAGGTGGCGGAAGATGTCGGCTCCTGCTCGGCATTGACCCGGATTCTGTTCTGCGCGTCTCCGCCAAAGAAGGCATCAATGTTGAAGCCATTCTCGAAGCGATTGTTGAACGCGTCCCTGCTCCGAAAGATGCGGATGAGGCTCTCATGCGCGCGCTTGTCTTCGATGCGCATTACGACTCTTATAAAGGCGTGGTTGCCTACATCCGTGTATTCGAGGGCAAGATCAAATCCACAGACGTTCTGCGCATGTTCTCCACCAACACCGACCTGCGCCCGGTGGAAATTGGTATTTTCGCGCCGGGCATGAAACCCGTGGACAGCATTGGCTCGGGCGAAGTGGGATACGTCGCAACCGGCTTCAAAACTGTCCACGAGTGCCGGGTCGGTGACACGCTGACGCTTGCCTCTGCACCCGTCGCCGAACCCCTGCCCGGATACTTTACCCCCAAACCGATGGTCTTCGCGGGTATCTATCCTGTCGAAGCGGACGATTACACTGAACTGCGTGAGTCGCTCGAAAACTGCAACTCAACGATGCTTCCTTGACCTACCAGCCCGAAACCTCGCAGGCGTTGGGTTTCGGCTTCCGCGCCGGTTTCCTCGGTCTGTTCCACATGGAAATCATTCAGGAACGTATTGAGCGCGAATACCTGCTCGATGTTCTCTTTACCGCGCCCTCTGTAGAATATGAAGTGCTGACCATTGGCGACGAAGTCGTCAAAGTGGATTCGCCCGCCGAATTACCCGACCCCGGCAAGATCGTCGAGGTGCGCGAACCGTGGATGAACATCGAGATCATCACGCCGACCGACTATTACGGTCCGATCATGGACCTGGTCACCAAACGGCGCGGCATCTTTAAACAGCAGGAACACCCCGCTCCGCATCGTGTGCAACTCGATTTCGAAATCCCGCTCTCCGAGATCATTGTGGACTTCTTCGACCATCTCAAGTCGCGCACCAAAGGTTACGCCTCGCTCGATTACCAATTCCTCGAATACCGCGCTGATAAGCTGCAAAAGCTGGAAATTCTTGTCAATGGCGAACCAGTGGATGCGCTGGCGGCCATCGTCCATGAGAAGGACGCGTATCACAAGGGGCAGCGCCTCATCACCAAACTCAAAGACTTGATCCCGCGCCAGTTGTATGACGTTGCCGTTCAAGCTGCATCCGGCGGACGCATCATCAGCCGTGCCAACGTCAAAGCCACACGCAAGGACGTGCTCGCGAAATGTTACGGCGGCGACATCTCGCGCAAGAAGAAATTGCTCGAGAAACAAAAACGCGGCAAGAAGCGGCTCAAGATGGTTGGGAATGTTGAAATCCCGCAGGAAGCCTTTATGGCGGTATTGAAGCTGGAAGACGAATGATCTTTACGCATCACGGACCACGGATTAAATGATGCGTGATTTGTAAGGAACCCCATGCATAAACCCCCGAGTAATATAAAACGCCTGATCCCCGGCGCGCTCATCAGCATCGGTCTGATCGCCGCCCTGCTGTATTTTGTCGATTTCCAAACCATGTGGGAATCCATTAAAAATGCGAACTACCGCATTCTGGCAGGGTCGGCGGTTTTGTCGTTCCTGTGGCTGGGAGTACGCGCCAAGGTCTGGCAGACCCTGTTGCGTGACAAACCCAAATACTCTGATGTTCTGTTCGCGGCAGGCGAAGGATATTTGTTGAACGCCCTTCTGCCCTTCCGCCTCGGCGAAGTGGGGCGCGTCTTTCTGCTCAGCCGCAAATCCGGTATGACCTTCAGCGAGATCCTGCCAACCATCGTCATCGAGCGTGTGATGGACCTGCTCTTCTCCGCCGGGATGCTATTGATCGGGTTGACGTATGTGACCGAGGGGCAAAGTTCGGCGCAGATCGGTTACATCATCGGGGGCATAATGGTCGCCGGGCTGGTGATGATGTACGCCCTGGCTCGCAACCGTGAATGGGCTTTGGATGTCTTCCACAAACTCAGCAAACGCTGGAAGTTTTTGGAGAAGATCGGCGGCAGTTTCCTTGAATCCTTTCTGATGGGTTTGGGTGTGCTGACCGATGGCTGGCTTTTCCTGCGTTTCCTCTTCTGGATGACGCTTAATTGGTTCATGGCAATGGTCGCTTATCACCTGGTCACGCTTTCATTCTTCCCGCAAGCCCAATTCCATTGGATGTTCTTCGTGCTCGGCGCAGCGGCATTCGGCGGAGCGATCCCGGCGCTGCCCGGCGGAGTTGGCACGTTCGAGGGCGCGATCAGCGGAGCATTATTCCTTTTCACCGGCGACCAGTCCACATCGCTGGCGGTGGCGTTGACGGCGCGTTTGTATAACTACCTGAACAGCGTTGTGATTGGCGGCATCGGGCTGATGCGCGAAGGGCAGACCCTTTCGGGTATCTATCAGCAACTGATGAATTTAAGGAACAAGGAACAGACGGAAATTCCGGAGAGTTGAATTGGAAAAGAGAAAACAATATCTTGTCACCGGCGGGGCGGGCTTTATCGGTTCGAACTATGTCCACCGACTGCTGGCACGCGGAGAGAAAGTTGTCATCTACGATAATTTTTCGCGCGGCGGCGCTCCGCGCAATTTGGAATGGCTGAAAGCCGAATTTGGGGAGAAGGCTTTCGACGTGATCGTCGGGGATGTAAGAGACGCCTCCAGAATCGCTGAGACAGCCCAAAAGTCCGATGTGATCGTACACTTGGCGGGTCAGGTCGCGGTGACCACCTCCGTCACCGATCCACGGGATGATTTTGAATCCAATGCGCTGGGCACGTTCAATGTTCTCGAAGCCGCGCGCGCCTCGGGGCGCAATCCGATTTTCATCTACGCATCCACCAACAAGGTATATGGCGGCATGGAAGAAGTGGAGTTGTTCGAGGAACCCACCCGCTGGCGTTACAAGGACCTGGTGACCGGCTGCCCTGAAACCCAGCCGCTCGATTTTCATTCGCCTTATGGCTGCAGCAAAGGTGCGGGCGATCAATACGTGCGCGACTATGCCCGTATCTACGATTTACCAACGGTTGTATTTCGGCAGTCGTGCATCTATGGACCGCGTCAGTTTGGTATCGAAGATCAGGGTTGGGTGGCGTGGTTCATCATCGCCGCTGTGATGGGACGGGACATCACCATCTACGGCGACGGAAAACAAGTCCGCGATATTTTGCATGTGAACGATCTGATCAATGCCTACGATCTCGCCGTTGAAAAAATTGACATCGCCCGCGGGCAGGTCTACAACCTCGGCGGCGGACCATCGAATGTCATGTCCATTTGGGCAGAGTTCGGTCCGCGGCTCGAAAAACTGCTTGGCGATACGATTGAAGTCGCGCGCGGCGATTGGCGTCCTGGCGACCAGCGTGTGTTCTATGCCGATGTCTCGAAAGCCAGAAACGAACTCGGCTGGGAGCCGAAGATCGGCGTGGAAGATGGGGTCAATAAACTGTTTGAGTGGGTGAAAGCAAATAAAAATCTATTTTAGAGACCTGGAACGACACCTGTAAAATTCGGAGTGAGACCCCGAATTTTACAGGTTATTTATGGGTAAAATAAAAAAATGAAACCATATCCGTTCGTGCGCTGTTGACCCATGCCTGCAAATCTCCCCTCTTTCACCAATATCCTGACCGCCCTGTTGATCTTTGGGGCAAGCTATTACGCGGGCGTCTGGTTGAGCCGTTTGCTTAACCGCGTCCTGCAAAGAAGCAACGCCGAACCCGGGGTTTCGCACCTGCTCTCGCAGATCCTCAAATGGACGATCATTTCGCTCGGCTTCACCACCGCCTTGCAGCGTTTCTTCAACGTGACGGCCTTCCTGACCGGGTTGGGCATCATCGGCTTTACCATCGGATTCGCCCTGCAAAACATCATGCAGAATTTCATGTCCGGCGTGATCCTGCTGATCCAACAGCCTTTCAAGGTCGGCGACGATGTGACCTTGAGCGGACATGAGGGCACGGTGCTCAAGATCGGTCTGCGCACAACAGAGTTGAGACTGCGCAATGGTCTGCTCGCTTTTCTACCCAACGCCGATGTGCTTGCCCAACCCATCATCAACTACAGCCGCACGAACGGATTCCGTGTGGAGTTGCCAGTCAGTATTCCCTACAAAGCGGATACCGAAAAGGTCCGCGCGGCGATCCTCCGGGAAATCAAGTCCATCGACGGATATATGGAAAGCCCCGCGCCGCGGGTCTTATTCCATACCTTTGGGCAATCCTCGGTCGACTTGACCGTTCAATTCTGGATCAATTATGCCGCCACCGATCATCACATCGCAAAGGATATGGCGCTGGTCAAAATCAAACGCGCCTTCGAAAAACTCGGCATGGATATGCCATACCTGATGCAGGTCATGAAGAACCCTGTCAAACGAAAAACCAAATGAAGATACTGACTGTATTAACGTATTACCGCCCGCATACATCCGGTCTTACCATTTATGCCGAACGGCTTGCGCGCGCCTTTGCACAACGCGGGCATGAAGTCACGATGATGACCACGCAATACGACCCATCGCTTCCGCTCGAGGAAATGATGGACGGCGTGCGCATCATCCGCGTGCCGGTCATTGCCCGTATCAGCAAGGGAGTCATCGCCCCGGCGTTCGGTTTCGTCGCCACCAAACTCGTCTGGCAAAACGACATTGTCCACCTGCACCTGCCGCAGTTTGACGCGCCCGGAGTCGCCTTTCGCGCGCGGCTCTTCGGCAAACCAGCTATCCTGACCTATCACTGCGACGTCCAGCTTCCGCTCAGCATGTTCAACCGCCTCGTCAACTTCGTGTTGGATTTTCAAAATAACATGGCGGGCAGGCTGGCGAATCATATCGTGACCTATACCCGGGATTATGCCGACCATTCTCCTTATCTCTCCCGTTACGCTTCAAAACTGACCCCGATCCTGCCGCCCGTCCAGATGCCTGAGTCAACGCCGGAAGCGGTTGCCGCCTTTGCCGAACGTCACCGTACAAAGACGAAGCGCCCCGTCATCGGCATGGTCACGCGCTTCGCCTCCGAAAAAGGCGTGGAAATTTTGCTCGACGCCCTGCCTGCCATCTTCGCAAAATATCCCAATGCCCAGGTCTTGTATGCAGGGCAGCATGAGAATGTGATGGGCGAACAGGCATATTTCAGCCGCCTGTTCCCGCGCATCCGTGAATACGAGATCAAGGGACAGTGGACCTTCCTTGGCAACCTCGACCCCGTCCAGTTATCCGCCGTGTACCCGAACCTCGACGTCATCACCGTGCCTTCGCTCAACTCCACCGAAGCCTTCGGGCTGGTCCAGATCGAAGCGATGATGAACGGCGTGCCGAGCGTACCCTCCGCCTTGCCGGGTGTGCGCCAGCCTGTGAAGATGCA
>NZ_JADJDD010000013.1:0-64518 GCF_016702885.1 Candidatus Villigracilis vicinus
AGCCCGGCAACTTTATTGACCCCGGTGTTGCCACAGAAGATGAGACTGTAACGATTTTAAAAAATGCAGACGATGTCCCATTATATTTGCCAGTTATCAGGGGTATAACACCTTATATTGACGATGTCTCGGGTCCATTGTAAACAATTTTGATGGATAAGCGGACTATCCGAGCATTGGGAAGAACTATTGGTGATGTCACTGCTCCTGTAACGCTAGGATTTGGACTAGGCTTGACGATAGCACCCAATCTTATTGATAATATCAAAAATCTTCGGAGCCCTGCACGTATAACGGCAGATATTATGATTGATACTTTTGGCTTTGTGCTCAGTGAAGCTGTTGGGATTGGAGTTGGGCTTTTGGTAGCTGCATTTACTGGCAATATATATATTGCTGGGGTATCTAAAATAGGGGCGGATATAGTTACTAGTGTTGCATATGATACCTTTATCGATTCAAATAATGTTCGTGAAGTGCTGGAAGAATACTTAACGCCTAAGCCGAGTAATATAGCTCCTGTTCATAAACCGACACCTTCATTTGATACTGAGAACACTATTGGGCAAGAGACACCTGTTCCCTTACGAAGGAAATGAAGCAGGTATATCAACAGATATCCAAATCTTGCTGAAACACCTTCTCCTCAGTCATCATTAACTCAGGAACACCACAACCCAAAGGAAGAACTATGCTAAGCGATGAAAATAAAGGACTAATGAAACCTAGTTTTTGAAACATAGCTTTTGAACCCAATTCTATGGATTGTTCTTGTCTTCATCCGGAATTGTTTGTAATATTTCTTTTCGTTTTGAGACCCCATTTTATTTGAATGGCCTGAAACAATACTCCTTGTAGCCGCGTACATATATATATTGCTGGGTTTTGGTCACGGGTATTAAAAAGATTTAATGTGATTCGATACCTTAAGTATAGATTGTGTGGCTCTTTCATTATGGCGCTTGTTCTATTTGATGTTGGACTGCGAAATGCTTTGATAGGAAGAGAGCAATCCGTGATGATAATTTATATTTTATCAATCAGCATTTCGATATGGATGATGTTCGGTGTCTCGAAAAAAACTATGAAAAAGATGGAAGTAGCCCGCTTAAAAGGATGGCTGAATAAAAAACTTGACGAAAAAAACTGGATTTGGGACATTTCTGCGTTTGTGGATTATGATGGACCTGTGCTGGAACGAGATCGATTGAGAAGATTGAGGGTTTTAGACAAACTTCATTATGTGATACCTGCTATAGGGAGTGTCCTTGCGGATATATTAGGAAAGACAAACGTATTTAACTTAGTTGGACTTGTTCTTATCTACTTGGGTATTGCTTTTATCTCTGCAATAGCTCAAAACATAGGCGAGATTCGGCAATTAGAGCTATGGGAAATATTAGAAGGTAAAGAACTTGGTTATGTGAATTAAAATAATAACAATCTGCTTTGATACTTTAGTGGACATGTAATGGTTATTGAAGGTATTAGCTTAAAGATAGTGAGTGGGTTCAAAAGAGGAGAGGAGATGGCGGCGGCAGGACGAATGCGGGACGCAAGGCGTACCAAGCCATGATGCAGGAGAAGCGCATTGTGGGGCCTTACAGGCAGAACAGAATGCGAAAGCACAGGCTGCCATGGCAAAGTTGCACAGGCCAAGACAGGAAGAAGCCGTCCGCATTGATATAAGCAGACGGCGGATACATTGCGCGGCAGGAGAGTAATGCCAGGAGTATGAACGCCAGAAAGCAATTGAAGCTCAACGGGCAGGAGAGCGGAATGCGGTGTCCATTGCGGAGGAGTATAAAGCGCAAGAGCAAGCCAGGCAAAGTGCTGGAGGCAAGGTGCTTGCTATGCCTTTTCCTCAAGAACCAAACCCACTGGACTATGAAGACTGCAAACCGTTTGATTTAGCATGTCATGCACGAAATACGGTTGACGGCTTGGGATAATTTGGGAACATGGTTCAACGAGCCTTATGGCAACCCCAACACTGACACTAACACCAGTGCCGATGACTCAGACCCCGACAAAGACATTACATCCAGATGTAGCCACTATCATTGCTAACGAGACAGCAAACACACCCTTACCAACGAGGACACCTTTACCGACACCGACGTTTTTACCTACTTTATTTGATTACGGCATTGAGACTATAGGTTTCGATGCCGTTGGACGGCAAGTAGTACTAAATGCGGCAAACTTGACAGCTAACAAACTCTTAACTATTTCCCCAGATTTGAAATATCCTCATCTCGCTTTTGCGTACATACACGGAGGAAGAATACAAATTATTCTTGATCCAGACTATCCAATTGGCGATAATGATGAAAACTGTATCGTAGAAGTAAATAAAATAACTTGTAACACCCTTCCAACTGAAGCAAATCTTATTCATGAATTCGGGCATATCTTTTGGGTCAATCAAGTTGCAAAAGGTGTAAATATGATAGGAACGGTTAACAAAATCCCCATGGGTGATGGAACTTATTTGGACTATGACACAGAAGGAAATTATTGGTTTCGACAGCCTGAAGGATTCTTGCGTAGCGAGGATTCTTGGGAACACAAGCCCAATGGTGATACTTTCAGCGGCAACGCCAAAGTAGAACAGTCTGCCGATATGTTTTTGAACTTCATTTACGATGGTACAGGAAATGATACTTATGGTTTTTCACCCAACGCAGCTGGCGATGCAAGACGCGAGGAAATGCTAAAGATTTTATATCAGGTATTTGGAAAATGAACACGCCCAAATTTCGCGCTTTTTTTTCGTATGTACTATTGTGCCTGACACTTTTCTCCTGCGAACTACGCTCAGAGCCGCCCTTGAATATGGTTCCGGCAGCGACAAGTACACAGTTCCCAATTGTAAAGGCGACTCTAACACCTACCCAGTTTGTAACTCCAACCTTTCCGCCTTCCCCACCAACGCTTGCTTTTGAGATACAAGACCAACTTTATGATGCGTTACAAACAAATGGCGGATGTGAACTTCCTTGCTTTTTAGGAGTCCAACCTGGGAAAACCAGTATTCAAGGTGCTTTTGATATTTTTGAACCCTATAAAAGGGGATCAATTCTCCCATTCACATTTTGGGGGATGCCACCGATAGATGGGTACTCAATTTTTGTTGATACCAGCAAAGACACCACCTTGGATTTTTCACTAGATTTAATGGCTTCTTCCGGTATTGTGCAAGGTGTAATTGTTGGTTTTCATGCCCCAGTAAGATATGATGTGGATAAAAATCGGCGCGAAGATTTGACCGACAGGCATTTAGAACGTTATGGGATACTAGACCTCTTTCGCCGTCACGGAATTCCTGACGAAATATACATCACCCCTCCGCATACACAAGATACGATTGCCGCGTATGGGATTGACGTGATTTACAACCATTCGCAAATCATGGGTATGTATTCGGGGATTGCAAAATTAGATAAGAATGGAATATATGAGCTTTGCCCCTCAATAGGCGATGGGCAAGTGGGCGGTTTTATGCTCATAGTAGCTGCCCCATCAATTGATGATATGCCTTATTTTTTCCTTAGTACTAAGGTAAAGAATTTCTCTTCTTCAACATTGGATGCTTATCGCGAAAGCCAAAAGCTTGATACCCAAGGAATCTATAATTTATTCATGAAAGAAAACAAGAGATGTTTTTATGAGGATCAGTTTTTTGTGGAATAAATTAAAGGTTGGTGAAATGCAAAAGAATTTACTATTATTTTTCTTAGTCGTTACTACGAGGCGGGTGTGATGCTACTCACACTTGTTATCATATTCTTCCTCGGTGGGATAGCGTCCATGCTGGCGAACTACCAAGTGGGGATGCGATGGGGCACTGTGGCGGGACTCGTGTCCGCGATTGGGAGTGGCATCCTTTGATTAAAAACAATTGAGCGTAATCTTCCGGCGCAAGCAGAACAGATTACAATAGCGCCCATGACTTATCGCCATTTCAAATACGAAGGTTGGTTGTATGCGCTGGCATTTTTTATCGCCCTTGCCGTGCGCCTGATCGCCCTCGGCGCCATGCCCCTCACCGACGCCGAAGCCGCGCCTGCCCTGCAAGCCCTGCATGTTTCGCAAAGCGCCAACCCCGCCCTCGACCCCCATCCGCTGTACATCCTCTTAACCTCTGTCTTCTTCTTAATGTATGGCGGCGGCACAAATTTCCTCGCCCGACTCGTCCCCGCCCTGATTGGCAGTCTCCTCGTTCTAGCGCCCCTGCTCCTGGACGACCGCTTCAAACCCCGCCCGAGCCTGATCCTCGCCTTCTTCCTTGCCCTCGACCCCGGCTTGGTCGCCATCTCCCGTCAAGCCGCGAGCCCCATCCTTGCCATCACCTGCCTCGCCTTCACCGCCGGGTTCATTAACAAGAATAAATTTCATTGGGCAGCCGTTACCGCCGCCCTCGCCCTCCTTGGCGGACCGTCCGTTTGGCTGGGCTTGCTCGGTATTGCCATCGCCTTTGCCATCTTCCAACCCTTCATATCCAAAGTTGACCGATCAACCAGCGCCGAAGGACAGCCAGCGCCAGAAGTTCAGCGCGCCTCATTTGTCATTCCTCCTTCTGCATTCATCACTTTCATTGCCGCCTTCCTCATCGCCGGAACGCTCTTCTTCACATCTCCCGCCGGGTTGGGCGCCGCCTTCTCTTCCATTCCCGCCTTCATCAAAATGTGGACGATGCCCAGTCCCGTCTTGCGCAGCATGCTGCTTGTCTCTGTTTTGATCTACCAGCCCTTCGCGCTTCTACTGACCATCATGTCCCTCGTCCGCGGCTGGGCAGGCGGATTGCGCCGCATTATTTTCCTGAGCATCTGGTTGTTGGTTGCGCTCCTGCTTGTTGTCTTTTTCCCTGCCCGCCAAATGGCAGACCTGGCGTGGGTGTTGATTCCGCTCAACGCACTCGCTTCTCTGGAACTGGTGCGTCACTTCACTATTCTCCCTGAGGAGCGCCGCGAAGTTGCCGGTGTGGTCGGGCTGACGGTTTTCATTTGGGTGTTCGCCTGGCTTGGCATGGCAGGGATCAACTGGCTGGTCATCGATACGCCTGACTACAGACTACGTGCCGGAATGTTGATCGGCTCGATCTTCCTGCTGATGGTCAGCCTGGTATTGATCGCGGCGGGCTGGTCCATTCGCGTTGCGCGGCTGGGCGGCGTATGGGGCATGGCAGTCGCTTTGGGAGTCTTAAGCCTTGGCGGCTTGTTTGGCTCCATGGGCTTGCGCGGCATGGACTTCCCTGAATTATGGTGGCAGTCCGGCATTCCCATGCAGGCAGATTTGGTCCGCGATACGGTCAGCCAGGTTTCTGAAAGCGGCACCGGTAACGACTACACCGCATCCGTCACTATTTTTGGAGTTCAGTCCCCGGCGCTGGAATGGGCGTTGCGCGAGAACCCCGTCCAGGTGGTAGACACATTAGACCCGATCAACCCCGGCGATTTCGTCATCACCACCTACGAAACAGACCCGCAGCTTGCATCCTCCTATCGCGGGCAAGACTTTGTCTGGCGGCAGACTCCCTCATGGGTTTTTGCCGATGTGGCGAGCTGGTTCCGCTGGGTACCGTTACGCCAGATGCCCACTGAAAAAGAGATCATCATCCTCTGGGCAAACAGCGACCTTTTCCTCGATAAATAACTCTTCCCCAAACAGATAACAAAGAACGCATGGAGATCGTCTCTGTGCGTTCTTTTTATTTAAAAAGGTAACAGAATAAAGACCTTTGCAAGGCGTTGAGACAAGCTGTATGTTGTAAAATGGGGTCACTATGAAAAATACTCCTCCTTCTATTATTGCTCTCGACGGTCCCGCCGCCTCTGGCAAATCCACCGTTGGAAGAAGACTCGCCGATAGCCTGGGCTTTCTATTCTTTGACACAGGCATCATGTACCGCGCCGTCACCTGGATCGCGCTGGAACATGATATGAACCTGCACGACGAAACTGCCATTACCGAACTGGCGCAGAACGCCCAGATCGATATCCGCCAGCCCACCCAAAACGACGGGCGCGCCTGTGATGTGGTCATTGGCGGTAAAGACGTCACCTGGGATATGCGTTCCGGCAATGTGGATGCGAATGTCTCCGTTGTTTCGGCGTATGCGGGGGTGCGCAAAGCACTCTCCGAACAGCAGCGCCGCATCGGGATGCGCGGCAGGGTTGTCATGGTCGGCAGGGATATCGGCACCGTTGTTTTGCCGGAAGCCGACCTAAAGCTTTACATGGATGCCAGCGCCGAGGAACGTGCCCGCCGCCGCTATAAAGAGATCGTCGACCGTGGTGAAGCTGCTGATTATGATGAGATCCTCAAGAAGATGATCGAACGTGACCGGCTCGATTCCACTCGTGCTGTGGCGCCTTTGCGTCCCGCTGATGATGCGGTCATTCTTGATACCGATACCATGAATGAAGAGCAGGTTTACACTCACATCCTTGAGATGTGTAAATAAAAATATGTCAGAAGAGCCGCTGTCCGCGCCGAAACCGGTCACTGAGGTATGGAAGCCAAACCTGGTGCGCCTGCCCAAGCTGACTCTTGCGCGGCGTGCCTTCCGAAAATTTTCACACGGCTTGTTGAAGTTCGTAGCGCGGCTATGTTTGCGGGTCACGACCGAGGGCATGGAAAACCTGCCCAAGGGCGGTCCGCTTTTGGTGGTCATCAATCATCTTGGCGATGCCGATACCCCCGCATTGATCGCCTCCCTGCCTTTCACGCCAGATGCTCTCGGCAAAATCGAGTTGTACGATCTGCCCATCCTTGGCAGGCTTATGGATTGGTATGGGGTCATCTGGCTGCATCGCGGCAAGCCTGATAAACGCGCTTTGCGCGCCGCCCTGGATGGATTGGCAGAAGGTCGCATCATTATCATTGCGCCAGAGGGACGTTATTCTCTGACCGGGGCATTGGAGGAGGGCACGGGCGGTGCGGCGTTTTTGGCGTATCGTTCCGGTGCGCCGGTGCTGCCGATCATCCTGACCGGCACAGGCAATGCGTTGGTGTATGGGTACATGAAAAAATTCCGGCGCGCACCGGTTCACATTCGGGTTGGAAAAATGTTCAGGCTGACCGGGCAGGCGTCGGCGCGGCGCGAGGCGTTGGATGCGGGGACACGTCAGATCATGGCGGCGCTGGCAGACCTGTTGCCGGAAAAAATTCGCGGGGAATAGGTCCAAAATTCCAAAATTGCAAACTGCCCTGTGAACCGAAGAACGCCCTTTGGGCTATAATTTACAAAAATGGATTTTATCCTTACGCTCCTTGCAGGCATTGCGTTCCCCGCCCCGCCCACTCTTGCAGGATGGTTTGTATGGGTGTCTCTATTGGTGGTGTTGATCGTTCTTCTATATCAATACCGTGCGGAAGGTTTGGCGTGGGGCGGCAAGAATTGGGGGCTGTTTCTTTTCTTCTTTCTACTGGTTCCGGTTCTTAATTTATTCGTTGGTGTACGACTGACCTTCGGCTCTGTCCGCCCTTTGCCTGGGCTGCCCGCCGATGCGCCGGGTTCTGCACTGATGGTTTTCTCTGCCATTCCCTGGCTGTTGGGCGGCGGTTTTATTGGTCCATTGGCGGCTGCGTTTTTGGGGGCGTTTGCCGGTCTGATCCGCGGCACATGGGACCTGTACTCTCTTTTCCCGATCCTTGAATTTGCTTTGCTGGGTGTTTGGTTTTCCGGGAACACTCGTCAGCGGTATCGTACGCCTGCTTATCGGTTGCTGCGTCAGCCGTTGGTGGGGGCGTTGTTGCTGGTGCCGTTGCACACTTTGTTCTATACCTTGAGCGCACTCTACACCCAATGGGGCGCGGATGTGCCCACCACGGCGCGGCTGGATTTTGCGATCAGCAATGCGCTTGTGGTCACCATCGCCTTTGGCGGTGAGATGTTGATCGGCGGGTTGGTGGCTCAGGTTATTTCGATGGCATTTCCTGCCGGTTGGGGCAGCAAGCAGCCCTTGCAGCCTTCACCTGGTGAGAAGAGTCTCGAATCTCGTTTTATTTTTGCGGTGGGTACCTTCATTTTGCTATTGCTGTTAACCCTGCTTGTAGGGGGCTGGGTGGTGGCAGGCAAAGCCGCGCGTGAGATGCTTGAAGATCGCTTGTCGAGTGCCGGCGAATCTGCGGCGCAGACCGTACCTTTCTTCCTTGAGACGGGGCAAAACCTGGCGGTGCAACTGGCAAATGAGCCGAGCCTGCTGGAAGCGAATGGTTCAGATCTGACAGCGGTTATCGCTTCGCGCATCAAATCGGTTCCATACTTCGACCAACTTATTGTATTGGATGCCGTCACGCGGGATGTGCTGGCGATCTACCCTGAAGATACACGTCCGGGTTTCCGGTTATATCCCGATGAAGATATGGGCATTCTTTTATCGACTCAAGGAGTCCTGACTCAGGTCTATCCCATTCCGCCGATCTCTGAAGATGGGTCGGCGCGTATTTCGTTTTTGGCGGCGATCCGTGATGGCGCACAAGTGCGCCGGGTTCTGATCGGGCGGACGACCGTCGCTGCAAATCCGCTGACATTGCCGTTGATCAAGAGTCTCGATAATATGCGCGACTTGAACGGATCAGGCATGTTGGTGGATGATTCGAATCACATCATATACAACTCGGATGAAAGCCATGTGTTGACCACGTATGAAGGGCAGCAGGCGCCTGAGCCGTTCTTCTACGATAATACCGCCGCTGATGGTACGCGCGAGTTGGTGTATTACCATCCAGTGGTTGGGCGTCCGTGGGCGATCGTGTTGACCGTCCCTGCCCAGATCGCCCAGCAGTTGGCATTGAATATTGCCACACCGCTGGCATCCATGATCGTTGTACTTGCGGTCATTGCGTTGGCATCTCTCCGACTCGGTTTGCGTGTGGTGACGGGGTCATTGAAAGGCTTGGCTGCCGAAGCCAACCGTATTGCCCAAGGGAATCTGGATAATCCGCTTTCGGTGACCGGTGAAGATGAAGTTGCCCAATTGCGGCGCGCGTTCGAGCAGATGCGTATTGGGTTGCAGGCACGATTGGAAGAGCTTAACCGTCTCTTGCAGGTCAGTCAGGGTGTGGCATCCAGTTTGGAGATGCAGGATGCGGTCAAGCCGGTGTTGGAGGCGATCCTTTCCACGGGTGCGAATTCTGTCAGTGTGATAATCTCGCCGAGTGTTCTTCCCGATACGTTCATTGAACTGCCCTCGCGTTTTGCCTTGGGCACCTCACAGGATGTGTACGCTCATCTCGATGACCAGATCCTCGACCTGGCGCAAAGTCAGGAGAAGATCGTCCTGCCGAATTTAACGCGTTCGCGCGAGCTGCTGTTCGATGCGAACAAAACTCATCCGCTGGCGATGCTGGCTGTGGCGCTGCGCCACGAGAATCGTTATTATGGCGTGGTCTGGGCTGGCTATGAACAGCCGCGTAAATTCTCTGATTCGGATGTTCGCTTTATTACTACTCTGGCGGGGCAGGCGGCGTTGGCGGTGGCGAATGCCCACTTGTATTTGAATGTGGAAGCCTCCCGCCGTCAGTTGGAAGCCATCATTAATTCTTCGCCTGACCCTGTCATCGTGACGGATCATCGCAACCGCTTGCTGCTCGCCAATCATGCGTCCACGTCTGCTCTTGGGCTGGGCGCGGATGATACTCGCAGCGGCATGGAAACCGAGAAGGCGATCAAACTGCGCCCGCTGTTGGCGTTGTTGCAGAGTACGGTCTCTGAAAAACAATCCACCGAAATGGTGCTGCCGGATAGCCGTACTTACTTTGCCACCGCTTCCCCAGTGATGGTGGAAGGACGTCAGATCGGGCGTATATGCATCATGCGTGATGTGACCCACTTTAAAGAATTGGATACGATGAAATCCGAATTCGTGGCAACCGTCAGCCATGACCTGCGTTCACCGCTGACCCTCATGCGCGGGTACGCCACCATGCTCGATACAGTGGGGGAATTGAACGAACAGCAGCAGGGCTATGTCAAGAAGATCGTCACCGGCGTGGAGAATATGTCTCGTTTGGTGAATAACCTGCTCGACCTTGGGCGCATCGAGTTCGGTGTTGGTTTGCAGGTGGAAAATGTGCCGGTGCTGGATATCATTGAACGCGTGACCAGCGCCTTGCAGTTACAGGCTATGCAAAAGAACATTCATCTCACAGTGGAGCTTCCCAAGGACATGCCGCATGCCGTGGAAGCCGATCAGGCGCTTTTGCATCAAGCGGTTTATAACCTGGTGGAGAACGCCATCAAGTACACTCCCCAATCCGGGAAAGTGACGATCCGAACTGTATCTCAGCCGGAATATCTGATCTTTGCCATCGAAGACTCGGGGATTGGCATCCCGCCGGATGATATCCCGCATTTGTTCGAGAAGTTCTATCGCGGTAAACAGCGCGAGGCGCGCGCACAGCCCGGCTCCGGGTTGGGGCTTGCCATTGTGCATTCCATTGCCGAAAACCATCGTGGGCGCGTCTGGGTGGAAAGTGCGGCGGGCAAGGGCAGCACGTTCTATTTGCAGATCCCGCTTGTTCAACCCAAAGAAACCAAAACATCGTAATACACGTACATCACCCTGTTGCTTAACTGAGGTGATGATGTGTATTAAATGCTTCCTGATCCATATGATCCCCCTAGAAGGTGATACCTGAAAAAAGGATTCGTACTATAATCCGACTTTGTCCTTCCGCGGGAAGGGCTTAATTTTTGCCATAGGTACGTATGATAAATCAAGAAAATAAACAATCCCCTATTATTGAAAGAAAAACGGAATACAAGCCGCCGCGTAACTGGCGTTCCTGGCTGATCGGTCGTCCGCTTTCCACGGCGGATGCGCCCCATCAGACCATCGGGAAACGTGTCGGTCTGGCTGTCTTCGCGTCTGACGCGCTCTCTTCCACGGCGTATGCCACGCAGGAGATCCTTGTCATTTTAGCGGCGGCAGGTACGATGGCGTTCGGGTATGTCTTTACGATCTCCATTGCGATCGTAGTACTGCTTGCGATCGTGTCGATCTCGTATGAGCAGACCATTCATGCCTATCCGGATGGCGGCGGCGCTTATATTGTGGCGCGCGATAATCTGGGCGAATTTCCGGCATTGATCGCTGCTGCCGCGCTGCTCACTGATTACATCCTGACGGTGTCGGTGTCGATCGCGTCGGGTGTGGCGCAGTTGGTATCTGCCTTTCCCAATTTATACGACCTGCGCGTTCCGTTGGCGGTTGTGTTCATCATGTTCATCATGCTGATCAACCTGCGCGGTGTGAAAGAGTCCGGGACGGCATTCGCGGTTCCGACCTACTTTTTTATCCTTGTTGTCCTCATTATGATCTTGATCGGTTTATGGCGCATCATCACCGGTTCACTTGGGATGGTCGTTGACCCGCCAGAAATTGAATTTCACGGGGACGCGCTTACAGCCATTACGCCATTCCTGTTACTGCATGCCTTCTCCAGCGGTACGGCAGCGCTGACTGGTATCGAAGCCATCTCGAATGGCATCACCGCCTTCAAAGAACCACGCAGTAAGAACGCAGGCATTACCCTGGTTTGGATGTCGATCATCCTTAGCTCATTCTTTTTGGGCATCTCTTTCATTACCAATACCATCCATGCGGTGCCGTCTGAAACTGAAACGGTCATCTCTCAGATCGCTCGGACCATTTTTGACGGGCATGACACCATGTATCTGATGGTCATCTCCGCCACCACGGTCATTCTGATCATGGCAGCCAATACCGCATTTGCAGATTTCCCGCGCCTTGGTGCGTTGATCGCTAAAGACGGTTTCATTCCGCGCCAGCTTGCCTACCGCGGCAGCCGTTTGGTGTACTCACGCGGTATCGTCACCCTTGCGATCATTGCATCCGTGTTGATGGTGCTTTTTAGTGCAAGTGTCACCCGCTTGATCCCGCTATACGCCATTGGGGTATTCCTTTCCTTTACTCTTTCGCAGGGCGGCATGGCGCTGCGCTGGTGGAAGAGCGGCAGGCTTAAACCCGGTGAGGAGAAAACGGAACGTGGTTCCACCATTCATTTTGAGAAGAATTGGGTGCTCAAAATGTTTGTCAACGGTTTTGGCGCAATTTGTACCGCCGTTGTGATGATGGTCTTTGCGATCACGAAATTCAAGGATGGGGCGTATCTGGTGTTGATTCTCATCCCGATCCTCGTGGGTGTTTTCTGGATGATCCACCGTCACTACAATAACCTCGCCAGAAATCTATCACTCGAAAATTTCGGCGTGATCCCGCCGCATACCCACCGCCATCGCGTTATCATGCCGGTCAGTGGCGTGCATCAGGGAACGCTTGCGGCATTGCGATATGCCCGTATGCTTTCAGATGATGTAACTGGCGTTCATATCGTCATTGAGCCGGATGAGGCTGAGAAAACCCGCAAGAAATGGGAAACCTGGGGTGACGGCGTGCGCCTGGTCATGTTGGATTCGCCGTACCGCCTCTTCATCGAACCGCTGCTTGAATATATCGCCGACCTGGCAGAGAACCGCCAGCCCGGCGAGACTATCACTGTCGTCGTACCGGAGTTTGTTTCCGATAATCGTCTGACCGACGCCCTGCATACCAACACTGCAAATATTTTGCGCAGTCAATTGAAAAACCAACACGGTATCGTGATCACCAATGTGCCCTATCACGTTCACGAAACCGAAAGCGAACATTAAGGAGTGACCAATATGAATTTCATAGTCATAGGCTGTGGAAGATTTGGGGCGGAACTTTCCTACCGCCTCTACAAAAATGGACATCAAGTCGTGGTGGTGGATTCAAACCAGCAAGCCTTCAACCGCCTCCACCCCGATTTTCGCGGGCGTACCGTCGAGGGAGATTCTCTCTCCGCCGATACCCTCTCCCGCTCTGCCATGGACAAAGCCGAGGGCGTTGCCATCGTCACCAATTCCGATACGATGAACGCCGTTATCGGGCATACCATCCGTGTGCATTACCCGAACGTGAAGCAGGTTATCGTCCGCAATTACGATCCTGCCATGCGCGATATGCTTGAAGCCTTTGGGTTGCAGATCGTCAGCTCCACGGCTTGGGGTGCCGAACGCGTGCAGGAACTGATGATCGACCCGTCCTTCCGCGCTGTGTTCTCGGCTGGCAATGGCGAAGTGGAAATGTATGAAATGTACATTTCTGAAAAATGGAATGGGTTGACCGTTTCCGATCTGCTGGCTGGCTGCGACGGTATCGTCTGCTCGGCGCTTACGCGAGCCGGGCGTGCTGAACTCCCCACGCCTGCATCCAAACTACACAGCGGTGATGTGCTGACCGTCAGTGCTACGCTGGAGGGTGTCAAATCCCTGCGCGCAAAATTGCAGGAAGGCAAGGAGGCTTAACATGTTTGTATTTATTGCTGGCGGCGGACGCACAGGCGCTCAACTTGCCGCTCAATTGATTGAACAGAACTATGAAGTCCGGTTGGTGGAGCATCGCAAGGAATTGCTTGCACGCCTTCATCATGAACTTCCCACCGAGGTGATCTACGAAGGGCGCGCCACCGACCCGAATGTCTTAAAAGAAGCCGGTCTGGAACGCGCAAATGTCATGGTTGCCTGCACCAGTGAAGATGAAGCCAACCTCGTGCTTTGTTATCTGGCGCGGACCATGTTCAAGGTTCGCCGCACGGTGGGACGCATCAATAACCCCCGTAATGCCTGGCTCTTCGATAAGAACTTCCATGTGGATGAAACCATTAATCAAGCCGAAGTGATGGCGCATCTGATCCAGGAGGAAATGTCTCTTGGCGATATGATGACCCTGCTCAAGCTGCGTCGTGGACGTTATGCTCTGGTGGAGGAGAAGGTTCCCCCTGGAGCAAAAGCCATTGGTGTGCAGATCAAAGACCTTGGCTTGCCTGAGCAATGCGTCATCGCTGCCATCATCCGCAAGGGACAGGTCACCCTGCCGAGCGGAACCATAACTCTTGAAGCCTATGATGAGGTCCTTGCCATCACAGACGATGAGGGTGCTAAACAACTTGCCCTGCTTCTCGAACCGCCGGATCGCTCCATTCTCTAAAATAAAAATCTCCCGATGATACATCATCGGGAGATTTTTTATAAGAAAACCGGCTACTTTGAGATCATTTCTTTCATCTGCTCAATATACGCCAGGGATTGATGCCTGAAGTAGGTGTTATATAACTCGGCATAGTGACCGCTTTGGTCCAGCAACCCTTGATGATTTCCTTCTTCAATGATGGTGCCCTTGCGCATGACTACGATCCGGTCTGCGGCTTTGACCGTGGAAAGGCGGTGCGCGATCAGGATGCTGGTTGAATTTTTCAGGATCAAATTCAATGCTTGTTGGATCTGCCATTCGGTGAATGGGTCAATGCTGGCGGTGGCTTCGTCTAGGATAAAGATGGCGGGGTTTTGCACCAGTACGCGCATCAATGCCACGAGTTGACGCTGTCCCATCGAAAGTCGGTTGCCGCGTTCACCGACTTCCGTGTACAGTCCATTTGGGAGCGCATCCAGCCATTCACCGTCGCCAATGCGTTTGGCGAGGCGCAGCATTTCACTTTCCGGTGCGCCGGGTGCAGCGTAGCGAATGTTTTCCGCGATGGTTCCAGAGAAAAGAAATGGAACCTGCGAAACAATGCCCAGTTGGCGGCGATATTGGGTAAGGTCAAAAGTGCGAATGTCGCGCCCGTCGATCAGCAGACGCCCTTGTTGAAATTCATAAAAACGCGCGATCAATTTTGCAATGGATGATTTTCCGGCGCCGGTATGCCCTACCAGTGCAAGTGTCTCTCCAGGTTGGATGAGCAGACTGAAGTCGTTGAGGACCGGTTCTTTATCCGCATAACGGAAATGCATGTGATCGAAATGGATCTCGCCTTTGAGGCGCGGCACATCCTGTTTTTCTTCCTGAACCACATTCGGGTCAGCGTCGATCAAGGCAAAGACGCGTTCCGCGGCAGAGAGTCCGCTTTGGATCTGTGCCCAGAACGAAGTGAGGTTCAAGACCGGGAAGAAGAACTGGTCAAGGCTCATGATGAAAAGATACCATGCCCCAATACTGACCAAGCCCTGCGCCGCACTGTTCCCGCCCACATATACCAGTACACCAACGAAGATGCCGCCCAACGCATTCAGAGTGGGGAAGACCAGCGAAAGCACAAAGCCGCGCTGTACATTCACTCCATAGGATTGCTGGTTCGATTCATCGAACGATTTGAAGATGCTCTCTTCCTGCCGGAAGTTCTTGGCAATGGAGATGCCGCTGATGGTTTCCTTGATGGCAGCATTGACATCTGCCATGGCTTTCATGCCGCGCTTGGTGACGGTGCGTGCCCAGGCGCGGAAGCCCGAAGCAATGCCGAAGATGACCGGCAGAAAAGCGATGAGCAGTGATGCCAGCCGCCATTCGGTGCGAAAGAGCACCACGGCGATCAGGAATGCCTGAATGAATTGCGCAACTACATCGGTGACGATGACCACGAGCTGTCCAAAGTCGTTGGTGTCTGACGTGATGCGCGAGACGATACGTCCCGAGGAGAACTGGTCGTAGAAAGAGAGGTCATGCTCGGCGGCAGCGCGGAAGGCGCGTGAGCGCATGTCCAGCACCACATCCCCAACGGCGCGCACGATCAGACCGCGCCTTAGCCAGTTCAATCCCCATTGACCGAATGCCACGCCGACAAGTGCCAGCCCGACCAAAAGAATGTCCCTAACCGTTGGCTGGTCTTTGATGAGATCCACCATACGGCTGACGATGACGGGCAGTGCCGCTCCGATGACCGCGATCACGATGATGACTACAGACGCGAAGATCAGTCGTGATTTTTGTGTATCAAAATAATTAACCATACGCCAGGCAAGTTCATTGTCCTTATACTGGCGGTCGTATTTTTCGTCGTTTAGTCCTGCAAAGAAACCCATAAAACCTCGTTGTTCGATACTCGATATTTGGATGGTGACAAGCGAATATCGTTATTCTTTAAAGATCCTCGAATATGCTTCTGAGGTTTTCATTAATTCATCATGCGAGCCCATTGCCGCCACTTTGCCCTTGCGGAAGACAATGATCAGGTCTGCCCAGCGGATCTGCGAGAGGCGGTGGGTGATGATGAAGGTTGTTCGTCCGCGAGCCGCGTTGGAAATGGCGCGCTGGATCTTGTCTTCGGTTGCCGAGTCGATGGCGGAAGTGGAGTCGTCGAGGACGAGGACGCGCGGGTCGGTGAGAAAGGCACGGGCGAGTGCGATGCGCTGGCGCTGTCCGCCGGAGAGGGTCACGCCGCGTTCGCCAACCACTGTTCCATAGGTCTCCTCAAAGTCGAGGATGAAGTCATGCGCCTGAGCTGCCATTGAAGAAGCGATGATCTCTTCCTTGGTCGCGCCGGGTTTGCCAAAAGCAATGTTATCGCCAAGCGAGCGCGAGAAGAGGAAGATATCCTGCTCAATGATGGAGATCTGTGAACGCAGCGCGGCGAGATTCCAATCACGCACATCCACGCCATCCACCAGTACCTGACCTTCCGTCACATCATAGATGCGGTTGATCAGTTTGGCTAAGGTGGTTTTACCGGCACCGGTCTGACCCACTAATGCCACCGTTTGCCCGGGTTTAACTTTGAAGGAAATATTCTCGAGCACGTTATCGCCGCCAGCCCCGCCTTCTGCAGGAGTGGGGTAGTGAAACGAAACATTGCGAAATTCGATCTCGCCGTGGATCTGTGCATCCGTACCCGAGGCATTTTGGTCAAGCTTGGTTTCCCGTTGGATGAGTTCGAGCACACGACGAGCAGAGGAAAGCCCCAAAGAGATCTGGGAATATGCGAAGGTGGAGGTGAATGTGGGGAAGCCAAGCAGTTGCAGCATGCCAAAATAACCGATCACTGCCCCAACGTTAATGAGACCGGCGCGTAACAGGAAGAGTGCATGCACCAATCCGCTCGCGAAGGCAAGCCCCAGCAGAAGCATGGCAATGTACCGCGCTTCGAGATCACCCTGTTTGACGAATGTATCGCGTACTTTACGGGCGTTGGTTACGAAGCGGTCCACTTCGGCTTCTTCCTGCGCGGCGCCTTTCATGATCTCCACGCCATCGAGTGACTCGGATAAGTGCGTATTCATCTGCCCAAAGGTGGCGCGGGCTGAGTCGGTGACGGGGGAGAGCGTTTTTAGGTATCGAACCAAGGCTGCAAAGTACACAATGGTGAAGACCAGCGGAGTTAACACTAGTGATGGGTGATAGCGCGGACCAAAGAACAGAGGCATCAAAATGAACATGAACGAACCGACCACCAGGTTCACGCCCGGGCTGAACATATAGTTCACTTCACGCACGTCATTGGTGGCGCGTGCCATCGTATCGCCAACGGGTTGTAGATTGTGGAAGGTCATGCTTTTGCCGAGCAGGGAAAGATATAACTCGTCGCGGATGTCACGCTCCATTTTTTGAGCCATCAGTTCCGCGCCAAAGTTGCGCCCCAATTGCAGTACACCACGGATGATCTGTGAAACACCGATAGTGATCGCCAGAGGCAGCAATACCGACGTATCCGGTTGCGGTTTGAGCATGGCATTGAAGGCATCGCCCGTCAGAATGGGCACCACCACTGCCAACACGGCATTCCCGATCGCCCCCGTCACAAGCATGACCATGATTAACCAATACGGCATCATGTGTGAGCCGATCCACCGTAAAGCGGAGGAATGGTCGTATTTATTTTTTCTATGTAATGTAAATTCTGCTGGAACACTGAGGGAAGTCATTTTGTAATTGTAACATTTTTGAAAAATCCTCCTCTGTAACTCTTTATTCGGATAAGTGTTGTCATAATTAAGTTCGGTAATTCTGCCGAATGAAAAATAAAAGGAGTGTGTGAAATGTCTTTGCCTAAAACGATTTCCGGTTGGTGTATGTGGTTGTTTTTCCTCTGGACAGGAATAAGCGCCTTTGTTGCCCTCCCCATGGCGGCTACGATCAGCGGCGTGCTTGCCTTGGGCTATGCTATTTTTTCATTACTTGGCAAATAAAGCCGAATTCAAAATATGACCTCCCAATTGGGAGGTCATATTTTTGTTTAAGATATTTTGGCAAATATCCTTGCCGCTTCAATGGAAGATTCCGGTTCAAGATCCAGATCCCAATAAGCAGATAAGACTGAATGTGCCAATGCCCAGCCAATGATCTTCTCCCGCGCCCAACCAAATCGCTCGTGCAGAATACTCACCCGCCTCTCTGCCTGAACCTTGAACTGTGTCCTGTCCATTGGCTTGAGACGTGGGTTGATCATAAGCGGACCGATCTCGTAGCCTGCTGGTCCAATAACTCCCTTTGGATCGATCGCCAGCCAGCCGCGTTCTGATGACAAAATATTGTAATGATGGAAATCGCCGTGGATTAAGTATATTTCTTCGTCCGCGAAAAGATCTGGCAACATAGATTCGACCTTCTCAAGCAATTCTTTCGGGATGGGTCCCGTTCCACCATTGAACAGGGGACGGATATTTTTTAATCCATCGAACCAATCTGTAAGCCTTATGAAACCTTCGTTTTGTGGAGCAGTCCGCCAAAGCTTTTGCATCACATCCACGGCAATGTGGGTGCGTTCGTCATCGTTCATTAATTCAACCAGCATCGAGCCGGGCTTGAGTCGTTCGATCAATAGGAATCCTTTGTCTTCATCGCAATCCAGTAATTGGCAGATCCCCCCGCCATCGAACAGCTTCAAGGCATGCATCTCACTGGTTAATTCGGGGTTGGGAATGCCAAGTTTGAGGATGACCTCATTTGCATCCTGGTTTGCGAATGCCACAAAGTTATACGATAGATTGGGCACGGGTTGGACCTCGCGCAACCCCCAACGCTTGGATGCTTCTTCGATCAACTCTGGCAGGTCGGCAAGAAATTTCCTGCCAGCTTCCTGGTATGAGCCGTGGATGGTGTTTATGAAGGATTGTGGAAGGGTTGGCATACGCTGATTCCTGCCTGGGTTGTTTAATATTCCCAACGATGGGAGCTGATAATATAATTTATGTATTCATTATAAAACCCCCTGACAGCGCTCTCATTGAGGAAAACATGCAGTGGCAAATGTATTACGATGAAAAAGAAAAGATCGTCTACACCAAAACGACCGGCGTGCTAAATATTTCAGATGCTTCGGTCATGCGCGATGAAGGTATTGCTTTGATCCGTAAACATGGCTGTTTACTTGTTTTACTAGATCATAGCGAGTTGGTCGGCGATGCCCTCACCACCATGGATATTTATGATCTCCCCAAAATGTACAGGGAACTTGGCGTCCCCCGTGACCTTCGAATGGCGCTGGTGGTGCCCGCTCGGTTTATGGATAATTTAAAATTCTACGAAACGGTCTGCCATAATAATGGCTATGCCATTTCGGTTTTCTTTGACCGCGCGGCTGCGTTGGAATGGCTTGGAAAATGATCGTGTTGGGAATAAAAGAGGCGGCTGTCTAATTTTAGACAGCCGCCTCTTTTATTATTTTGTTTCTTTGTATTTCAACAAATAAATTCCGATCACGATCATCCATACCAGCCAGAGCAAACTTCCAACAAGACCAGCCCAATCAACCACAGGAAAGGTGGGGATGGCGGTGGCAAAGAGCTCCGTTTGTGCGAGGAGGTAAACGGCAGAGGCGAACCAGCCCAACCACGCAACCCATTTGCTGAACATCTTCGATCTATACATAATGCCGCTCAGCATGGACATCCACAGGATGATGAGGAACTGCCCCAGATGCTCGCCAAGGACAACACCGCCATATTGGTGAACAGCACTGAAAACAGCGGCGATGGCAGCTTGGGTGGCGGCGTCCGTTCCCGGAGCGGTGTAGAGGCGGGCAAGCACGGGGACGACAAAGACCCAGCGCAAGAGTCCAACCACTTGGACAATGAAACCGATCACTCCGAGCGTTGTCGCTGAATCTAAAAATGGGGCGTTTTCCTCGGCAAGGATTCGCTTGAGCATCATTGCGCCGAAGAGCATTGGCAGCCCGACCCATGCAAAAGCCAGCCAGGTGTAAATGAGCACGTCCCCGCCTGCATGGAAGCGGGTGAGGATCTCAGCAGTAGGCAGGCGCAGGATGTCGGGGTAATCAAAGTTCATGATCAGCAGGGTGTAGGGAATATTGACAAGCACTGCACCAACGATGAAAAAGATGCCAGCGAGTTTTCTAAAGTTTGTTTGAGACATGTGATTCCTTCTGTGTGTTTGATTGCGGTTTGATATACGGTTCCAATACTTGCATCATCAATTCCACGCCGCGTTCCATTTGCGCTTCGTTGACGTTCCTGCCGCTGACCTCAATACTGTTCAGCCATGATTCAGTGATGAGCCAGACGATCTCTGCAAGGTTCTCAATGGACTTGGAGTCTTCCGGCATGTGTAAGACTCCCGCTGCGGCAAATGCCTGGAAGAGTTGATGAAACCCCTCAAAGCCGCGCTTGCGGACGGTGAGGAAGCGCCCGCGCAGTTCTGCATCTGCACGCAGAAGGGCGGCAAGTTCACGGTGTGCAAAACGATACTGCCAGAGGATCTTGTAGTTGGTCTTCACCATTTTTTGCAGGTCATCCAGCCTGGGTAGTTGATCGCCTGGCAGTGCGAAGGCGGCGTCATTCGCTGCGAACAAACGCTCGAACAAGCCGCGGATGATCTCATCCTTGTTGCGGAAGTGATAATACAGATTGCCCGGGCTGATGCCTGCTGCTTCGGCAATATGATTGGTGCTGACGGATCCCGTCCCTTCGGTGTTGAAGAGGGTCAGGGCAGTGTCGAGTATCTTTTCACGGGTGGACATGGATATCTCCTAGAGTATTTACTCTAAGATTTTAGAGTAAATACTCTAATTCGTCAAGGTTAAAAAACTCCGAAGCTTTCAAGGCTTCGGAGTTCTATTTTTCTATTCCGCTTTTTTTTCTTTCCGTGCTCTCAACCAGCCATTCAGGCTGTATTTCACAACGCGTTCGTTTCCTTCAAAGAGGCGCTTGATATTGGGCTGCAATGCCAACACTAGCAGTACTTCCGCGCCGATACCATACCAGACGTACGCCCAGGGGATGATGCCTTGTGAAGCGTAGTATGCAAATGCCAGTGTGGAGAATAAAGCGACCGCCATGGTAGTGACAGATGCAATGCCGATCGTGAAGAAGGTCAGCATGCCGAGCGGCAGTACGATCAAAATGGATGGCAGGTATAACCCCATTGCGCCGCCCACTGAAGGCGCGCCGCCTGCCCCGCCACGCAAGCGGATGATCTTTCCGGTCTCGTCACGTTCCGGCAAAAAGATCGAGTGGTTATGCCCAAGGATCGCGGCGAGCGGTGCGATCATGTGAATGATGGGCATGCCCGGGGTCAGAAATCTTGCCACCCACACACCTGCCGCACCTTTCACAATATCGAGCATGGCGGTTGCGAAGCCCGCCCAGAACCCCGCAGCGCGCATGGCATTGGTGCCGCCTGTGCGCCCACTTTCCACTTCGCGGATGTCCTTTCCGGTTGCGATCTTGACCACCAGCAACCCAACCGGAATGGATCCGATCACATATGCCAGCGCAACTGCCAGAATGGCTAAGACGATTTGCATTAAAACTCCTCCAAGAGTTGGTTTTCAGGGCTTTTCATCATGAAACGAACAAGAATAAAAACACAAAAGACTAGGGTTGGTTGCTAGTTGAATCGATCTGCAAGGTGACTTCATTATATGCGGCATCTTGAATCCAGAACCCGCGGGTGTGCCATATGCCATTCGATCGGGAAACGATCACATACACAACATCGTAGGCGGCTTCAGCGATATCAGTTGGCGAGACAGTTTCAGGTCCGGTGGGATGCGAGTGAAAGATACCGAGAAGGTCCAGCCCTTGGGCTTCGATCCACTCAAAGGCATGGAGCTGCTCGATGGGATCCATCAGGTATCGCACCGGACTTTGTGCCTGATTCGTCACCATCAAAACATTTTCCACACTGGAGCCTCTCCCTGCCAAAAGACCACATGCCTCGTAGGGCAGGTGCGCGTCCACGTGTGCGATCATTTGTTGTATCTGTTCTTGTGTAAGGGAAAGGGTGCGCATGACTTACGAAAAAATTGCGGCGATCCACGCAATTCCTGCCACCAATATTGGTCCCACTACTGCACGGCGCAATGGAATATTCTCGGTCAGGTTGGTGGAGAGCATGGATAGTGCATACAACGGACCGGTGACTGCCAGCCCAAATTGCACCGGCGAGAGCGGCCAGTAATGCAACCCTGCACCGATCTGAGCACAGACCAAGCCAATGCCAACCGCCCAGGGGAAATCCCAACGATCGGTGCCATCCAGGTGCAGAATGCGTAAACTGATCAGCCCGGCAACGATTAGGATGGATGGGGTTACCAGCACCATGCGTGCACCTGAAAATCTCAGAGAGGTGACAAGGATGAGGAATAATGCATAGGCTACCGCGGTCAAACCGGCGCGGGCGAATCCGTAGGCAGGGGCGGATAGGTCCATGGAAATGTATTCGGCGCTGCAAACTGCTGCCAGCAGGATCGCCCCAACCACAAAGCCCCACCACCATGCCGGGCTATCAGACAAGATCGCCAACGGAGTTCCCATTACAAAGGCAGTTAGAGTGGGCAGGAGCAGGTGCTCACGGTTGGAGAGTCGGCTTTCAGCGGAGGGGTGGTCACGGGTGAGCCAATCCATTCCGGCGGCGGTTAGAGCCGCGGCAAAGAGAGTTAGAAACGAACTAAGGGTGAGCGGAAAGGCGTAGTAGAAACCGGGCAGGCTGAGGCTGAGGGTCAGTCCCGGTGATTTAATAAAGTGCGAGAGGGCAAAGGTCAACAAGACAGAAGCGATCAACATCCCCATACGGTCTGTGGAAGGCAGTTGAGAGTGGGTTTCCTGCATGGGCGCATTGTACCAAGAAGAGAGGCTTCGTGCCGGAAGGTTTCTCGTGGGGTGCTGATTAATTTGAATTTTCTTATGTAACGGGCACGAACTTTCGGGCGCGGCGGTATGGTAGAATCAACCAGTTATGGAAGTTTCACGGATCGAAAACCTTCCCCCGCCGCCCGGCATCATTAATTCCATCAAGGCTGGTTTTGACGCTATTGCTTCACATGTCACTGCCATTCTGATGCCGTTGCTTTTAAACCTGCTTTTGTGGCTGGGTCCGCGTTTGCAGATGGACACGTTGTTCAAATCCATTGAAGGTGACATGGTGCGGTTCTGGCAGGCGAGCCAGATCCCCGCGGATGAGATCCAGAATATGCTGGAAATGTACGACCAGATGACGAAGTCGGTCAATTTGTTCGGGGTGGTACGCACGCTGCCGATCGGGATCTCGAGCCTGTTTCTGCCGAGCGACGGAGTTCTTGCCACACCATTGGGGCAACCCGGCATCTGGCAGGTGACCGGTGTGACCTTCCCACTTTCGCTGATCTTGTTGACTCTGGTCGGCTGGATCGGCGGCGCGTTTTACTTCCGCAGCGTGGCTGGGGCTTCTTTGGCGGAGAAGATAACTTCCGTGAGCACGTTTCAGGCAGCCTTGCAAACGGTTTTGATCTCCATTGCCAGCAACATGTTCCTGTTTGCACTCACCATGCCAATCCTGTTGATCATTTTTGTGGCTATGCAGCTCAGCGTTGTGCTGGCAAACCTGGTGGTGCTTTTGATCGCCCTGGGGTCGGTGTGGGTGATCGTCCCGATCTTTTTTTGGGCGCACGGTGTTTTTCTCAACCGCCAGAACGTGTTGACCTCGGCGTTGAGCAGCATCCAGTTGACGCGTTTTACACTCCCAACGAGCAGCCTCTTCGTTATGACGGTTTTCCTGCTCTCGTACGGATTGAACTTTCTGTGGCGTCTGCCTTCGCAGGATTCGTGGATGACTTTGCTGGGTATTTTTGGTCACTCTTTTGTGACTACGGCTTTATTGTCGGCTAGTTTCATTTATTACCACGAGATGACGATCTGGGTGCAGGCTGTATTGGATAGGCTTCGCCCGAATAAAGTGATAAAACAAGCATGATAACGGGGCATTCCCCGAGTATCGCAGGTATTGGAGGATTTTATGGCTGAACAAAAATATGATGTAAGTTCAATTCAAGCGCTGGAAGGCATTGAACACGTTCGCAAACGCCCGGGTATGTATGTGGGCGGTACCGACATCAAGGCGTTGCATCACCTTGTTTATGAAGTGGTGGATAACGCCATCGATGAAGCGTTGGCGGGTTTCTGTACACGCATTGACATTACCATCCATAAAGATAGCAGCGTTAGTGTGCAAGATAACGGACGCGGTATCCCGGTCGGTCCGCATCCTTCCAAAAAAGATGCCAATGGCAAGCCCATGGAAACCGTGGATGTGGTTATGACCGTGATCGGTGCCGGTGGTAAGTTCGGCGGCGGCGGATACAAAGTCTCTGGTGGTTTGCATGGTGTGGGTATCAGTGCCGTGAACGCCCTCTCTGAATGGACGACGACTGAGATCAAGCGCGACGGTAAACTCTGGAAACAGGAATACAAACGCGGTGTCCCGCAGGGCGCGATCAAGCAGATCGGCAAAGTGGATAAGGAAGATACCGGTACCACACAGACCTTTAAGTTTGACAAGGTCATTTTTACCGAAGATATTGATTACCGTTTCGATACGCTCGTGCAGCGCTTCCGCGAAATGTCCTTTGTGACACGCGGCATCACCCTTAAGTTCGTGGATGAACGCGCCGACCGCGAAATGACCTTCTACTTCGAAGGCGGCATTACGTCTTTCGTCCGCTATTTGAATCGCAACCGCGAAAACCTGCACTCTGTTGTGCATGTTGAAAAAGAAGTTGAGAATATCGGCATTGAAGCTGCCATCCAATACACCGATGCCTACACCGAGTCGGTTTACTCGTTTGCAAACACTATCAATACCATTGACGGTGGTACGCACCTGACCGGTCTACGCTCCTCGCTCACTCGTGTGATCAATGATTACGCCCGCAAGAGCGGCTTGCTCAAAGACGCAGACCCGAATTTCTCTGGTGACGATACCCGCGAAGGTCTGACCGCCATCGTGTCGGTCAAGCACCCCGGTCCGCAGTTCGAATCGCAAACCAAGGTCAAGCTGATGAACCCCGAAGTGCAGACGTATGTCGCTCAAGTGGTGGGCGAATCGTTCATGACCTTCCTCGAAGAGAATCCGCAGGCGGCGAAAGCCATCATTGCGAAATGTCTCACCTCTGCTCGTGCGCGCGATGCGGCTCGCAAGGCGCGTGACCTCGTCATCCGCAAGTCTGCGCTCGAGTCGCTGACCTTGCCCGGCAAACTGGCAGACTGCTCCGAACGTGACACTTCCAAGACCGAACTTTACATCGTGGAAGGTGACTCGGCGGGTGGTTCCGCCAAACAAGGACGTGACCGTCACTTCCAGGCGATTCTGCCGTTGCGCGGTAAGATCCTTAATACCGAGCGCGCCCGCCTCGATAAGATCCTCGGCAATAACGAAGTCAAGGCGCTCATCTCGGCCTTGGGAACCGGCATTGGTGATAACTTCAGTCTCGAAGGTCTGCGCTACGGACGCGTTATCATCATGACCGATGCCGACGTGGACGGCAGCCACATCCGTACGCTGTTATTGACCTTCTTCTTCCGCTACATGCCGACCTTGATCGAGGATGGTCATCTTTACATCGCCCAGCCGCCCTTGTATCGTATTGCATACAAGAACACAGTTAAGTATGTGTATAGCGACAAGGAAAAGGACAAAGCCATTAAAGAGATAGGCGACAAAGCCAACCTCCAGCGCTACAAAGGTCTTGGTGAAATGAACCCAGACCAGTTGTGGGACACGACCATGAATCCCACAAACCGCACCTTGCTGCTTGTAACGGTGGACGATGCCGCCGAAGCAGACCGCACCTTCGATATGCTCATGGGTGATGCGGTGGACCCGCGCAAGAAGTTTATCCAGACCCATGCCAAGAGCGTGAGGAATTTGGACATCTAGTTTTAGTTGTCATTGCGAGGAGGGCGACAGCCCGCCAAAGCAACCAAAAAACAGCCCTCGAATTTTCGAGGGCTGTTTTTTGGTTGTGCCTTTTATGAACTAGGCATTCATTTTCGCTACACTACGCATGGCCGCGATCTGGCGCAGATGATCGACTTCGTGGGCGAGCAGGAGCAATATCCATGTTCTATATGTGCAGGTTCCAAAAAATGGATTTGTCTCGGTCTTCTGCGGATCGTGTGCATGACGGGTCGCTTCGATCGCCGCCCGGATCTGGTCGGTCGCTTCGCGCAGGTTTTTGCGTAACGCCTCTGCAGGAATGTTATGCTTTGCGCCTTCGCCGAACCCGCGGGCGGCTTCCACGACATGCGGCATTTGACTGGTGGCAATATCCAACAAGGTGTTGAGATAAAAGCCCTGTGAATAGATCAAGTGCGTGATAGATTCGCTGATGGACCAGAACGGATGCACCTCGGAGGCAAAAGCAACCTGGGTATCACTCAACCCATCCAGTAATTCCTGGGTGCGCTCGCGGGTGTGATGGAAGGTTTCAATGAAATCGTCAAGCGAGTGCTGTTCAGATGCTTTCAGCCAGGTGGTCTGTTTGGTGAACGCCGAAGTAATGAGCGGGTTGAGGATGTCGGAAGATATCATATCTTTTGGACGGCTCGTTCCTTTTTTCTATTACCCGACTTCCAATGAATAAAGCACCGTTTCCATCTCTTGCGGAGTCAGCCCGCCATGGTGCCCAAGGAATTTCATTTCAAACCTGTCTTTTTCATACCACCACACTGACTCATAACGGTACGGCAAAAGGATCAGGTTCCCAGCTCGTTCCGTGAAACGTTCAGAAACAGACGCACCAAAATAGCCTGCCTCGATCAACGTTTCGGTCTTGACCACATCTGCCTTGCCTTCGAGACGTTTTAGGAAAAAGTCCTGCGCTTCGTCGAGCATATCGGGTTTGATATACATGAACATGTCCCTTGCCGACCCAGCCGGGACAATGAGATGTCCGCGTTTGTTGGAGCGGATGAAACGTTCGACCCCCGCGAACTCTCTGTCAGTGTTGAGATAGGTCGTGGTTTGTGGATCCACTTCACACATGCCATGATCCGCGGTCATGAGGAAGAGGATGCGTTTTCCGCTGCCGAAGACTCTATCGAAGTAGTTCTCCATCATCAATAAAAAGGTCTCGATCTCGGCTTCGGTCTGTGGCGAGGCGGGTCCGTATTCGTGGGCGATGGCGTCGATCTTGTCGAAATAAAGGTGGACGAAGGTTGGCTTGGTTTGTTTCTCAAGACGCAGACCAAGGTTGATCAACGCTTCGGAAAGTGTTTTGAACGAGATGATCTCGGAGCCGCGCATGACAACTTTGGAGTAGGAGGAGGGTGTGTAATCGCGGATGCCATAATTAAGCGACTCGACTCCCATGGCGCTTAATGCGGGATAGAACACTCCTTTTGGGTATAGGGCATCTGGTTTGATCTTGTTCCCGAGCGAGTCGCGACCTTTCCCATCTGCGGCATACGAGAACAACAGCGGCGCGATGACGCGATCTACGAGCGGTTCGTAGTAATACCACTCATGCACGCCGCTCTGCCCGACGTTCAGCCCTGTGTGCATGGTGGTCACATGCGCCGCCGTGGTGGAAGGGAATTGTGAGGTTATCTTTTCAACCTTGCCATGTTTTGCAATGCGTTTGATGAAGGACGCTTCTTGAAAACGTTCAAAGAAACGCCAGCCGAAGGCATCTACAAAGAAGAGCACAACTGCATCATATTTTTTGGAAGCAAATGCTTCTTGAATGCGCTGTGGCGTTCCGGCAAAGCCGCCGGAGTCATAACGGGGTTTTATAAAAGATGGGTGCATGGTTTCTTTCTAATAAACAATCAGCATGAAGTTAAACTTCATGCTGATTGTAATCGCTAAAAAAATGTGGGAAGCCGTTTAGGGTGTGTTCCCTCTTCCATTACCTTTGCCATTCCCGCCAGCCCAAAGCGGCTGCCCCGTTTCACTGCGGAAGGTGTAGGTCATTCCAGTTGCATCCATCGTGACTGAGATCGCGCTATTCGTACCCTGGTCACTCATGAACATCAGCACTGTTACGCCTTCGCCGATCTGCGGCGCAAATCCGAGCGACTGACTGTAGCGCATATTGCCCGTGTCCACATACAGAGCTTGGCCATCGTCGGCGGTGATGTTGATTCCCATGCCGTCATAGGAATTGATGACGCCGTGGACGTTGACCGTACCCGCAATATTTGCCTGCGGAACACCGCTTCCTGCCTGACCTTGAGCGGACTGCCCACCCTGACCATTTCCTCCGCTGTTACCTTTTCCATTCGCACCCTGGCTGCCATTGCCGCCCTGGTTACCATTCCCCATTGCACCTGTAACAATGGCTTGATACGCTTCCGCAGTGAGATACTGCGGCTGATAGACCTCGCCCGTTTGCTGGGTCAAGACACCCGCGAAGGCATTCAAGTGACTGTATGAACCTTTCATCAGGTTATTGAAGACCAGTTGCAAGTCTGCATTATCGGTGAGAGCGAGGCGGGTTTGCAGATCCAGAATATCGATCTCTTCGATGGCAGCGCCCACTTTGAGAGCGTCTGCCAGTGACACAGAACCCTGAGCGACGAGCTGATCGTACAACGCTTGCAATGTAGGATCGGTGAATTTACCAGGATCAAGCGCGGGGTCAGCCAGACCGTAACGGTCCAGTAGAAGTTTGATCTGATCCATGTGCTGCTGCTCGCTGGAAGCAATGTTCGAGAAGGTGGGTTGTCCCCAGACGGTAAAGAGCGCATTGTACACATCGCGCGCAAGTTTTTCTTCTTCACGCATATAGAGCAAGGCGGCGGTTTCCTCCGCATTCAGATCCGAAACTGGAATGGTGGTGAGGTCTGTGCCTGTCCCATCGCCGTTGCCGTTTCCATAGCCATTGCTGACCACGACAGAGGCATCAGGGGTTGAAATAGGCGCTGTTGCATTAGATGCAAAAGCCGTATACGCGCTTGCGCCGATGGCGATCACAATGACCGCCGACAGGACGCCAATCAGAATATTTTTGAAGTTATTTAACATGAGGTTCTCCTTGTTTTCAGAGGTTGTTTGTTAGTTTGATTTCATTGCGTTTCGCAACGATGACAGCATGGTAATTTTTCAATGTAAAGAGACCGTAAAGAGCAGTTCAAGATTTTGAAACGATTTTGAGGGATAACTTCTTTACCAAACCTTCACAGATCCTTTTTTCATCCATTAAGTCCACTTGCTAAAAATGAGGCAATCAATTTCAACTGCAACTATCAGGAACCCATCATGGACGAACAAACACCTCAACCCGAACCTTCCATCTTCCAGCGTATGCGCGAAAAACTCGTGCCTGAAGGCATCCCCGAAGATGATCGCGGACGCATCCGCATGGTGGTGGACAGCCTCATCCTCCACATCCACCCATCCAAAGTGGAAGTCTCCACCCTCAAGTGGACATATACCTGGGGCTTGGGCGGACTCTCTGCCCTGCTCATGACCATCCTCGGTCTCACGGGGATTGTTCTGCTCAACAATTACACACCCGCCGCGCCACAAGCGTATTTCGATATTCTTGAGATCAACTCCAACGTCTGGTTTGGCGAGTTGATCCGCAACCTGCACCATTGGAGTGCGAACCTACTCATTGTTGTGGCAGTGCTTCACCTTATCCGCGTCTTTGTAACGGGCGCATATCGTCCGCCGCGCGAGTTGAACTGGCTGATCGGCGTTGCCATGCTTTTGCTGGTGCTCGGCGCAAACTTTACGGGGTATCTGCTCCCTTGGGATCAACTCGCATTTTGGGCGATCACGGTTGGCACAAGCATCATCAGTTATGTCCCGCTCGTCGGCAGTTGGCTCACTCAACTCATCCTCGGCGGACCTGAAGTAGGTGCGAACACCCTGCTTAATTTCTACTCGATGCATATTTCATTTATTCCGCTTGCCATCTTCGGGCTAATGTCCTACCACTTTTGGCGCGTCCGCAAAGATGGCGGTCTGACGCGCCCGAAATCTGCGAATCAAATTGAAGTGGAAAAAGTCGAACGCGTGACCACCATCCCGAATCTTGTGCATAAGGAATTGATCTTCGCCCTCGCATGGACTTCCGCGCTTCTGCTCTTCTCCATGCTTGTTCCAGCTCCATTGGAGGGAATCGCCAACCCAGCCTTATCTCCCAACCCTGCCAAAGCGCCGTGGTACTTCATGGGCTTGCAGGAACTTTTGCTGCACTTCCACCCGCTGGTTGGCGCGATCGTCATTCCAAGTATCGTGGTAATCGGCATCTTCCTCCTCCCATTCTTTGACCTGAACCTCGCAAGTGTAGGCATCTACTTCCGCTCGAATCGCGGACGTGCCCTCACCTTGCTTGCGGCTGGGCTGGCATTGATCGCCACTCCCATTTGGGTACTGCTCGATGAATACGCTCTCAACTGGACGGAATGGCTCCCAACCTGGAACACCCTGCTTTCAAACGGACTGATCCCGCTTGTGGTCATCCTGCTTCCGCTCATTCTCCTCGATGAATGGATGAGCAAAAAATACCAAGCCGATACCGAAGAACGTGTGCTGTTCATAACCACATTCATCTTCACGGCATTCATCGTCCTCACTCTCATCGGCATCTTCTTCCGCGGACCTGGCATGAGCCTTTACCTCCCATGGAATATGCCTGTTGTGGTTCATTAGTTGAATAGTTGGGTAGTTGATTAGTTAAATAGTCGCCATCTACCCATCATTACTGATTACTGGATACTGATATGACTGAAACAATCACCCCAAACAATCTCTCCCGCCGCGACTTTCTCAAAATCGCCTGGGCATTCCTTGGCGGAGTTGCTGCTCTCGAAACAGCGGGCGTTTTCCTTGCCTATCTCCAACCGCGTTTAGCCGAAGGTGAATTCGGCTCCGTCATCACCGCAGGCTTGGTGGATGACTTCCCGCCCAACTCTGTCACCCACATCCCAAACGGACGATTCTATATCGTCCGCATCGGAGATGGCGGCTTTTTGGCTGTCTATCATCGCTGCACCCATCTTGGCTGCACCGTTCCGTGGGACTCCACCGCACAGAAATTCATCTGTCCGTGTCACAACTCTCAGTTTGACCAACAAGGCATCGTAGAGAATCCGCCCGCGCCGCGTCCACTCGACTTGTTTGCGCTCACCATCGAAAATGGCGAAGTCAAAGTGGATACGGGGAATATCACTCAACGCCAAACGTACGAAACCGCGCAGGTAGTTTACCCATAACAGGAGCCGCCATGAATACCAAACATTCCTTTCTCACTGAATCCCTTATCGGCTTGGGCTCTTTGCTGCTCATCGTCTCTGCCCTTGGCTATTACATTCTCAATGAACCTATCCGCATTGTGCAGGCGCAGGATGAAGTGCTTGCACTTCAATTGGATGAAGCCATGACCCTCTACGCCGAAAACTGTGCTGTCTGCCACGGTTTGAGCGGCGAAGGTATGGGCGCAACACCTCCATTAAACAATCCTGCCTTGCTGACCATGCCTTACGAAGACCTCTACAAAACCATTGCGCGTGGACGTTACCAAACTGCAATGCCCGCCTGGGCAATCGAGGACGGCGGGGCGCTCAGCGATTATCAGATCGACGAACTGGTTCTGCTGATCTTGCGCGGCGATTGGGGCACAACAGGAGATCGTGTCGTCAACCTCGGGCTGGCGCCATTAATTCCTTTCACCACCGAAGTAGACCCTGCTTTGCTTGCCGAGGTTGGTAATTTATCCGATGGCGCAACATTACAAACTGCGGTCACACTCTTTGCCGCCAATTGCGTCTCTTGTCACGGAGCCGATGGTCTCGGCACAGGCATTGCCCCCGCATTGAATGATGCTGCTGTCCGTGAAAAGACCGTAGAAGAGATTACCCGTGTCATCACCTTTGGCAACACAGGCACACTCATGGCAGGTTGGAGCAATATCCTTGCTCCAGAAGATATCACTGCGCTTGTGAGTCTCGTCCAACGTTGGGATGAAATTCCGCTCGGAACCATCCCCGCGCCGGATGTTCCCATTCCTGTTACTGAAGAGAGTCTTGCCTTGGGAACTCAACTTTATGCGGCAAACTGCTCACGCTGTCACGGACCTGAGGGACAGGGCACACCGCGCGCGCCATCGCTCAACGTCAAATCGTTTCTCACCGATACGAGCGACCAAGCTATTCAGCAGATCATCACACTGGGCGTTCCCGGCACAGCCATGCCCACCTGGGGTGACCGTATGACGGATTCAGATATTCAAGCCATTGTGGGTTTCATCCGCCAATGGGAGCCGACCGCGCCTGAGGTTGCCACCATTACACGCCCAGGCGGAGGTGGCCCGCCGTGGAAAAATAATAATGCCACAACACCAAGCCTGCTACCCAGTACGAAATCAACGACTACGATTTCCGGGAACAGCAAAGGAGGACAAGTTACCTTGCGGACTCTCCTTGATTGGCGGCTGTTCGTCCTGCTTGGAATCCTTCTGTCCCTTGCTTTTACTTTGATCTACTCAGGCTGGGATGCGCTGCGGCATGTCCCACGAAACGCAAAGTGAATGGCTTGATATATTCCTGATAAAAAAACAGCATGAAGTTTTTCTTCATGCTGTTTTGGGGTACTTACTTCATCAGCCTCGCGGCTTTTCTGCCGATCTCTACCGCGAAATTCGTGCCCCTATCCCACGGATAGACTTGGCTCATCGAGGCGAAGTACAAGCCTTCGATGGGCGTTTGAATGGCAGGGATGTTTTTGGAATGCCCAACCAGAGGCACGGGTTGAGCATAGTTTGTTTTGTGAACCCAAATCTTCTTGACCCAATCACGTTTGAACTCGGGGTTGAATTTTTCGAAGGCGGGAATAAAGCGCTCCAGCAATTGCTCATCGGTCATATCAAAATATTCGTGCCCCAATTCAAGGTAGTCACCGGCATAGACGATATGGTCGCCGCCGAAATTTTCTTTCGAGACAAAGTTGGTGTGTTCCACCAGCGCGAGGAAAGGATAGCCCTGTTCCTTCGGCACGTTGAACCAGTAATAGCCATCCTTTGAAAGCGAATGCTTGAGCGAGAGCGTCATCACCACCGCGCCCATCGACTTCAATTCGAGTAAGCCCTTCAAATAAGATTCGGGCAACTCAGGGCATAGCTTCGCCATCAGATTCGGAGACGTGGTCACAAGGACTTTGTCGAACAGCTCACCGTCCACGCTCAAACGACCCGAGGCTTGATCCTTCTTGATCGACTTGATACTCATCCCAAGCCGAATCTCCACTCCCTTTTCGCGCAGTTTCTCTGCAAATAAGTCAGCGAACTTCTGAAATCCGCCTTCGAAGGTGCCGAGTCGAGTCGTGCGGGCGTGCATACGCGCCCACAGCCAAGCCATGTTGACATCTTTATAGAACGAAGCGAACTTCCCAATGAGAAGCGGCTGCCACATCTGCTCGTAGACTTGTTTGCCCGCGTACTTCAACATCCACTCATGGGCGGTGACTTTCTCAAGGGCTTGCCAGTTTTTGGTGATGCGCAGAAAAAGCCCAACGAAACCAAATCTGATTTTGTTCAGACCAAACCCAAGTCCGGGGAAACGAAGCGCGTTGAGAATCGAGTCGAAGGGATACCACTTCTTGTTGTGATACATCACTGTCAACGGGCGCGGAAAGATGACCTTATCTTCCAGCCCCAGCTCGCGGATGATGCCGAGCATTTCGCTATCCGATTGGAACCAGTGATGATAGAACTTCTCCACCGACCAATTCCAATGCGGCTCTTTGAAGCCGCTTGCCAGCCCGCCTGCATAGCCTGCCGATTCGAAAATGGTAACGTCGTGTCCTGCTTTTTTCAGGTCCCATGCGGCGGACATGCCGCCGTACCCTGCTCCAAGAATTGCGATTTTCAAAAGATATCTCCGTTCTATTTTGTTCTTTGCTGCATTAATTCAGTAAGTGCTTTTAGCTTGCTCCAGCGCTGACGAACGACGTAGATCATGGCGAGTGTTTGCACCCAGCGTAATTCGCAATCAGGCAGGGGAAGTAGTTCTTCAAAGACGCGTACAGCTTCTTCGTCCGTTCTTTTGGTTTGAATGTATTCATCTGCAAGCTTTCTTAGTTCGGCTGTATTGTCTATCGGCGCAGGGTCGTTGACCTCTTCCCGCCCAAGTTTGTGGACGATTGCTCTCACTGCATTTTCCAACTCGTCTGCAGTGAAGGGTTTGATGAGGTAATGTTCAATACCCATGTCCAGCGCGGTCTGTACGGATTTGGGGTCTTTTTCTGCAGAGATGATGATACAGGCTGTGTGCGGATTTTCAGCGACTATCTTTTTGTAGGCTGCCAGCCCGTTGACGCGCGGCATGTTTAGGTCAAGGATGACAATATCCGGTTTGCGTTGTTGAGCCATTTCAATGGCTTGTGTGCCGTCCAACGCAATGGCTACCACTTCCACCTCTTCAACCATCGAGAGCATGAGGCGTGTGCTGCGGCGGGTTTCGTGTGCGTCATCTGCAATGAGCACTTTTTTCTTTTTGAGCTTCGGCTGCATGGTATCCTGCCTTTTCGATAGAGCAATGTTCAATTCTGGCTTAAGTATAACGCCTGTTCATTCCGCCTCTGCCCGCAGAGAATCGCTCCATTTGATGCCCTCACGGGTAAGGTAGTAGGCGCCCAAAAGCGTGATGGGTACCCACAACGCCACATGTAACACGAGGGTGTACCCTGCTGCTGTTGCCTGGTCCACACCATAGGCGGTGAGCACGGCGATGCCGGGCGCATCGAATGTGCCGATATAGCCCGGCGCGGATGGAATGGTGGTGGCAAGGTTGACGATCCCGTTCATCAGCATCAACGCGAAGAACGAGACGGTGAAATCGAAGGCGTGCATCACCAGCCAATATTTGGCGGTTTCCAATAACCAGATGATGACCGAGGTAAAGAAGACCATCAAGACGTTGAAAGGCGAGCGCAGAGAAGCAAGACCTTCCAAAAACTTGTTCATAATGCCATTAATCTTTTCATGCAGGCGTTTGGGAGTCAGGCGTTCGATCATCCACGCGCCGATTCTTGCAGTGGCTTGCGGGAACATGGCTGCCAGCAAGAAAACGAACAAAGCGCCGAGGAAGACCCCGGTTCCGATCACTGCCACTTGTTGGATGTTCCCAACGAAACCCGATGCTCCGGTCAGTTTTGCCAACTCAGACAAGTTCACGAATACGAACGCCAGCATCACCACGCCGTCGAAGATGCGCTCCACGATGATGGTCGCCAACGAAGCCGAAACAGGCACACCTTCTTTGCGTTTCAGAATGACGGCGCGCAGAACTTCACCAGCACGTGCCGGGTAAATGTTATTGCCCATATATCCGATAGTGGTAATGGGGAACATGGTGCTGGTGGGAATCTTCTTAATGGGGCCCAGTAAATAATGCCAGCGCCAGGCTCGTACCCACACCCCAACGAAATACACCAAAATTGCAGGGACGAGCCAGACGTAATTCGCCTTTTGCATGGCGCCCCAGAAATCACCCAGCTTCAAACCCCGCAGGGCGAGCCATAAAAATAGGATGCTGATCAGCACACCGAGCCAGAATTGCCATTTCTTCATTTGCATAGTGGGGCGATTGTACCAAAATGAAAGGTGACAGTCACTTTAAAAGTGACTGTCACCTGACGGCTCGCTTATAATTCCAGCCCTGAAAGGAACGTGCATGAAAAAATATTTCCCCACTATTCGAGACTATTCCCTCATTATCGCATCCAGCTTGCTTCAGGCGGTCAGCTTACGCCTGTTCTTTATTCCTGCCAACCTGGCTTCGGGTGGGGTGAGCGGTATTTCGCAGTTGATCAATCATTTCACCGGCTGGCCCATTGGTTTAATGGTGCTGATTGGAAATGTCCCACTCTTTCTATTAGGCTGGCGTTTTTTGGGCGGATTTAAATTTGCCATGCGCACGGCTGTTGCCATTGTGACGTATTCGCTGTTTACAGACTTGCTGATGAAGATCCCTGCCTTTGTGGAATACACCCAACTGCTCATCAACGACTTGCAAGGCGATATTTTTCTTAACTCGTTATATGGCGCCATCGTCAGCGGTGTAGGGTATGGGTTGGTCTATCGCGCGCGCGGTACCAGCGGCGGCTCGGATATTCTCGCACGTATCCTCAACAACTGGCGCGGGATTCCCATGACCCAAAGTTATCTCATGGTTGATACAGTGGTGATCCTCTCGGCGGGATTTGTCTTTGGTTGGAAGGCAGCCTTGTATGCCATGATCACACTCTACATCAGCGGCTTGGTTGCAGAGACGGTGCTCGAAGGCGGCGGAACCGTCCGCACGGCGATGATCGTGACGGGCAAGCCTGACGATGTGTCGAACCGCATCATGGAAGAAATGGAACGCGGTGTGACCTGGCTCGAAGGTCGTGGCGCCTATACGGGCAACTCGCGCCCCGTTCTATATTGTGTGGTCAGTCGCGCCGAAGTGGCGACCCTCAAAGCCATTGTCCATGAAAGTGACCCCGAATCATTTCTCGTCATTGGTGTGGCACATGAGGCTTGGGGTGAGGGGTTCAAGCCGCTCAAAGGCAGATAATCCCGTCATTGCGAGCCGCGTTCTTTGCGGCGAAGCAATCTTATATTCTTCCTTGAAGATTGCTTCGGGCGAAGAACAAGAGCGCCCTCGCAATGACGAACTCTTACTTCTTCTTCCCATACCCCAATTGCTTCAACATATTCGCATCATTGCGCCAGTCCTTTGAGACCTTCACGCGTAGTTCTAAATAGACGGGGTGCCCGCCCATGTCTTCGATCTCTTTCCTTGCCGCCGAACCGATCGACTTCAGCATCTTGCCGCCTTCGCCGATCACGATCCCTTTTTGCGACTCGCGTTCCACATAGATCGTCGCGGCGATGTATGCCATGCCGTTCTCGCGTTCCTTGAACTCGTCAATGCGCACCGCCATGCCATGCGGAACTTCGTCGCGTAATTTGATGAGACAGGCTTCGCGGATTAAATCTCCCGCAATTTCTTTTTCATACAAGTCCGTGATCTGCTCATCGGGATACTCCGCCTCTCTCTCAGGGACGGCTTGAATCAGCGTTTCGATCAGTTCGCCAACCCCATGCCTGCGCGCCGCAGAGACTTTCACAATGCTGGCATTGTTCACCAACGCGGCATACTCTTTTTCGCGGGCAGATAATTCGTCGGGTTGCACCAGGTCTGTTTTGTTGAGGACCAGCATGCGGGGAGTCCGAGGCGAGACTCCGTGGAGGAGAGTCGAGATATTCTTGTCCTCTTCGGTTGGGGAGGAGGAAACATCCACCAGCCAGAGAATCAGATCCACGCCTGTGAGAGCTTCTTCGGCTTCGGAGTTTAGGAACTCACCGAGTTTGTGTTTGGCATTGTGAATGCCGGGCGTATCGACGAAGATGAGCTGTGCATTCTCGACCGTGAAAATGCCGAGCTGTTTTTTGCGCGTGGTCTGCGGACGGGGCGAAACGGCGGCGATCTTCTGCCCGAGGATCGCATTGATCAGGGTGGACTTGCCCACATTGGGGCGTCCGATGATGGCGATAAAGCCGGAACGATGGGTCATGCTTGTTTGGGACTCCAGTTTGCTATGGCGAGGCTGCTGATGATCAGCACCGCGCCGGTAATGATCTGCCAGGTCAGTGCTTCGTTGAGGAAGATCACACCAAGTGTAACGCCGCCCAGCGGGAAAAGATAGGTAACCATGGTGGTGCGGGTGGGACCAATTTCATGGATGAGATAGAACAACATAATGAACGCCAATCCCGAACCGAGGATACCCATCCACAACAAGGCGACCCAGGTAATGGGCAGAGTGGGAATCTTGATCGGCGCTTCAAAAGATGAAAGCGGATGTAATCATGACAGCCGACGCAGAAACAAGCGGACCCAATCCGCGCATGGTCGCGGATGTGCCTTCTGTATATACGCGTGCAATAATGGAGCTTGCTGCATAAAAGATACAAGCCAAGATGACCGCCAATTGCCCAAGCAAAGAGCTGGCGGAAGCGCCAAGATCTTTACTCATCAGAATGACCACACCGGCAAAACCGGTCAGCAAGCCCAATACTTTGGGCGTTGTCATCTTATCGTCGTGCAACATGAAGTGCGCCACAAGAATGGTGAAGAGCGGCACGGTGGCATCAAGAATGGAAGCCACACCTGAGTCGATGGATTTTTGTCCCCAGGAAATGAGGAAGAAGGGAATGGCGATATTGGTCAGCCCGAGCACGATGAGTGGAGCCCATTCTTTCCATGTGCGCGGCAGGGGGATGCGCTGAGTCACCACAACTGCCACACCGAACAAGAAACCAAAGAAAGCACGGAAAGCGACTAACGTAATCGGACCTACTTCACGCAAAGCAAGTTCGACCCATAAAAAGGATGAACTCCAGATCAAGCCGAGGGTGATAAAGATCACCCAATGTTTTGTTTTCAATTTAACTCCTTTGTTTAACTGCCAAACATTGTAGCTGGCAGGCTTTTGTTTTCCTACCCGATTCTTGCTTGTTTTATGGAAGGCGAGAGTGTATCACTGTCCTTTCAAGAGATGTCAACCCCACCGCGGAAGGTTGTACGTTTTGTATCTCGCCGTTATCATCGTGTTTCTTATAGTGGAATGATCGTAAAAAAGGAGATGTGCCATGTCACAACCGAACCTGCCTGATTTTGACTCGCTCTGGGATTATTCACATCCTGATCAGACCGAAACAAAATTCCTTGAGCTTCTTCCGCAGTTTCCCGAAGAAGACCCCGCCCGTTTGGAGCTATTGACTCAAATCGCGCGCGCACAAGGATTACAAAGAGAATTCAATGATGCGCATCTCACCCTCGACCAGGTGGAAAATCAACTGAGCATCGAGTCTTCACGTGCGCGAGTTCGTTATTTGCTGGAACGCGGGCGCGTCTTCAATTCATCCAAGCATCCCGAAGAAGCCCGTCCGTTCTTTGAACAAGCAATGACCATGGCACAGGAATTGAACGAGGATTTCTACGCCGTGGATGCGGCTCACATGCTGGCGATCATCGCTGACCCCGCCTCTTCTCTAAACTGGAATCTGCGTGCCATCCAAATGGCTGAATCCTCCGCTGACGAAAAAGCCCGCGGCTGGCTTGGCTCGCTTTACAACAACACCGGCTGGTCATATCACGACATGGGCGAGTATGAATCAGCGTTGGAAATTTTCCAGAAAGCCGAATCCTATTTCGGCGAAGTGAGACGCGAAGACCGGCTGCGTATCGCCAAATGGACAGTGGCACGCTGTCTGCGTTCGATGAATCGCATCGAAGAAGCTTTCTCCAAACAGATGGCATTGAAAGCCGAGTTTGATTCTATTGGCGGCAGCGATGGTTATGTAGACGAAGAGATCGGGGAATGTTTGTTGCTTTTGAAGCGCGAAAGCGAAGCCAAGCCTTATTTTGCCAAGGCGTATGAGTTGTTGAGTCAGGATGAGTGGATGATGGCGAATGAAGCTGAAAGAATGAAGCGGATGAAAGAGTTAAGTTAATGTCATTGCGAGGGCGGTGTTTTCCGCCCGAAGCAATCTCTTGAATTATGAGATTGCTTCGTCGCGAAGCCCAAGTGCGCTCCTCGCAATGACATCCTTCACCAAATAATATTCCCCACGTTCAAAGCCGCGATCCAGATAATACTGGCGTGTGCCCACCGCCGCAATGACGGCAAGTTTCTCAAAACCTTTTTCTTTTGCAACTCGTTCTGCTTCTTCAAGCAGGCGTGTGCCCAGCCCAACGTGCTGAGCCGCGCCTGTTTTTTCTACGCCTACGCCAAGCGACTGTCCATAGACATGCACTTCACGGATGAGCGCCGCGCCAGTCAGATCATCCATGCCCGTAGCGGGAGATGCATTGGAAGGCAGAGAGAGGCGAATGAATCCCGCCAGCCCATCTTCGGGCGTGACGAAGGAAATGAAATGTTCCTCAGCACTGCCAGCCTGATAGACATGGTCATCCAATTGCAGGGACGATAACTCGACGACCTTGCCTTTCACTTCACGACAGCGAATGCACTGACATTTCGTGCCGCGCTTCTTCATGATTGCCTGAATATCCTGACGCAGACTGGTGCGACGGTTGCCTTCCACCACGTTGGTGCTCGGAATATCGCGGATGACGCGGTTCACGCGGCAATACTTTGGAATGGACGGTTTGATGTCCGCGATGAGTTCGACGAGGTCATCGGTGGTGTAAGGGTTGAATTCGCCGCGCTGCCAGTATTCGTATAACTCGGCATTGGCAAGAAGTTGATTTGGGTAAATTTTTATTTCATCGGGGCAGAAGTCATTCCATAGTTTTGCGAAATCTTCACGGTCTGACTCAGGCGTAGCACCCAACAGATTCGGCATCCAATGCAAAACGATCTTGAACCCGGCAGCGCGCAGTAATGCCGTCGCTTGACGGGTGCTTTCCACATCATGCCCGCGTTTGTTGATTTCTAAAATATGATCGTTGAAACTTTGTGCACCCATCTGTACTTTGGTCACGCCAAGGTGACGCAGCCAGCGCAATTCATCAGGATTTATCTCATCGGGTCGCGTTTCGATGACTAGTCCCACGTTACGGTGCGGAGCGCTTTCATTAATCGAATGGATACCAGGAAGTTTGGAAGAGTCCAACATCTCCTGCCGTTGTGGTTCCACAGCCGGAAGGCTTTCGAGTTCATTCATGGCGTCGAAACATCTGCCAATGAACCACTCCTGATAATCACGGCGATACGAAGACCACGTGCCGCCTAAAATCAGCAACTCGACCTTATCAGTCGGGTGTCCTAAATTTTTCAAGGCGCGGATGCGGTTCGTCACCTGCTCATACGGGTCAAATTTATGTTCGAGCGCACGCATCGCGCCGGGCTCGTCGGGTAAATAGCTCTTGGGCATGCGTACATCGGTAGGGCAGAAGATGCACTTGCCCGGGCAGGGATAGGGCTTGGTCAGCACCGTCACCGTGGTCACACCAGAGAGCGTGCGCATCGGTTTCATGCGGATGCGCTCCAGCAGGGCGGTATCCGCTTCCATGCTGCCTGCTGCGATCAACTGCTCATAAGCAGCCACAAGAGCCGCCTTGTTCAAATATCCACCGCCCTCAAGCGGATGCCGCCGGATGAGCGTCATCACATCTTCACCCTCGCGGATTTTATTAAGCAGAAAATGCGCCAACTCCATTTTCTTTGGGGTTAGCGCGTTGATCTTCTTCCAGAGTTGTCGTTTTTCAGCGAATTCCATCTACAGCCTATAAAGTAACCAGCACATCTTATTTTATCTCTAAATTAAATTCCTGCTTTACTTCCGTTAATTTCTTCTTTTCGAACATTTCAGTATGCAGCCCGCATTCAGTTTTGCCGCGTCCAGCCCAACGACCGGAACGTTCATCCTCATTCGCGCCGATGGCAATGGTGCAGGGCGCGCAGCCTACGCTGCGGTAACCCTTTTCCAACAGCGGGTGTGAGGGCAGGTTGTGCTCCTGGGCGTATTTTTGCACATCAGACTTTGTCCAATTCAATAGTGGATTGATCTTCAACAAGCCATCGTCTTGTAGTTCCAGTATCTGAGCCTGTGAGCGCACGGAGGTTTGGTCGCGCCGGATGCCCGATACCCATGCTTTAGTGCCGGTCAAAGCCTTTTGCATTGGCTGAACTTTATGAAGGTAGCAGCACAGGTTGGGGTCTTCGAGTGGCAGCCTGCGTAGGTTTTGCAACACAAATACATCCCAGCGTGGGTCGCGATGCAAGTCAACGACATCGAGATTCCACTCAGCGGCGAGTTGTTCGCGGAACATCAGCGTCTCCCAAAAGTGATAACCGGTATCGATGAAAAATACGGTCACGCGGTGTTCCAACTGGCTTGCCATGTGTAAAAGCGGCATGGACTGGGTTTGAAAGGATGAACTCATTGCCACAGCAGGAAAATACTCTTTCACTGCCCAGTGGATGATCTCTTGCGGTGTCTTCGTTTCAAATTCTTCAGAAAGTTTGGCGATCTCAAGTGCAGAAAGCATGAAAAGATTATACCCAGTCCGACGTTATAATCGCATTATGAATTCCAATGTTGCCATGCAATTGATCGAATTGAATCGCAAGTTCTATGACCAGTTCGGCGGTTCTTTTTCTGCCACCCGTCAACGTTTGCAGCCGGGTGTAAAAAAGATTCTCGAATCAATTAATGCGGATGAATCCGTGCTGGACTTGGGTTGTGGCAATGGATTTTTTCTGCGCGAGCTGCATGACCGGGCTCACCGAGCCACGCTTCTCGGCGCAGACTTTAGCCTGCCTCTGCTGCAAGAAGCCGAATCCACGCCGGGAGTTGAGTTCAGAGAACTGGATCTCATGCAGCTTTCGAGATTTAGCGATCAGCTTTCAGTAGCAGGCGGCTGGGATGTCATCACGATGTTTGCGACCATGCATCACATTCCATCAAAAGAAATGCGTTTGGATATTTTGCAAACAGTGAAAAAGGTGTTGAAGCCAGGTGGAAAATTTTATCTCTCTAATTGGCAGTTCTTAAACAGTGAAAAGTTAAAAGCCAGAGTCCAGCCGTGGGAGAAGGCGGGGCTTTCAGATTCAGATGTGGATGAAGGAGATTGTTTGCTCGACTGGCGCAGTGGCGGCGTGGGCTTGCGGTATGCGCATCAGTTTTCAGCTAAGGAACTGTATGAGTTGGCAGAGCAGGTTCAAATGCAGGTTGAAGCGTCTTTTTTTTCCGATGGGGAAAATGGCAGGTTGGGGTTGTATCAGGTTTGGGTGAACGCTTGATCAGTCGTCTACAATAACAATATTGCGCCCGGCGTTCTTTGCCTGATATAGTGCGGCGTCTGCTCGCTTGATTAGAGAGTTGAGCGTATCGGCATTTTTTGCCTGAGCGATGCCAATGCTGGATGTGATCGTGATCGCACCCACCTCTGTATGAAACTGTGTATTCATGACGGATTGACGCAGGCGCTCACCGATAAATCTGGCTGCTTCGAGATTCGTTTCTGTGAGCAGGATAATAAATTCCTCGCCACCGTACCTGCCAACCAGGTCTGTAGTCCGTGATGACCTCAAACAAAGTTGAGCAATTTGATAGAGAATCTGGTCTCCCGCGGCGTGACCATAACGGTCATTGACCTGTTTGAAGTGGTCAATGTCGAACATGATGGCGCTGAAGGGGCGGTTGATACGGCGCGAGCGCTGGAATTCATATTCGCCCAATTGGAACAACCCGCGGCGGTTGTGAATATTGGTAAGTGCATCGGTGATGGCAAGATTTTGAGTCTCTTCCAAAATTCGGGCATTTTCGAGGGTAATAGCGACTTGGTTCGCGAATTCAGTGGCGATCATGATCTCCTGTTCGCTGAAGTCGTTCGGTTTTGCGCTATCGATTGCCAGGAGCCCAATCACTTTCTCTTGCACAATCAGGGGGATTCCAAGCCAGGAACGGATGTGGTTGTGCGGAGGATTAAGGAATTGTTTGTATACCAGTGCTGCGTCGGGGAGGTAGTAGGAAGTACCTCTTTCGAGTACGACCGTGTTTGGATTGTCTCCCGGAACAGAGAAGCGCAGCCCCTGAATGTCTTCTTCGTTTTCCCAGCCATTGCCGCCAATGATGTGCAGCTCATTGTTTTCCAGCAGCTGTACTGAGGCGCTATCATATGGCAGCATTTGCTTTAGCTGTTCGAGTACCCGGTTGACTGCGCGTTTAAGCTCCATTTGTTCAGAAATGGCGATACCAGCTTTGCGCAGGGATTCGGAAGTGTCTGCCCTGCGGTTGGCATCTTCCATTGCCTGGAATTTTTCAAGCGCCAACGCGATCAGAGAGGCGGCTTGTTCGCAAACCTGCACTTCTTCTGGATTGAATTGGTGATATTGTTCAAAGGAAACCAACACAGCCCCCAGCTTTTTTTTCTTTGCGATGAGCGGGAGAACAAGAATGGATTTTGAGGGAAATAACCCGGTAACGGACGACGTGGCATATGGGGTGTTGTTTACATCGTCGATGACTAAGGTGTGTTCGAGCTCAAGGGCAGACCGAGTGAAGGTCTTTTCGCCTGGTTTGATCGCAGTTTTTGGGTAGGTGTCTTTCATCTTCCCGTAAGCGGCAAATGGGATGGTTTGTTCATTGACATCGTCCCATAAGGTTAAGAAACAGCCATCTGCGGTGATCAGTTTTGCTAAATGCGTTGCCACAATCTCAGCCATTTCGTTCTTGTTTGCCGCCTGAAGAGATACAGTTACGATATCTTGCAATAGCCCCATGGCAAGTTGGCGGCGGGATAATTTCAGAGCGGTTCGAGTACGCGATTCTGCTGCACCTAGAATATTTGCAGCAGTTTGGAATGCATCCAATTCCATGCCCGTCCATTGACGTTCCGCCCTGCATTCATCGAATAGCATGAATGCCCACCACTCATTATCTACAAAAATAGGTACCACTGCAATGGACAGGCTGCCCATCTGGTTGAGCAGTCTTTGTTCCGCTATGGGTAAATCTTTGACCAGCCCATGGATCTGGTATCCATTTGACAGGTCGTCAAGCCATCTGCCAAGTCCTGCTGCTTCGAGAGGGATATTCTGGTGGTCGGGGTTTTCAATCTGAGGCAAAATTCCATTTGCTGTCCATTCATACTTCAGGCTGGATGTGACTGCGAGCTGGCTGTTTGTGGAATTTAAGATGAACTGCACCCGGCTTACATCTGCTGCCAGTCCAAGATCCATTAATACGGCTTCTATGTTTTGTTGCCAATCTGCTGCCTTGAGGAATTTCTCGGCAGCCCGGCTGACGGCAGACATGATCGAACTGCGGCGGCTTAACTCCTCTTCTTTTTCCTTGCGTTCGGTGACATCATGCAGCGTGATAACGATATTTGATGTGCCTCGTGAGGTTGCTGTGACTGTGGATATGGCGGCTTCGAAGGTTTTTGTATTGTTGTTATCGTCGATCTCTATCTCGGCACGGTAGTCGCTGTCTCTCAAATGCGGGTGCAAGATTTGCGCAAACGCGCCTGCCACATGATTGAAGGGTTGACCGATGGCTTCGTTTTCTGTGCGTTTTATCAATTTTTCAGTGACCGGGTTGATATACAGAATGCGCTTTTGATCATTCAACACGATTACACTATCCTGCATATTCTTTAGAACCGTCATGTGTTCCAGCGACAGGATATCCGAAAGGCGGTAGCGCAATGTCACCCATGCGAGGCTGCTGGCAGTAGGCAAAAAGAATAGCGGAGTGTAGTCCAGGTTTTTTATGGGACTAATGTCGAAAACGAATAGCACTGTTCCCAATATTGAGAACAGCATACTAAAAATGACCAGACTGACCTGCAGCCGCAGCGCACGGGGGCTTTGCAGAAAATCTATCAGGATCAGAATGCTGGCTACCAGGGTCAGACCAAAGGAAAAGAATATGTGGATCCAAAAGCCAACTCCGTAATGAACTTTGAAGAACCACAATGAGCTTTGGTGTGAAACGGTTTCACTATCCCACATAAAATGATGAAGTGGATTTGTCCAGACTAGCAGCAATACAATGACGGGTATTATCCATGTCAACACACGTACCTGTAGTGTGATCAGGTGGCTTCTGCCGGTGTATTCCAGTGCGAAGAAAAATAAAAAGACAGGCAATCCAATGATGCCAATATATTCAAGGTTTATGATTAAGATTTTGGTGTTAAGGGATGGGGAAAAGATCTCCAATCCATACAGAAACGACCATATGGATATGGAGAGCATTGCCCATGCAAATGGAATGACCGCTACGACGGGCCGCTTCCTCCATGCATACAAACCCAGCAGCGCATAGAAAATCGCCGCCAGGACATAAATGAATGGGATAAGAAAACCAGAATTGAACATTGCTTTATATCATTGTAATTTTATTACAGCGCTTTTTACATGATAACAATGTGAAGATTTGCAATACTTTTAGTGGACTCAAAAATATTGCGCCCCGCGTATAAAAAGATACGAAACGCAATTCTATTATAAAATCACTTGTTGCGGCGCAGCCACATACTGCCACCAGTTGTTGTGGATGCCGTTCTTACGCCCCATCACACGCGGGAAATGTCTGAACCACCACTTGTGATGGGCGCGGATTTCCCCGCCGCCCCATTCGGAGGCATCCACAATGCGGGTATCTCCTTTGAAGTTGGGGAAGTTTAGTAACCAATCATAGCATTCACTCTTGACCGGGGTCATGTTTCCCCACTCATAATCGACCTGGCTATTCGGCGCAAAGTGGATGTTGCCGCAGGCGGCTTTGCCCGGTGCTGATTTTTCGTAGCGAATGAAACGCTGCCACAAATTGGCGTCACCAGTTAATTTGCTGAAGGTTTTTTCCAAAATAGATTCGGCGCGATGCCCATATGATTCATGCATTTCGCCGACGCCGCGTTCGTACGAAAATCCCATCACTACAAAGCGGCGTTTGCTATTGGCGGTATTTGCCAGTGGAGGGGCATTGCACCAAAAGGCGCCTGGTCCGCCCATGGTGGATTCATAGAACCCGGCATATGGAAAGCCAAAGATCCATACTTCGTCGATCTCGCTGCGGGCGATGCGATTAAGGACGTTGAATTGGGTCAGGATGGCGGCATAGTTGACTTCCTGTGGCGTGTGCGGAGCGGCAGTGCGATTCCAGACATCCAAAAAAGTTTGCGGTGTGTAACGGAAGCCGTCTGTTTTGGCGGGGAATTCGTTCACGTCTATGCGCTGAACGATCTCATACCGCACCAGCCCCTTGCTGACTTCGGTAATATCGGAAATGAAATTAACAAGCAGGTCTGAGGGGTCGTACCACTTCAGGTATTTGGAAAGTTTCACCCCGGTGGTTTTGTCCATGATCGGGTCGTAGACAATGACCAATACCTTACTGCGGGTGATCTGGGCGGGTTCGGTAGTGTTGTCTTTAGGGTAACTTGCCGGGCGAAAAATGTTAAAAATGGAATCCAATACAGTGGGCATGGAGCACTCCTTGTTTCAAGGCATGTTGACTGCGAAATATACCTGACCGTTCACTGCAATATACAACACATGATCCGGGCTGACCGCTACGGCGCCTACAGGTCCGCGTGGAACGGGGTTTCCATCTGATGTGGGGAGAAATTGGTTTTGTAATTCCATCGAGCGCGGGGCGAAGCGCATAATGCTTTGTCCATCCGAATCCAGAAGGAGCATGGAAGGATCTGGCGGGGCGGCAAAAAGGATCTGGGTGAAATGTGCCGTGCTGAACAGGTCCATGTCTGAATATGCAGGGAAGGGGTTCACGCGCACAAGCGGATCCTGACATTTTGAAGCGGCGGTATCGACCCGGCTGAAGAAGCAGTTTGAGATGCGCCCATCTGCATGTAGGAGGTACATCTCATCGCCGGTGACGAGGAAGTCGATCACATCTTGTGTGGGGGTTTGTTGACCGAAGAAGAAATACGGGCGGTCTACAAAAGCAGCTTCCTTGCCGGTGTAGACCCATACAGCGCGAGAGGGGGCATCAAGAACGTATAAATTACCGCCATCCAGAATGAAACTGGTGATGCGTCCCCAGTTTGTATCGGGAGCGGGCAACAGACCGGTTTGTGGAGGTCCGCCGGGTTTGCAGTAGAGCAGGTTTCCAGACGCATCAATGCCGAGCACGGTTGCGCCATAAATATTCGTAATGGGCAGGGCAAGGATATCCACCAGAGGTCCGGCGCTGTTGTTGCTGCCGGGTTTGCAATCGAAGGTGGTGTCCAATTCAAAGCCGCCGCTGCCAGAGGGGATGGCGCGCATGATCTCGCCATTGGCGGCATTGAGCAGGTACAGGTCATTCTCGCTTGCCACCATGCGGCTGACGTCTACGCCGAGTTTTGAGCTGAACGCGGGGTTGAATTGTAAACGGGTGATGCCCAGTAATACATCGCGGTTTGCGTTCGCTTCTTTTTTCAGGTTGATCGTATCGTTGGTCTGACGGTGTTCCTCCGCCCGTTCCGCATTGGCAATGACATTTTCCCACGCAATGCGTTGTTCGACGGGATTGGTGAGGGTGAGTGCCTGTTGTTTTGTTTGCAGTGCCTGGTTGTAATACACATCGTATTGTTCGTTGCGCCCATAGCGTAAATAGACCACAACGGAAAGCGTGACTACGATCAGCGGAATTAGAACCGCCATGAAGCCCATGAATGCGGTCGATGAGACAGTCGTTGATACCGGCGATTCAGCAGGTAGCAGGCGCGGCAGGAAGTTTCGAAAGCGCTCCCCAAGCGAGGCACCGCCATTGCGAATCGCTTGCATGACGTTGACCACGGCTTTTGCTGCCTGGCGCGTTTGTGGTGAAGGCTCGCGTGGAGCGGGCGGCGGCTTTACTTCCGGTTGGCTGGCGATCTCGGAAACAGGTTCACTTGTTGGTTCGGGTTCGGCGATCTCTTGTTGCACTGCCGGAGCAACTTGTGTTTCATTCAAAACAAGAGCAGGTGTAGGGATAGGGTCGTTTTCTGTTTTTGGTTTCGCTCTTGGAATGGATGCAGGAAAATCGCGCGGTATGGTCTTTTGTGGGAGACTCGCCAACGGGCTGGCAGCCGGTGTTGAAACAGCAGGCGGCATGTCTTCATGCTGCACCGGTATTGCATACGCCGAAGGTTGAAGAAGATGGGCACCTGTTTCAGGCGTAGATTCAACTTCTTGATTGGTGGCAGGCAGGTCTGGTTCCAGAACAGGAGGCGCGGGCACTTCATCCTGTATCTTTTCTTCTTCGACTACGGGTTGTTGTTCGGGTTGTTCTGCCGGCTCGATCTGTGGTGTGGGTGCTGCGCCGCGAAAGAGGTTAACCGTGCCTGTACCTTCTGTGGTTTGGATCAGGACAGCATTCAAATCTTCGCCGGTGAGTGAGGTCAGGCGGCGGCGCATTGCATCAAAGGAGGAGGGCTGGGCGTCTTCAAGCGGGGTGACCCAGGCGTTGGGTACACGTCCGCAGAAAAGCAACAGGTCATTGGTGACGAGGTCGGTTTGCGCGTAATGGATGTTGATCGTCTGGCTTGAACCCAAGCCTTTGCCGGAGATCGATGGCTCAAAAAAATGGCGCGACCCGTTTGCGCCGAACCAATAGGCGTGCATGGGTCCGCTGAGTGAAAAGATACATTGATTTTCACGTAAAGCGGCGAGTGCCAGCCATGCCAGCGTGTATTGTCCGCGGCTGGTGCTGCCCATATTGCGCTCAAGTAGGATGCGGTTAAGCGAATCGGCAGCGGCGCGCAGGGCGCTGGTTACAGCACGCGGTGTTTGATAAAAGACATTGGCAATATCTTCAGCAAATTTGCGGTATTCGGTGGTGGTGATGGTGGCATTGCCTGTTAGGGCAAGGTAAACGACCAGACGATCCTGCTCGCGTCCACGCGCGGCGGTTTTGGGCGGGTTTACTGCCAACACGCCGGGCATTTCTGTGGGTTCCTGACCCTGTATTCGGTATAAAGGTGAAAGATTGATGTCGAGAGGCATGTAAGATAACCGCTTGTGTCGCCTTCATTATAACTGGTAACGTCCCTGCTATTTCCGCCCTCGAAATTTGGGGAGTGCCGATTTTTAAAGATTTATCATCAGAAAAACCCCTGATTTCAGGGGTGAATTTTTTTCTGGGTCAACATATAAAGATAAACATACAAACTGGTAAAATTCGACGGCTATGGACTATACCCTTCTCAACGATTTCTCTCAATTACAGGCGCACGAATGGAATGCACTTCTCAAAGAGTCCATCAGCGATACGCCCTTTCTTCGTCATGAATATCAACGCCTTTGGTGGGAGCATCGTGGCGGCGGCGAATGGAAGAACGCTCAACTGATCCTTGTTTCTGCACGTGAGGGGGATCGGCTCGTTGGCATCGCTCCGCTCTTCATCGCAGAATATGAAGGTCAGCCCGCGCTGCTGCTCAATGGCAGTATCGAAATTTCAGACTATCTGGACCTGATCGTCCGCAAGGATGACCATGCTCAATTCGTCACTGGCTTGTTGGATTTTCTCGCTTCATCCCTGGCCGGAAACTGGTCCAAACTCGATTGGTATAACCTCCCCGACGACTCTCCGACTCTTGCCGCGCTCAAAGCGGAATCTGAGAAACGCGGCTGGGCTCACCTCGAAGAGATGTACCGCCCCACGCCGCGCATTGCCCTCAATGGAAATTTTGAGGATTATCTTGCTAATATCGAAAAGAAACAACGCCACGAGATCCGCCGCAAAATGCGCCGTGCTGCCGAGTCTGATTTGAATGTGCGCTTCGTGATCGTCGACCAATCGGCGGATATCGAGCCTGAACTTAATGCCTTCTTCGACCTGATGGTGCAAGATTCCAACAAAGCGACCTTCCTGCATCCTGCCATGCGTGAGCAAATGACCGCCTTTTTACGTGCTGCACATGAAGGTGGTTATCTCTGGCTTGGCTTTCTGGAGATCGATGGCGTAAAAACTGCCGCCTCATTAAACTTCGATTACAACGGCAAATTCTGGGGGTACAACTCCGGCGTTAGTCGAGCGCACATGGAGCTTTCCCCCGGTTGGGTCTTAATGGCAAATACCATTCAATGGTGTTGTGAGAACAATCGGCATGAGTTCGACTTTATGCGTGGCGACGAAGATTACAAATACCGCCTGGGGGGCGTTAATCGCTTTGTGATGCGGGCGAGACTAATCCTCAAGTGACCTGCTAAAGAGACCGTCGTTGAAAACGACGGTCTCTTTTTGTTTTGCAAAATCCCCTTTTCGGGAGTAAGATAAATACCTGTATCGGAGGTACCCATGCGAGATCTAACCAATGAAATCCTTGAACTCATCCGGCGCACATCCAGTTCCCTGCCGCCTGATGTGGAAAAACGATTAAAAGAGTCTATCGAAAAGGAAGAGCCGGGTTCGGCGGCGCGCGGTGCTTTGGAGACCATTCTTAAGAATATCGACCTGTCTCGCGCCAATTCCACGCCGATCTGCCAGGATACGGGCACGCCCATTTTTCAAGTGCATTACCCTGTCGGTTGGTCTACGATCCAGCTTAAGAAGCAGATCCGAGCGGCGATGGCAGAAGCGACCAAGCGATCTTTTATGCGTCCCAATGCAGTGGATGCCATCTACGACAAGAACACCGGCAACAACCTGGGCGGCGACGATTTCCCCTATATTCATTTTGAAGAGACAGAAGGGAATGAACTTGTCATTGAGTTGATGCTCAAAGGCGGCGGTTGTGAGAATGTTGGTCGCCAATATTCTTTGCCAGAGAATTCTCTCGGTGCCGGGCGCGACTTGGCTGGTGTCCGCAAGGTGGTGCTGGATGCGGTGCAGAAGGCTCAAGGTCAGGGGTGTGCGCCGGGTGTATTGGGAGTCTCCATTGGCGGTGACCGTGGTTCTTCCTATATCAAGTCGAAAGAAGTGTTGTTCAGCGAAATGGACACCCGTAATACGGACCCGAAACTCGCCGAACTGGAAGAACGCCTGACAAAGGAAGCCAATGAAATGGGCATCGGTCCAATGGGATTTGGCGGCAAGACTACCGTCCTCGATACCAAGATCGTCGGCTTAAGCCGCCTTCCGGCGTCCTACTTTGTCTCTGTATCTTATATGTGCTGGGCATATCGCCGCCGTAAGTTGACAGTGAAGGGCGACGAGATCGTGTACGATTGATGAATTCCATTTACGCATCACTCACTGCGTGATGCGTAAGGAGCTTGGATCATGAAAAAAATTACCACTCCTGTTAGTGATGAAGCCATCCGCGACCTAAAGGTTGGCGACTCCGTTGCTATCTCCGGTATGATGCTTACCGGGCGCGACGCTGCGCATAAATGGATGATCGATACCTTCATCAAAAAGACCCGCCCACCCCAGGGTGATGACCTGCAAGTGTATGAAGAACTGAAGAAACTGCTTAATGGTGCCGTTATCTACCATTGCGGTCCCGTGGTTGCCGGGCTGGATACCAAAGAATATAAATTTATCGCTGCGGGTCCAACTACATCCATCCGTGAAGAGCCGTATCAAGCAGATGTCATGAAACACTTCAACGTCAAAGGTGTGATCGGCAAAGGCGGCATGGGCGCAAAAACGTTAAAAGGCTGTCAGGAAACACCCAGTGTGTACTTCCATGCCATCGGCGGCGCGGCATCCTTTCTTGCGCAAACGGTGACCAAGGTCCACAGTGTGTTCAAAATGGAGTTTGGTGTTCCCGAAGCCATGTGGCTGATCGAGGTCAAAGACTTCCCGGTTGTCGTCACCATGGATTCGCATGGCGGCAGCCAGCATACGGTCATTGATGAAGCCTCCAGAAAAGTTTTAGATCAACTGCTGGAAAAGCCTTACTAATACGACCAGGCGGAATGCCATGCATTCCGCCTCTTTATTTAATCTGATCGTTTCTTACTAATGCCTATTGTTTTATAATGACCTTGATGCGAAATATGTTTCGGCGTTTGTTTGCGCCATCTATTTTTGAAGACGAAGAAAAGACTCGCACAGCTCAAACCTTGAATACATTTGGGTGGGTTGCGTTTTTTATGGTTCTTCTGCTGACAATCTCCCGTATGGTTTCGGGGGAGTGGCTAAGCGTCTCTTCCAGGTTATTTTTTCCAGCTTTACTTTTTATCCTTTTCTTTACCCAGGTCTTGATCCGCAAGGGGCATGTGCGTACGGCTGGCAGTTTTATGGTCGTTCTGATTTGGTCAGCACTTACCTATCAGGCGGTCGAAGCAGACGGGTTGCGGGATATAGCCGTCTTTGCCTACTCTATTCTTGTGTTGTTGGCAGCGTTGTTGCTTGGGTGGATGGAAGGACTTTTTACAGGGTTGCTTAGTCTGGGGGTGATCTGGTTCTTTGCGTACCAGGAATATATGGGGATTCGACAATACAGCATTGACCCACCGCTGAGCTATGCCCGCGATCTTTCCGCTGTTTTTATCATCACCTGTGTGTTGACCTATATTCTGATCCGGCGTTTGAACCGTTCGCTTTCTGATGCGCGTTTGGAACTTCGTGAGCGTTTGCGCGCAGATGAAAAACTGCAGGTTCAAGCCAGTTACCTGACTGCACTTCACGAAACGACCTTTGGCTTGCTTAACCGCCTTGAATTAAAACCGCTGCTCGAATCCCTTCTTGTCCGGGTTAGTATCCTGCTTGGTACACCCAATGTTGGTATTGACCTTATCCTTCCGGATGGGTCCAGCCTCAGGCAGGAGTTGGGAAATGGGATTTACGAAGAGCGAAATGGCGTTCTTATTGAAAAAGGGGTTGACGTCGCTGGCCAAGTTTGGGAGCGCGGCGAAACCGTTTTGGTGCAAGAATACCAATCATGGGAGGGGAGAGACCCTAAAGGCATTGATGAAAGAATATTATCTGTAGCGGGTGCTCCGCTAAAAACTGGGGATACAGTCCTTGGTGTACTGCTTGTTGCCACGACAGTAGATGAACATCGCATTAATTTAGAGCAGGTTTCTGCGCTCGAGAAACTGGCGGCGCTGGCATCTCTTGCCATTGATAATGCTCGTTTATATGAAGAAGCGCAGCGCGAACTGAACGAAAGGAAAGCTGCAGAAGAGGCATTACGCTCGAGTGAGAACCGCTTCCGTAAGGTGTTTAACAACGGTAACATCGCCATTTCCATTGTGACCTTGGATGAAGGTGTTTTTCTTGAAGCGAACGAAGCTTTCTGGAAATTGTCCAGCCTGATTCCTGAAAAAGCGCTGGGACAATCTGCTCTTGACCTGCATTTCTGGCAGAATGAAGAAGCCCGCGGACAGTTCATAAAAGACTTGCTGGAGAATGGTTCGCTTGAAAACGTCGAAGTGGAATTCACTGGCGAGGATGGCGAGACCCGTTCTTCCATTGCTTACTATGAATTGATCAATATTAAGAATCAGAACTGTATTCTTTGCATGTTCTATGATGTCTCTGATAAACGCCAGGCGCTGCGTAATCTGAAGGAAAGCGAGGAGCGTACCCGCGCCATTATTGCCTCGATCCCGGATATGATCTTTGAGATATCAAAAGACGGTGTCTTCCTGGATTTTATGGCGTCTGCTGATCTGGTGCCCATTATGGAACCGCACGAATTCATTGGCAGGAATATCAAGGATATGTTCCCGGCGGGTATCTTACAGCAAACCATGTTCGCATTGGAGCGCGCCCTCTCTTCGGGACAAGTCCATGCCTTTGAGTATGGTATGCCGCCAGGGGAGGAGATCCAGTTCTTTGAAGCGCGTGTGGCACCAGTCACCTCTGAATCTGCCATTATCATGGTGCGTGATATCAGCCAGCGAAAATGGGTGGAGACCGAGCGCGAGAAACTGATCAAGGAACTGGAGGATAAGAATGCTGAATCAGAGACTCTGCGCGAAAGCATGGCGATCATCGTTGAAACGCTTGATGAGACTCGGGCAGTCAGCCTGATCCTCGAACAGCTTGAAAAAGTAATTCCCTACGATAGTGCTTCCGTTCAATTGCTCAGGGCAGATGTGCTGGAGATCGTCAGTATCCGCAGGTTGGACCCGCCCGAAGAACATATAGGACGAAAATTCGAGGTTAGTTTGGATGAACCATCCTATCCATTGATCGTGGGGCAAGCGCCTTACATCCTTGTTGAGGATGTTCAAGTTTCCATGCCAACCTTCAAAAAAGGGGACCGACCGAATCCGCACATTCGATCCTGGCTTGCTATTCCGTTAAAAGTGAAGGGGAATGTTATTGGCATCATCGTCCTTGATGGGCATAGTGTTAGTCAGTTCTCCGAAAAAGATGCCGAATTGGCTGTAACCTATGCCAATCAGGTCGCCATTGCTTTGGAAAATGCCCGTCTTTTCAGCGAGGTACAAAAAGAGCTTGTTGCTCGAAAGGGATTAATCCAGGAACTTGAAGGAAAAAACGCCGAATTGGAGCGTTTTACCTATACCGTTTCGCATGATCTCAAATCCCCGATCATCACCATCCGCGGGTTTCTTGGTTTTCTTGAACAGGATGCACTCACCGGTAACCTGCCAAGGCTGCGTGGGGATGTAAAAAGAATTTCAGATGCAACGGATAAGATGCAAACCCTGTTGAATGAACTGCTCGACCTCTCGCGGATCGGGCGTTTGGTCAACCCGCCGAAATTGGTACCCTTCAATGAGATCGTTTACGACGCACTTGACTTAGTGCAAGGACGCATCCAAACCAGTCGTGTTCAGGTGCATATCCAGGAAGACATGGATGCTGTTTATGTGGATCGCCAGCGGATGGTGGAGGTTGTACAGAATTTGATCGATAATGCCTCAAAGTTCGTGAGCGAAAATCCAAGGATCGAGATCGGTCAATTGGGTCAGGAAGGCAGTATGCTGATCTTCTACATCCGCGATAACGGAATTGGAATTCCATCGATTCATCATGAACGCATCTTTGGGTTATTTAACAAATTGGAAGCCGATTCGGAAGGCACCGGGGTGGGACTTGCTCTCGTCCGACGAATTATTGAGATCCATAATGGCAGGATCTGGGTCAATAGTGAACCGGGAAAGGGGTCTACCTTCTACTTTACCCTGCCATCTGCTGAAGCGCCGTCTGCCGAACCCGAAAGCTGAATCGTGATATAACTGACCTGACAATACATTTCCTTGGAGGATTTTTTATGAAACATGCGGTCAGCATCAGCATTGGATCATCGAAACGAAATAAGTCTGTGGAAGTTACTCTCTTGGGCGAGACCGTACGCATCGAACGCATTGGCACGGATGGGGATATGGAAGCTGCCGCACTCAAATATCAGGAACTGGACGGAAAAGTGGATGCATTCGGTGTTGGTGGTGCAGACTTGGGGGCATTGGCAGACGGCAAATGGTATCCCTTATATTCTGTACAACCGATGGTGCGTTTTGTAAAGAAGACGCCGCTTGTAGATGGCGGTGGATTAAAGAATACGTTGGAAAATAAAGCCCCGGCGTTTTTGGATGCGAAGATCGGCGAATACATCCGCCAGCGCGGGCGTAAGGTGTTGGTCACGGTTGGTGTGGATCGCTGGGGGATGTCGCAGTCATTTGCAGATGCCGGGTATGAAACCGTCTTCGGTGACCTCATGTTCGGGTTGGATATTCCGATCGCCATTCATAAAATAAGCCAATTAAAGACCGTTGCCGCTTTGCTCATGCCGATCGCTGGACGTTTGCCCTTCGATTGGATCTATCCCACCGGCGAGAAGCAGGAAAAACATACCCCCAAGTGGGAGAAGTACTATCACTGGGCAACTGTCATTGCCGGTGACTGTCATTACATCAAACGCAATATGCCCCTCGACATGGAAGGCAAAGTGGTTGTCACCAACACCACCACGCCTGACGATGTGGCATTTTTCAAGAAGTGCGGTATTAAATACCTCATCACCACCACGCCTGTATTAGAAGGACGTTCCTTCGGTACGAACATGATGGAAGCGGCATTGGTTGCCATCTCAGGTAAAAACCGCCCGCTCTCCTTTGCAGAGCTGGATGAAATGCTGATCAAACTTGGTTTTGAACCCCAATTGCAGGAGTTAAACTAACGTATGAAGATGAATGCCATTGTCCTCGCTGGGGGCATCCCGCAACCCAATGAGCCGTTGTATCGCTACTCGCAAGGCGGCTCCAAAGCATTGATCGATGTGGCAGGCAAGCCCATGGTACAGTGGATCGTGGACGCGCTTGCTGAATCCAAATCGGTGGACCAGATCATTATCATCGGTCTTTCACAAAAAAGCGAGTTAGCCTGCTCCAAACCGTTACACTATATTTCCAATCAAGGACGTATGTTGGCGAATATTGTTGCCGGTTCTGAAAAATCGTTTGAGTTGAAACCCAATACCGATCACCTGCTTGTCTGCTCTGCAGACATTCCCGCTTTGCGCGGCAGCATGGTGGATTGGCTCGTCAAAACCGCCATGCAAACCGAAGATGACCTGTACTACGGCGTGTGCCCCAAAGAAGTGATGGAAGCACGCTATCCCGAATCCAAACGAACATATACCAAACTCAAAGACATTGAACTTTGCGGCGCAGATATCAACATCACCCGTATCAGTATCATCAAAGAACATATGGATGTTTGGGAAGCCCTCATCGGCAACCGTAAAAGTCCCATGCGCCAGGCTGGTATTATCGGCTTCGACACCCTCTTTCAACTTGCCACCCGTCAATTCACCCTTGAAAGTCTGGTTGAGCGTGCCTCAGAGCGCATCGGCATCAAAGGTCGCGCCATTGTCTGGCAGCAAGCCGAACCCTGTATGGATGTGGACAAACCTCATCAACTCGAACTGATGCGCGAAGACCTCACCCGCCAGATCCGTTCTGAAAAAGCCAAAGCAAGGGCGGCAGCGAAAAAATGAGTCTGCGTTCCATCCTCGAACTCGATGCCCGACTTTCCAGTCAGATGCGCGTTGCTGAAAAGCCGGGTTTTTTGCGCAACCTTGCCATCTTCTTCGCGCACTCCGGCGACTCTTGGTTCTGGGCGGCGGCACTCATCATCATCTGGTTCTTCAGCAGCTCTGAATGGCGGCACTGGGAAACCGTGGAGTTCTTCGGTCTCTCCGGTTTGGCAGTCGTGGTGCTGGCGGTCAAGTTCCTCTTCAAACGCAAACGTCCTGAAGGCGAATGGGGCGGGATTTACCGCAACACCGACCCGCACTCCTTCCCATCGGGACACGCCGCCCGCGCCTTTCTCATTGCAGTCCTCGCCTCGGCTCTTGCCCCGCCCTGGCTTGCCACTATCCTTTGGGTTTGGGCGCCGCTGGTAGCTTTAGCTCGTGTGGCCATGGGCGTACACTACCTTTCAGACATCATCGCTGGAGCCATTCTCGGAGCCATTGTTGCTTTGCTCGGCTTGCAGTTCTATCAATTTCTCATAGACTGGTTCACCGGGCTGACCGGTTTTATGTTCTGGTAAATTTACCAAAACATTTTGAGCGGGAATTTATGCTTTACTTTCTCTGGATAGACTTTGTGAAAAGGTAAAAAAGACTCCGAAAGTTTTGCTTTCGGCAACATTACCTGAAGTAAAACTTCAAGAATCCAAATTGTTTATGCAAGATGCCTAATTAAATAATTTAAAATAATGGAGGAATAAATGGCATTAAATGAAGCAACAGAATTGAAAGATAAAATAACAAAAAAGTCAAACATTCGTTTGCCTTATATGATCATCCTTGCTGTGTTGGGTGTTTTAAGTGTCGTGTCTGGCGTCATGAATTTATATTTGATGAATGCCGCTGCGAATGTTATTTCCATAGACCCCTTGTCGGTTGCAATCGACATTACTTATGGAGCTTTGCTTCTCTTTTCGTCCATTATGACCTTCAAAGGAAAAGTTGTTGCGATTTGGTCTTTTGGCGGAGCTGTTTTAGTGAATGTCGTCGGCGGCCTTATGTTAGGGCGTAGCGTCAATTTCTTTGTCGTGTTAATGGGGATTGTTTTTTTGATTCAATTGTTTAACTTGAAGAAACAAGGAGAACTCTCATAAATTTATTCAAGTAAGTTGGAAACCTGTCGTATAAATACCTGGCAGGTGGTCAGCGCTAGTGGAGAATTACTCTTTTAGAATAAGCAACTATGAAAACTCACACCTTCCGCCTCAAACCTCAACAAGACCTGTTCGACTCCATCGAAGAGTTTATAAAACAAAACAACATCGAAGCAGGTTGTGTGCTTTCCAGCGTAGGCAGCTTAACCCATGCCACCCTGCGCCTCGCCAATCGTGGATATTACAACGATTATGACGGTCATTTCGAGATCGTCTCCATGACCGGGACAGTTTCCATCCATGGTTCACACATCCACGTTGCCATCTCAGACGGCGACGGCGTGACCATCGGCGGTCATCTCGTGAGTGGTTGCAAAATCTATACCACCGCTGAAATTATTCTTCTCGAGTTAGAGGATGTCGTCTATAAGCGTGAATTATTCGAAAATGATTCTGGCTATGAAGAGTTGGTAGTTTACAAAAAGTAGGGGCGCGGAGACCGCGCCCAGGTTTGAATGAAAATATAAAGAAATGGCGACTTGCAAGTCGCCATTTCTTTATTAAATTGCCTTCAGAAATTCTTCCTGCTTCGTTACAGTTTCTTTCAACCCCAATCTTTTTCCCAATCGCGTCAACTGCGGCGGGTCAACATAGGTCTGCGCGAGAATTTCTTCCTGCCCCAAGACCTCGCGGGCAGCGCCGTCGAGCAAGACCTGTCCCTTTGCGAGGGCGATGACACGCTCGAAGTTCTCGGCGCAGAAATCAATATCATGCGTAATGGTGATGACGGTCTTGCCTTCCTTCTTCAACTCAGCAATGACGTGCGCAATGCGCCCCACATTGACGGCGTCCTGCCCGGTGGTGGGTTCGTCAAAGATGATGATGGGCGTGTCCATGGCGATGATGGATGCCAGTGCGACCATTTTTCGCCAGGTGGGAGAAAGGTCGTAGGGGTTGGTTTCCGTCTTGTCGTTCAACTCGGTCAGACTCAACGCGCGTTTGACGAGTTCATCGATCTTTTCTTTGGCGTACCCCAGGTTCTTTGGACCAAACGAGACTTCGGTCAATACGTCTCTTGAGAACAACTGCTCATCGGGGTTCTGGAATACATACCCAACCCGTGAAGCGAGCTTTGCTGTGGAATGCTTCGTCGTCTCCCAATCGCCAATGGATACAGAGCCGGTAGTCGGTTTGAGCAATCCATTGAAATGCCGTACAAGCGTAGTTTTCCCAGCGCCATTTTGCCCAACGATAGCAACCTGCTCACCAGAATCAATAGTGAGGTTGATACCTTTTAAGGCTTCCAAGCCGGTGGGATAGGTGAAACGGAGGTTTTTGATGTCGATTTTCATGATGTTTTGTTTGTAGGGGCGGGGTCTCCGCCCAATGATTTATAATCTCGAAAAGGACGAGAGGACCTCATCCTTTACTTTTAAACCCCTCCACCGCCTCATCCAACGTGACAGGTAGATTTTGCTTTTTCCACAAGCCTTGTTTCTTCGCTTCTCGTGCTGTGGAGGTGTATCGCGAAACGCCGAAGCCGTTTTCTGTCAGCAGGTCGGAGGTAAGCACTTTCGTTTGGCTTGCCTTCCATCAGAATCAGACCTTGTTTTAATGCAATGACGCGATCTGCAAATTCAGCGATCCATTCCACTTTGTGTTCAACCATTACAACGGTCATGCCTTCTTCTGCCATCTTTCGCACCACGCCGAAGACTTCGCGGGTGCCGATGGGGTCCATTTGCGAGGTGGGTTCGTCGAGGACTAAAGCCTGGGTCGCATGACCAGGATCGAGGTCAGCGCGACGCGTTGTTGCTGTCCGCCAGAGAGGGAATAAGGAGAGCGGTCGGCTAACTCGCTGATTCCCGTCAGGGACATGGCATCCTCCACTCGTTTTTTCATTTCATCACGCGGCACGCCGATGTTCTCAAGCCCAAACGCAATTTCCTCAAAGACGGTGTACTTCGCGCCGGAAATTTGGTTGAATGGATTTTGAAACGCCAGCCCAACGTTGAGCACCCATGTATCGAGCGTGGATTTGCTCGAGAGTTTTCCGTCCACTTCGATCTCGCCGGAGATCTCGCCTTTGAAGAAATGCGGCACGAAACCCGCCAGCGCATAACATAGCGTGGACTTGCCCGCGCCATTAGGACCGATGACCGAAACAAACTCACCTTCCTGGAATCTGCAAACTGAGGTTTTGCAGCACCGGCTCTTTGGTGAGCGGATATTTATACGTGACGTTTTGAAGATTTATGAAAGCCATAAATTCAACCCGATGGAAATGATGATGAACACCAGCAGTGCCCAACGCAGAAATTGATTGAATGCAGAGTCGGGAACTTCATGCAAAGAGGTTTTGACCTGTTTGGAGGTGAAGCCGCGCGCTTCGATGGCGATGGCGCGTTCTTCCACTTCCACGAGCGAGCCGAACACGAGCGGACCGATCAGCGGAATAAGCGAACCAGCGCGTTTGAGAAAGCTACTTTCGGTATCGAGTCCGCGGGAACGCTGGGCAGAGATGATGGTCTGTGCCTTGGCTTGCATCTGCGGCAAAATTTGTAACGTGGAGATGATGACGTACGCGAACTGACCGGGCAAGCCGCGACGCGTGAGGTCCGACATCAATTCGCTGGGATGGGTAGTGACGAGAAAAGTGTGAACGCGAGACCATCACGAAAACACGCATGGCATTTCGGAAAGCGAATAGGACGCTTTCCATGGTCATATCCAGAAAATAGAATTTGAAGATGATGTCTGTGCCGACGGGTTGAAAGAAGGCTTGCATCAAAATAGAAAGCCCGCCGCTGGGATGATGAGCCGTAAGGCTGTGACGGAAAATTCACGAAAAACTTTTCCCAACAGACTGAGTGGAATGATGGCGGCAAGCACAAGGATGTGCGGCGTCCAGTAATAGGGAAGGTGAACGCGATCAATATGAGCGCCAGAGTGAGCACCAATTTGGTCAACGGGTTGAGACTGTGCAGAAAGCTGTCTCTTTTTATATGGAAGGAAAGGCGTTCATGCATAGGTTGCGATTATACCCATTTGGACGAATAAAAGAGACCAGATATTTTCTGGTCTCTTTACAGCCGTCATTGCGAGGGTGGTGGTCTTCCACCCGAAGCAATCTCAGGCATTATCTTAAGATTGCTTCGTCGGGCTGTCGCCCTCCTCGCAATGACGGTAAAGCATTTCAATTATCCGCCGAGGATGTTACGCAGCATGAAGGCCGCGAACAAGACCAGCGCAACGACCACGCCAATGGCGATATACAACTGAGTGCTGCTTGCACCGCCTTCGGTTGCAACTTGGTCCGCTTTGGGGTAGCCGCCGATGGTGCGCTTGGGCAAGCCTTGAATGATGGCGAAGGCGATCATGGCAGTGGTGATCTTATCGACCGGCTCGGTTAAGAAGTTGGTGCTGACCACAGCCGACCAAATGCCTTGCCCGGTCTGGAGAAGGTATGCGGTGATGAAGGAGGAACCACTGGCAGTGATGCCGCCAAAAAGATACACGGCGATCGGGGTGAGACAATGGCGGCGGTGAGTGCAACCACGAAACCGGTCACAACAACCTTCCACCAGCCTTGAAGAAGCCCCAACCCGCCATGCGACCCGCCATAACCGATCATTGCAGCGACGGGCCACCATGGTAGCGCACCGGGGTCAATGGCAATGCCCCCAAATGACGTTAGAGAGCGCCAGTGAGAGCGCCAGCCCATGGCCCACACAGGACAGCCACCAACACAGTGCCGATCGAATCAAGGAACACGGGCAGCTTGAGAACGAGGACGATCTGACCCACCGCAACATTAATGGCGATGGCGATGGGAATGAGTACCCACGTCGTGTATTGGTTGCTCTTGATTTTGTCCAAACATAGTTTCCTCCGAAAAAGTTGATTAAATCAGACACGTACTGATTATGATAACACTGTTGTTTTGAATGTCACGATTTTTGTGCCAGTTTTTCCATTCGTTCCAGGAACAATTCCATAAACATACGCGGACGTACGCCCATTGCCACCTTCATATTCTTGGGTTTCTTCTCATAATTGTAGAAGTCTCCAAAGGTGTTGCCCAAACCCACTCCCGTCGAAATATCCACATCCACCACCAGGTCCTGGTAGTCGCAAATTTCCGGCATAAAGGTCAGCGCCAGCGTCATCGGGTCGTTAATGACACAACCGTCAATGCTTTGATATTCATCAAGAAATTCCATAAAAGCGCGTCGAGTCCGCAATGAATTTTGTGATCGGCGCATTTATCTTTAGTAAACGGTTCAGGTCATCTTTTGTGAAGATGCATTGATAGGTCACACCCAACGGCGTGAGGATCATCGGCATGCCCGAATGAAAAACAATGTGCGCCGCATGTGGGTCCACAGGTGCTGTATTCCGCCAGCGCCGGTGTTGCCGGGTGCTGGATCGCCCCACCCATGATGAACACCTCTTTCACGTTTTGTACAATCTTTGGCTCTTTGCGAATTGCCAGCGCGACATTCGTGAGCGGACCGATCGCCACCAGCGTGATCTCACCTGATGCGACATGATCTGCTCACGAGAAAATCGCTTCCATGCTTAACCGTGGCTGGGTCGCTGATTCCTGGAAGCTGGGCATACCCAAGACCATTCCCGCCATGCGTCCCTGGCGAGTAGTGACTTTTGACGAGCGGCAGGTCACAGCCTTTGAAGACCGGTACCTGGCTCAAGCCTGCCAGCTCTAAAACAGATAATGCATTCTTCGTCGTCTGCTCGGTGGAAACATTTCCATGGACAGCGATCACGCCGTCTAAACTAATTTCAGGCGAAGCCGCCGCCAGCAAAAGCGCCAGCGAATCGTCAATACCGGGGTCAGTGTCAATGATGATGTGTTTTGGCATGTTCGTCGTTGCTTGCACCGTGCGCAAGCACGCGTGCGAGGGCGTTCTTGCTCTTTGCCCGAAGCAATCTCCTATTGTTTTGCTAAGTTTTCCATTCCTTAATAAATAATCCCACGAACTCGCGTCCTTTACATCCAACGCGACCTTGATGTTGGCGGGTTTCTTTGCCACTTTCATAAAGTCTGCGTACGTCTTGCCTGCCGGGGAAACTCCCCCGAAATATCCACATCCACATAAGTGTGACTCGAGGGGAGAGCAGCTCTGGCGCAATGACTGCCGCCACCGTGAGCGGATCTGTAAGGCACAGCCTGCAACCTTCGTACTTCAAATAGAAATCCATATAGGTTGCAGTCGCGTCGCGGACGAATCTTGCAATGGGGGAGTCGGTCTTGTTCAATCGCTCAATGTCGGCGTAGGTGAGCAAACATTTGCAGGTTGCGTCCAAGGGATCAAGGTGATGGGAATGCCCGAATTGAACACGATATGTGCCGCATGTGGGTCTTCTGAAATATTGAACTCTGCCAATGGAGACATATTTCCACCCGAACGAACGGCGCCACCCATGATGACCAATTCTTTAACACATTCAGCGAATTTAGGCTCTTGGCGGATCCGCAAGGGTAACATTCGTCAACGGACCAATGGCAAATAAGGTCAACTCCTTTGGCTCGGCAAGAAAGCGTTCGATCAAGTAATCTTAACGGCACTGTGCCTTAATGGTCTGAGTCTTTGGCCGGGTAAGTTGGTTCGTCATGCCGCTGGCGCCATGCAAAACTTCACCTTGTGCCTGATGCGGCGGCTTGACCAATGGCACAGAACATCCCTTAACACAGGAATGTTTCTTTCTTGCATAAATTCCAGTAATGCCAGCGCATTACGCGTGGTCTTGTCCAGAGTTCACAGCCACTGGACTGTGGTCAGAGCTTCGAGAGTTTGATCTCTGGCGAAGGCAGCATCAAGCAGGATGGCGAGCGCGTCGTCTAGCCGTGGGGGTCGGTATCTAAAATGATTCTGGGTTGTGGGCATGTTACGTCCGTAGGCGGAGGTTTCCCGCCCAATAATGGGGTGAGTTCTAAAAATTCGGGCGAGGCCTCCTCGCCCACTTTATAAATTCCCTCACTTCTTCTTTGGTGGGTAATGATGG
>NZ_JADJDD010000014.1:0-16069 GCF_016702885.1 Candidatus Villigracilis vicinus
GGTATAATCCCCTTGTGCAAACCACAACACCCAATCGCCTTTCACGCAACACCATCCTTTTTGTGCTGCTTGCCGTGCTCACGGCGGTGAGCGCCAGCCTGCTGCCGAACGGAGCCTTCACCTGGCTGTGGGACAGGCTCAACGTCTTTGCCACTGTCTTCCTCGGCATCTTTGTAGAAGCCGTGCCCTACCTGCTGCTTGGCACCTTCGGCTCCGGCTTGGTGGAAGTATTCGTAGACCGCGACCAGATGAGTCGCTGGGTCTCGAACCGTCCTGCCGCGGCGGCGATCAGCGGCGCCTTCATGGGCATGATCTTCCCGGTCTGCGAGTGCGGCGTGGTACCGCTCACGCGCCGTCTCTTCAAAAAGGGACTGCCACTCTCGGCGGGCATCTCATTTTTGCTGGCAGCGCCGGTCTTGAACCCCATCGTGATCCTCAGCACCGCTTCCGCGTTCGGCTGGGGGCAGATGCTTTTTTGGAGATTCACCATCAGCTTGATCATCGCCGTCACCGTGGGGCTGGTCTTTTCGGCGCAGGGAGAGGCGGGCGAGGTTCTTCGTCCGGTCTTGGCTGGAGACGAGCACGACCACATCCACGCCGAAGCGGGGGATTCAGTCCGCGAAAAGATCCGCAAAGCGCTGCTCATTACAGTGGATGAATTCTTCGACATGGGACGCTACCTCATCATCGGCTCGCTGCTTGCGGCGGGATTGCAAACCTTCATTGCACAGTCTTCCCTGCTTGCCATCGGAAGCGGACCGCTTCTTTCGGTCTTGATCATGCTGCTGCTTGCCGTCATCCTTTCCATCTGTTCGACGGTGGATTCGTTCGTGGCGCTGGGCTTCACAGGCGTATTCAGCTTTGGCGCGGTGCTCTCGTTCCTGGTCTTCGGTCCGATGGTGGACATCAAAAGTACGATCATGTACCTGCAAGTCTTCAAACGCCGCGCTGTGACGTACATCATCGCCATTCCATTTATGATGAGCCTGATCGCCGGGTTGGTTTTTAATTACTTTATTAAATGATGTCATGCTGAGCAAAGCATCTCTCGATAACCACAGAGACTTTTGCTATCGCTCAGAGTGACATGGAGAAACCCATGCCTCAACGAATGTTCCGCTCGTATCAAGGATTATTACTTTTCGGGTTGTGTATCTTTTTCGTACTCAAAGCCGTCAACGGGCAGTTGACCTGGTACATCAACTCGCGCTTCGTGCCGCTGACCATCATCGGCATCCTCTTTTTGGCGCTGCTGGCACAAACCCTCTTTTCCGAGATCCGCCGCTCACGCCAGCATGAACTGGAACATCCCGAACATCACCACGAACACGATCATGCGCCTTCTTCTGTGACCTTGTGGGTCATGCTCATCCCGTTGGCGATCGGTCTGCTCATTCCCGCCCGCCCGCTGGATTCTTCGGCATTCTCCACCAAGGGCTTCAACACCAGCGCGCCGCTGGTCAGCTCGGATTCATCTGCAAGTATCTTCGAAACCGAATCACAAGAACGCAACATTCTCCAATGGCTGAAATTGTTCAATTATCAGGACGACATCACCGAATTCATCGGGCAGGAAGCCTCGGTCGTCGGCTTTGTCTACTTCGATGAAGATACCCTCGAAGCGGATCAATTCTTCGTCAGTCGTTTCGTCGTCTCCTGTTGCTCCGCAGACGGCTTCGCCATCGCCATGCCGGTCCGCTGGAGCAACGCCTCCGAGCTTCAGCAGGATAGCTGGGTCGTCGTCAAAGGCAGCATCGCCTCCATCGAACTGGACGGGCAGCGCACGCCAATGATCACCGCTGAGTCTGTTGAAGCCGTAAACATCCCTGATCAGCCCTATCTCTACCCATGAAAACCCGCCTCTCTTTTGACACCGTCGCTATCAGTGTCCTCATAACGCTTGCCATCCTTGCCGGTGTGATCATCTGGGTTGGCGAAAGCGCAGGCGTACAAGTGCGTGTGGATCTGCCTGAAGACGGCGCGGTCGGTCCGTATCAACCGATCACATTCACTTTTTCTGAGACCATCTCGGCAGAGATCACCTCAGACCTGGTCTCGGTTGAGCCCATCCACGATGGTTATCTTGAATCAGTGGATGACCGCAGTGTACGTTACATTCCGCTCAAACCCTATGAACCGGGCACGGTCTATACTGTGAAAGTCATTGCCGGAGAAGTGAACATCAAAGGGCGCGAATTAAAAAAAGCGCAAAATTGGAACATCCATACACGGGAACCACGGGTCGCTTATGTCGTTTCGGAGAACAACCAAAGCAGCATCTGGTCGCTGGGGTTGAACGATAACGCCCCCGTGCGTCTCACAGATGAAAGCATCAAGGTCATCTCGTTCGACGTTGCCCAAAGCGGCGAGTTCCTCATCTTTACTTCCAGCAACGAGAACGGCGGCATTGACCTGTGGCGTGTCAGTCGTGCAGGCGGCGATGCCGCAAAATTATTGGATTGCGGTTTCGATCGCTGCACCACCCCGGTGATCGCGCCGGGCGATAAACGCATCGCCTACTCACGCGAAGCCGCAGGACCCAGCCCAGACCTGCCCTTCGGCTCGCCGCGCATCTGGGTCGTAGACCTGGAAAGCGGCGTAGACCAAGCCGTCTATGAAGACCAAAGCATACTGGGCTATAACCCATCCTGGTCGCCAGATGCGACCCGCCTCGCCTCCTTCGACGGTTTGGCAGACTTCATCCATATGATCAATCTGCAAAACGGCGAAGAATTCCTCTTCCCCTCCACCACCGGCGGACCCGTGACCTGGTCACCCGACTCGACCCGCTTCCTCTACACCACCTTCGAACAAACCGAAGAAGGCGGGCGCACACAGGTCAAACTTGCCGATCTTACGACCAACGAAACCATCGCCTTGATCGGTGAAAAAGACATCTACGATTATTCATATTACTCCGTCGCCTGGTCGCCGCTGGAAGACCGTGCCGTGCTCAGCCTGCGCGCCGATGCAGAAAAACCCATGCAGGTCCTGTGGGTCTTCGATCCCTCCATGCTCGGCGGCATTATCATTACTGACGATACGGAATACACCTACAACTCCCCGCAATGGAACCCGTGGGGCAGCGCCTTGCTCTTTCAGCAATTCAAATTAAAGGGACAATACAAACCAGAAGTGGGGTTGTGGCAGGAAGGCACGAATCAATCTGTCATACTCACAGAAGGCATTCTGCCGCAATGGTTGCCGTGATTCAACGTCCGAGTTCGCGCTTTTCGTTCTTCTTTTCATACATTTGTATATCGGCACGATGCAGCAACTCTTCAAATGTCTCATCAACTACTTCCAGCACGGAGACCCCCACACTCACGGTCGAGTTGATCAGCAGCCCAGAAACCGGGGTATCCACCTGTGCCCACACATCCTGAATGCGGTTTGCAACCAGCCAGCCGCCTTCAAAATCTGTTTCAGGCAGTAGTAACGCAAACTCTTCACCCCCCAGCCGCCCCAAAAGGTCCGATCCGCGTTTTTGTTCCATGACCGTCTTCACAAAAGAGATCAAAACTTGATCCCCTGCCAAATGACCAAATTGATCATTGATGGATTTAAATTTATCCAGGTCAAACATGAGCACACAAAACGAATGTCCGTATCGCTTTGAACGGGACAGCTCACGTTCTGCCAATTCGAAAAAATACCGCCGAGTCAAACACTCTGTTAACGGATCCGTCTGGAGCAGCCGGGTCGCCAGTTGACTGGCTTCGCGTTCCTTGATGTAGGCAAGGAACGCCGTCCGGCGAAAAGATTGGGTCTGAAGCGCAGAGACGAACCCCACTCCCTGCACGAAAAAATGCACAGTTGATACCAGGCTGCGTGTGGCAAGCGGCACATCGGTTTTTGTCAGAAAGATCAACACGATCGACATTGCCGAAAAGCACACCATAATAACGAACAGCTTATGCAACCGGATATTCGAAAAAACATACGCGCCAAAAATGAACAGGATATCCACACTGGTGGTCAGATGACTGGCGGAGCGCAGGAAATTAAAGATCAAAAAATAAAAAACAGCCGTCCACAACCAGACCGTGAACAACCGGTCGATCACTTCATAGGACGGCTTGCGTTGAATATACACCACCGCCCCCAATGTAAAAACAGAAAAGCTAACTCGAATAAGGTATGCGAACAATAATTGATTCTGAACCTCACGCAGAAAGACCGTATCCAAATAAAGCATGGCGATGTTCGCAATAATAATGAAAACGCCAATGATCGAATACATGGTAACAACATCTTGCAGGTAAAATTCCTGGTACTCCCCCTCCCTTTCTTTTAAATCCGGCAAAATGCCATTAAACAGATTCTTGATGACAAGCATATTCGAATTTTAGTCCATTCATTAATTAAAACGAAGTCATTCGAATGTCAGATTTGAAAGCATTCCCCCTACAGACCCAAAATCCATCAGACATGTATAATCGTTCCGTGTCACAAAAACCTCCCATCTCTTTTTATTTCCGCGCAGTGTTTTTACTTGCTCTGCTTGCCGCGCAACTGCGCCCCGCCGAAACCGTCAAAGCGCATCCCGCCGACATCTATGCCCACACCATTACAGTCACACTCTCGCAAACCGAGATGCAGATCAAATGGCAGCTCAAGCCGGGACCGTTACTCGTCAACTTCATTTGGAATGAAATGGACGCAGACCAGGATGGCTCGGTCAGCGAATCGGAATCCGCATCCTGGAGCGCCTCACGTCTCGATTTGTTGCTGGTCAGCCTCGATGGCAAATCCCTGCCGCTGAGGGTTGATTCCATTGAAATTCCATCCAGTATGCAAGCCTTTCAGGCGGGTGAAGAACTCATCATTTTCAACCTCTCTGCAGATTTAAGCCAGAACCCCAACAACGCCCAACGCATTGTCATTGAGAACGGCATGGAGACCACCAAATCGATCAATTGGTTCTATCTCACTGCTGAAGACAGCACCGCCTTTCTCTTCCCTTCGCAAAAGAGCCACATCCTCACCATTGACCACATTCGCAACCCGGAGTCCATCGAAGACCAAAGCCGCCTGCTCACCACATGGGATAGCGGCGCACCTGCCCTGCCATTTGGTCAACAAAAGGATGTCGTCACTGAAACTGCCGAACAAGTGGTGCCAGAGCTTCAACAACGCTCGCCGCAAGAGATCCTCCTGGATCTGGTTCGCAGCAAAGAACTTTCCATTTCCTTTTACCTATTTGCCCTGCTCATCGCACTTGCGCTTGGCGCATTGCACGCCCTGACGCCCGGGCACGGCAAGACGGTGGTTGCCGCCTATCTCGTCGGTTCGCGTGGAACGTCCTGGCATGCGATCGTACTCGGGACAGTGGTCACGCTGACGCACACCGGCTCGGTGTTCTTATTGGGCATTCTTACGCTGGCAGCATCTAAGTATTTTCTGCCAACAACGGTCATCCCTTTTCTTGAAATCTTATCTGGTGCGCTGATCCTTGGATTGGGTCTGTATTTGCTCTGGCAACGCTTTGTCTATTGGCGCGATTCAAGAAAGCCAAAAGAATCACAACCAAACCATATTTCACTCACACCCAAAGCAACCAGCAAAAAGCCGGTTGGGTCGGTCAAAGTGCAAACCATGAAGCCGGGTATGCATCATCATGGTGATGGCAAAATGCACTCGCATGATGTCCCAGAAGCCATCACCTGGCGTTCGCTTATCGCCCTGGGAGTCAGCGGTGGGCTCGTCCCCTGCCCGGATGCGATCGCCATCCTTCTGGTTGCCATTGCCATTAACCGTCTCATGCTTGGGCTGGCACTCATCCTTTCGTTCAGTCTAGGGCTGGCAGTGGTGCTGATTGTCATCGGTTTGCTCATGGTCAACAGCCGCCGTCTCTTCGATCGTATGGGCTTCCTCGATAAATTCGCGCCGGTCATGCCTTTGGTCTCTGCCATTGTGGTTGTCATCCTCGGCGCAGCGTTGACTTGGGGTGCGGCAGTTCGAGCGAAGGAAAATGCCGGGCTTGTGCTGCCAGTTCAAACGTCGATAAACGAAGCGCGCATCCTGTATCTGCGCGAGGACGAGAATCGCGTCAAGCAGTTATTCATCACTGAGTATGCCAACGACACGTCGAATGTGGTTTCCGAAGAAACTCAAAGCGTGGATGACTTTGCCGTCTCGCCAGACGCAGCACAGGCGGCATACATCATACAAAAAGATAGCGCATCCAGCGAACTCTGGCTCGTGGATTTGAAGACGAACGTACGCAAAAAATTATCAGACTGTATGGAAGCGATCTGCTCAGGCATGGTCTGGTCGCCGGATGGCAGCCGCATCATTTACGAGAACATGAGTTTGGACGGCAACGGCTTGCCAACCTTATGGTGGGTGGATGTAACCACTGCTGAAGCCCAACCTGTCTTCCAGGACACACAATTGCCCGGCGGTAACCCGCGCTGGTCACCGAACGGGGAATGGCTGAGCTACGCCACGCCGGAAGGCATCCGTTTGTATAACCTTGAGAATGGTGAAACGCGCGTCATCGAAAATGTTTTAGGCGCAGCGGCAATGTGGTCACCGAACAGCAAAACCATTCTGCTGCGCGATGTGGTCATCAAGCACGATCAATTCGTGACGCAGTTATTCATTTACGGCATGGAATCACAAACGCTGGTAAACATCAGCCCGGATGCGGGGTTTGAAAATACACTTGCGGCGTGGTCGCCAGATGGCGAAACGATCGCTGTTGTGCGACGCGACCTTTCCATTCCGCGCGGCGATCAAATTTGGGTCATGAGTGCAGATGGCAGCAACCCCCGCATGCTCACAAATGATGTCGATGCTTTGCATGGCAGCTTGAATTGGTCACCGGACGGAAAATATTTACTCTACGAGGTATACGCCCTCGAAGTATTCCCTTTCTCTTCACGCCTGCAAGTGTTGGATGTGGAAAGCGGCGAAGTGAATGATCTGGAGCTACAAGGCTTTAATCCTAAATGGGTGTGGTGAAAATCAGACCTGTCAGGTTTTAAAAACCTGACAGGTCTCTTCTCTTGACTCTTCGAAAAACTCCCCTTATACTAATTGAAAATGATTTTCAGTAAGGAAATCCATGATAACATCCTCTGAAATGTGGCTGGAACAATTGCATGATAACGGGTACCGTGTCACTGCGGCGCGGCGGGCGGTGGTGGATACGGTCTTTGGTTCCACCCATGCGCTAACCCCGATCGAAGTCTATGACACGGCACGCAAGAAGTATCGCGCGTTGGGTTTGGTCACGGTTTACCGCACGCTTGAAAAGCTCGAAGAACTGCACCTTATTCAACGCGTGCATCAACCGCTGGGTTGCCAGGCATTCATTTCAGCCGGGCATGGGCATCAACATCTTTTGTTATGTCAGCAATGCGGGCAGGTCGAATTTTTCGAAGGCGATGATCTCGATGCCTTGACCAAGTCGATCGCACGCAAGACCGGTTACCAAATTCAGGAACACTGGCTGCAATTGTTCGGTCTGTGCGCAAATTGCAAGTAAATCAACGCCTTCACAAAGGCTGTGTCTTTGTGAAGGCGTAAATAAAAAAAATCCCTCACAATGTGAGGGATAAAAAATAGGAGCTCTAAATGAAAAAGATTTTCAATACCATTATCACAGCATTAACTCTCTCGGCTCTTCTCCTCGCCGGGTGCGGGTCTGCCCCTCAAAGCGAAGGCGGCACCTTGAACGTCCTCGCCTCCACCACCTTCCTGGCAGACATTGCCCAGAACGTCGCAGGTGACCGTGTGACCGTGGAATCCCTGCTGCCCGTCGGTGCGGATCCACATTCCTATCAAGCCGCGCCCTCCGATGTTTCCAAGATCGCGGAAAGCAATGTTCTGATCCTCAATGGCGTGGAGTATGAACACTTTATCGAACCGCTGCTGGAAAACGCAGGCGGTGAAAGATTGATCATTGAAGCGACAACCGGGCTGACCCCGCATCAGATGGAAGAACATGCCGGACAGCCGAAGCAGGAACAGCTGAAGTCACGAGCATGAAGCGGGCGATCCGCATATGTGGCTGGACCCGAATCTTGTCATCACCTATGTCGGAAAATATCCGCGATGGCTTGAGCCGAAGCAGACCCTGATGGTGCAGAAACCTACGACGCCAATGCAGAGGCGTATATTGCACAGCTCAAAGAACTGGATGGCTTCATCATGGAACAGGTGGAAAGCATCCCTGCTGAACGCCGCCTGTTGGTGACCAATCATGAAGCGTTGGGGTATTTTGCGGAGCGCTATGGTTTTGAGATCGTGGATACCATCTTGCCAAGTTTTAGTTCTGAAGCAAGCGCCTCGGCGCAAGAAATCGCCGCGGCCATCGATGCGGTCAAAGCATTCCGGCGCACCTGCCATTTTCCTCGGTGAAGTGGAAAATGCTGACCTTGCGAATCAGATCGCTTCTGAAACAGGCGTCAAAGTGGTGGAACAGACTTTACCTTGAATCCTTGACCGACGGCGCCCCCGCCGCGACCTATATTGAGATGATGAAACATAATGTGACCGAAATTGTTGAATGGTTTGAAGTAAACACCCTGTATTCCCCAAAGACAGGGAGCCGCAAACTCCCTGTCTTTTTATAGATTTTCTTATTGAAAACGTTTTTCATTTAGAGGAGTCGAGATGTTGGACTGGCGCGATCTTTGGACAGGAGGTTTCTGAATGCCTGGAGCCTGTGGCGATGCCCCCGTGTGGGGCACAGATTATTCCCTGCCTGATCTATATGAAAAGAGTCTGCTGCTGCCTACGGACATTGCTCACGCGGCGACCGAAGCGCACCCAAGTGAACGCTGGGCGGCGACTCTCAACGCGTCTGTCCTCGTGGTGAAGAACGTCGCTCAGGCGCGGCGCTTGATCCTCGAAGCGCTCAACTTGCGCGGCAAGACTGTTGCGGTAGACGCCAATGCCTCTGTGGACGTTGTCAACGCGGTGAAGCGGCATGGAGCGCAGATTCAGTTTCGGATGTTGGAGCAGGCTTTCGGTCAGGATGAAGCGCGGGGATTCGGTTTGGGCGTGGATGCGGCTTGGATGCAGACTCAAGCTGGGGCGTGGATTCAGTCCGCTTCCTCCTCCCCAATTCCTGTTGTGGCAGATTGCAGCAACTCGCTGCCGATAGCGAATCCTTCACTTTCTGCCGATGTCACTTTGTATGGCTTGCACCTTTCAGCGGATGAGACTCAGGCGGGCGCGTTGTTGGTCTTTTCCAAACGCGGCGAATGGCTGCGCAATGCGATCGGCATTCGCATGAGTGAGAGCGATCTGCCGTGTTGTGAGAAGTCTGTGGCACAGCACGAACGTTGGTTCGGCGCAGATGGATTGGCGCAAAAGCAGTTGCAGGTGTTGCACGAGATTCGGCGCGGATTGCATGAGGCGGCAGGTTTGCCGATGAACGATGAACAGCAGATTTTTCTACCGTATGGGGTGGCGGTGCGCATTCCCGATGAATGTGAAGTTTCGACCTTCATGATGTATCTGCGGGCAGAGAACACGCCTTCAAAGTGGGCGCCCGAGATTCGTCCGCTGCATTACGCGGCGATTGCCACACAGCGCGAGTCGGCGGAACGGTTGGCACGTTGGGTCTTGATCCCTGCCAGCCCGTTTTTTACAGAAAAAGAAATTCGCGGCGCGGTCTTGGGTGTGGTGAAGACAGCGGAATATCTTGGCGTGCGTTGGTACACCGATACGAATCGCGCCGTGGAATACGCCGCGTTGATGAATGAGATGTACGGCGAAGGGCACGACGCCTATCGCCCGATATTTTTACCTGTGCAAATGGAATTAAGAATCAACTAAAAAATGGACGGCAGACCATCGACCGCAGACCGCCGTCCATCGTCCACAGTCTGCGGTCGAATACAAGGAGAAAAAAATGGATACTCGTGTTCCCGTCACCGTCTTGACTGGTTTTCTTGGCTCAGGCAAGACCACCTTATTGAATCGTATTCTGCATGAGAATCACGGCAAACGCATTGCCGTGATTGAAAACGAATTTGGCGAAGTGGGCGTTGATCAGGAATTGGTCATCGGCGCCGAAGAAGAAGTCTTTGAAATGAACAACGGCTGTATCTGTTGCACCGTGCGCGGAGATTTGATCCGCATTCTCGGCAACCTGATGAAGCGCAAAGACAAGTTCGATTACATCCTGATCGAAACCACAGGCATGGCAGACCCAGGTCCCGTGGCGCAGACCTTCTTCATGGATGAAGAACTCGCCGCGAAAATGCGCCTCGATGGCATCGTCACACTGGTGGACGCCAAGCACGTCATTCAGCATTTGGATGATACGCCCGAAGTGGTGGAACAGATCGCCTTTGCCGATGTTATTTTGCTCAACAAAGTGGACTTGGTGGAACCCGCCGCACTGGACGAACTCGAAAGCCGCATCCACGCCATGAACGCCGCCGCAAAGATGTACCGCACACAAGACGCGGTGATTGACCTCGACCGCATTCTCAATGTTGGCGGATTCAACGTCACCCGCGCGATGGAAGTTGACCCGAAGTTCATGGAGCCTGAATATCCCTTTGAGTGGGCGGGTGCGTACAACCTGCACGCGGGCGAATACGAACTCGTCCTGCAACCAGGTCCCGATGACGAGACAATGGATGTTGCTTTTCTGCCGCTGATTTCCGCAGGCGCGGAAGGAATCGAAACCGCCATCATGCCTGCCACGTTAACTTTTTCTGCGCGTGAGTACGCCAAAAAATACAGCGGCGAGTCCATTCAACCCGAAGAACAACTCCATCGTTTGCCCATCACCACTGAAAATGAAATGCGTTTCAATCTCAAAGTAGATAAACCCAGCGCGTATGGTCTGTTCACCGAACATCACCCTCCGAATTCAATCTGGCATTGATGAACAGTGCGGCTATTTCACCCGTCAGCCAGCGTGAATTCAAGCCGCCGCATGAGCACGATGATGAAGTGACCTCGGTGGGCATCACCACCCCAGGCGACCTCGACGATAAAAAACTCAACGCATGGCTCGGCAAACTCCTGCGCGAAAAAGGCGTGGACATCTTCCGCATGAAGGGCGTGCTCAGCATCAAAGGCGAAGACCGCCGCTTCGTGTTCCAGGGTGTTCACATGCTCTTCGACGGTCGCCCCGAACGTCCGTGGGGCAACGAGACTCGCCGCAACACGCTCATCTTCATCGGGCGCAACCTCGACCGCGCCGAACTCAACCAATCCTTCCGCGATTGTCTGGCATGAAGAAGACTACATTCAATCACCTCTGGCGCAACGCCATTGACGACCACGTCCTCGCATTGGATTGGTCACCCGACGGGCAGACTCTCGCTGTCGCAAGCGTGAGTGGACCCGTGACTCTCTTCCACCTCGACGGGACGCGCCGCTTCACTCTACCCGCTCACGGGTTCGGGACGATGAGCATGAGGTTTCAGCCTAAGCCTGATTCTTCACTTCTCGCCACCAGCGGACAGGATGGCAAAGTCCGTTTATGGGACTCATCCACGGGCGAACAAATCTGCGAGATGGATGGCGGTTCGGCGTGGGTGGAGCGACTCGACTGGAGCACTGACGGCGCGTATCTCGCTTCGTGTGCGGGGCGAAAAATCCGCTTGTGGAATCCCGAAGGGGAAATGCTTCAGGCGTATGACCATCCTCGGTCAACGGTATCCAGCCTCGGCTGGCGTCCGAAGCGGGCAGGGGATGAGCGTCCGCAAGTGTTGGCAGTCACAGGCTACGGCGGATTGAATCTCTATACGCCAGGCGAATCCACCTGCATTGAAGAAAATCCGTGGAAGGGTTCGGCGTTGGTCATGGCATGGAGTCCCGATGGCAGGTTCATCGCCACGGGTGATCAGGACTCGACCATCCACTTTTGGTTTGCCGACACGGGACAGAACCTGCAAATGTGGGGCTACCCCGTCAAGGTCATGCAACTCGCGTGGGACGCGTCCAGCCGTTACCTTGCCACGGGCGGCAGCGACAGCGTGGTGGTTTGGGATTGTTCAGGCAAGGGACCCGAAGGCACAAAGCCCGCCACCCTGCAAAGCCACGAAGATCTGATCTCGTGCCTCGCCTTTCAACCCGTGGGTGACATCCTCGCCTCAGGCGGGCGCGATGGCAATTTGATGTTGTGGCGCGGAATGAAGAATAAAAAATCTCCGCTGCTTACGGCAGAGTTGGAAGAACCCGTCAGTCAAATCACGTGGTCACCCAATGGCAAGTTCCTCGCCGCAGGCACCGAAGCGGGTGATGTGTTTTTGTTTGAAGTGAAATGAACATAAGAGGAGATTTATAAAATGGCACGTAAACTCAATCACAAAACCCGCAAGGCGCTGGCGCCCAAGACCCGCTTTGGAAAGAGCGTCAGTTTTTCACAGCGGCATACATCGCGTACCTACAAACCCAATTTGCAAAAGGTTACGCTGTTGATTGATGGAAAATCCATCACGCTCACATTGTCGGCGCGTCAGATCCGCTCACTGGGCAAGGACAAACAACCAAAGAAGTTGATGACTGAATTGAAGAAACTGGCAAAATAAAAAAGAATCCCATCCCTGTCAGCGTCCTCGTCGGGTTTCTCGGCGCGGGCAAGACGACTTTATTGAATCATATTCTCTCGCAAAATCACGGGCGCAAGATCGCCATCATCGTCAACGAATTTGGCGAAATCAACATTGACTCAAAACTGGTGCGCCATACCACCGAAAAAATGATACAGATGTCCAACGGTTGTATCTGTTGCACACTGCGTGATGACCTGCTGCAAGAACTGCAAACCCTCAGCCAGATGCCCGACCTCGAATACATCCTGATCGAGTCTCCAGGTATTGGCGAACCGATGCCGATTGCCCAAACCTTTTACATGGGCGGGTTGGAGGATGAATTGCGGCTCGATAGCATTATCACCGTGGTGGACGCGCTCAATTTTGGCAGACCTACCACAGTGAAGGCGAACGGCTGGACGAAAATGGCGCGACCTTTATTGAGCCGCTTGCGCCGCTGCTGGTGGATCAACTTGAATTTACCAACATTGTATTGGTCAATAAAACGGACATGGAAAACGCGGGAAGATGTGTCCAACCTGGAAACTTCATGCAAAAATTGAACCCCGACGCGGAGATCCACCACACCGTTCACGGGCAGGTGGATCCGTCCCTGCTTATTAATACAGGGCTATACGATTACGAGCGCGGCGCCGAAGCCGAAGATTGGGACTTGGAATGGAACCAGCCTTCCAGCGAAGTGGAGGAATATGGCTTTGCCAGTTTTGCCTTCCGCAGTGAAGCGCTCATGGATTGGAACGCCTTCGATCAGTTCTTGAACAGCCCTGCATACAACCTCGTGACTCGTTCAAAGGGTATTGTCTTTTTCAGCGACCATAATCCTATTTTGCTCAGTCAGGCAGGCGGATTGTGCGAAGTGGATGAGATCGAACCCGCCGAAGGTGAAGTGGAAGAAGATACAACCACCGAATTGGTCTTTATCGGGCAGGAAATGCCGCGCGAAGAAATCTTAGCTGCGCTTGAATCCTGCAAAGTGTAAATTCATTCATCAAAAAGGAGAATCAAATGAAACGTAAAAATCTTTTCAATGCATTGTCGCTGTTGTTGGCGCTGGTGTTATTAAACATCGGCGTGGTATATGCCAAGCCAGCACAAATGCATATTATGGAAGGCTTTCTGCCTGTCGGCTGGGCGATCTTCTGGTTTGTTGTATCTCTGCCGTTTTGGGCGATCGGTTACATGCGTATCCGCCGCACCGTTGCAGAGAAACCCGAAACACGTCTTCTGTTGGGCATGACGGGCGCGTTTGCTTTCGTATTAAGCGCGCTCAAAATTCCGAGCGTAACGGGTTCAAGCAGTCACCCCACAGGCACAGGGTTGGGCGCGATTCTGTTTGGCCCGTTCGAGATGGTGATTTTGGGAACCATCGTGCTGCTCTTTCAAGCCATCCTGTTGGCGCATGGTGGTCTGACCACACTGGGCGCGAACTCGTTCAGCATGGCAATCGCGGGTCCGTTCGTGGCGTATGGTGTGTGGAAACTGCTCAAAGGCGCACATCAGATAGTGTTGCCATTTTCACCGCCGCCGCGTTGGCAGACCTGATTACCTACGTGGTCACTTCTGTGCAACTGGCTTTGGCTTATCCCGATCCCGTCAGCGGATTCATGGGATCGTTCGTCAAGTTCGGCACCATCTTTGCCGTCACTCAAATTCCGTTGGCGATCAGTGAAGGCATTCTGACGGTGTTGGTCGTGAACGCGCTTAAGGGATTGGCTGTGCCCGAACTCAAATCCATTGGACTCGCAGGAGCAAAGTCATGAAGCAAAACACCTTGATCCTTATTCTGATTGTGATCGCATTGGCAATCGTGCCACTCTTCTTAAATCCGAATTCTGAATTCGGCGGCGCAGATGGTCAGGCGGAAGGCGCGATCCTTGAAATTGCGCCAAACTATCAGCCCTGGTTTGAATCTCCGTGGTCGCCTCCAGGCGGCGAAACGGAAAGCCTGTTATTCGCCTTGCAAGCCGCGCTCGGCGCGGGCGTGATCGGCTATTACTTCGGCGTCAAACGCGGACAATTTACCACGAAGAAATAAAACATTGAATCTGATCGACCGCACCGCCTACGCAACACCCTTACGCAAACTAGACCCGGCGTATAAGGCTGGGTTCAGTTTGCTTGTTCTCATTTTGTGCCTCGTGCTCAACCGTCCGCTGGTGGGGGGTGGTGGCAGCGGCTTGGATGTGGATTCTCTCCATTTGGTGTGCGCAGCTACCAGCAAGTCTGATCCGAAAAGTTTTGCTGGCAGAGGGCGTATTTCTGGCGTTATCCGTCGCGGGCGTGGCGGTCAACATCCGCTTTTATCCATTCTTTTTTGGGATAACAGCCGACGGGCTGGATTCTGCGCTGCTGCTTTTTACCCGCGCCCTGGGTTGTGCCTCAGCGATGAATTTTCTCGCTCTTACCACGCCGTTAGTTGATCTGTTAGACCTGGGCAGGAGGCTGCGCCTTGCGCCTCTTTTGCTTGATCTAATGACCTTGATCTACCGCTTTTATTTTTACCCTGCTCGAAAGCATGGAGCGAATGCGAACCGCGCAAGACGCGCGCCTCGGCTACAGTGGATTTTGGCGCGGCATGTCGAGCGCAGGGGAATTGGCAGCGCGTCTGTTCGTGGACGCGTATCAACGCAGTGCGCGCGTGCAGATCGCGCTGGAAGGGCGCGGATATGCGGGCGAGTTGCGCGTGCTGCCTGCGGAGTATCGGCGCGACAGGCGCGTGTTTGCGCTGGCGGCTATTGTTACATTAAGTATGTTTTTTGTTTGGAGTTTATGATGTGTCTGCTTGAACTGGTTGATATTCATTACAGTTATCCAGGACATGAACGCAATGCCCTGCATGGAGTTTCGCTTCACTTCCCGCCCGGCGACCGTGTGGCGTTGATCGGACGCAACGGTTCGGGCAAGTCCACGCTCATGCTGCATTGCAACGGAATCTTATTTCCGCAGCAGGGTGAAGTGCGTCTGGGAGGAGTTACCGTCACATCAGACCGCGCTTCCTTAACAAACCTGCGCCGTCATGTAGGATTGGTTTTGCAAGACCCCGATGACCAGTTATTTTCAGCAAGTGTCGCGCAGGATATTAGCTTTGGTCCGCTCAATCTGGGACTTTCCACCTGTGAAGCCCATGCCCGTGTAGACGAAGCCGCCGCGTTATGTGATGTAACGCACCTGTTGGAGCGTCCCACTCATGCCTTATCTGGCGGCGAAAAGACCCGTGTCGCATTGGCGGGTGTGCTTGCCATGCAGCCGTCCATTTTGGTGGCGGATGAACTCATCAATAGTCTCGATCCGTGGGCACGCCAGCAAATATTCACCATTTTGGATCGCCTGGTGAAAAGTGGCAAAACCGTCATGCTCGCCACACATGATATGGATGTTGCCTTTGGCTGGGCAGAGCGCGTGGTCTGGATGAATGAAGGTCAAATTTATTTTGATGGAAGCGCAGTTGAAGCACAACTGCTTTTTGAAAGTGAAAATCCCGCCTTTGCTGGGCATGTCCCGCCAAGGTTAGTAAAGAAAAGTAAGTTAAGGCT
>NZ_JADJDD010000015.1:0-90012 GCF_016702885.1 Candidatus Villigracilis vicinus
TACAATAGGCGCTATAGGAGCAGGTAAGAATCTTATCCCACTCTGTCTGTAGTACTCCATCGGTTAGAATTGTTGCATGCTTTCTTTAAAAGAAAACTTCCTCCTGGATCCTGAAGTTATTTTTCTAAATCACGGTTCGTTTGGCGCAACCCCTAGACCTGTGTTTTACGCCTACCAAAAATGGCAGTTACGGTTGGAGCGCCAGCCAGTCTTATTTCTAGGTCGAGAGCTGCCTGCGCTTCTGTATGAATCTCGTACAGTTCTGGGCGAATATCTACATGCTGATGCCAATGATTTGGTGTACATTCCTAACGCAACGCATGGCGTGAATATTATTGCTCACTCCCTTCAACTCAAACCAGGAGATGAGATTCTGACAACAGACCATGAATATGGCGCATGCGACTACACCTGGGATTTCGTATGCAAAAAAACAGCCGCGAAGTACATTCACCAGCACATTTCATTGCCGGCTCATTCCAACGAAGAAATCGTTGAGCAATTCTGGCAGGGCGTCACCCCTCGTACAAAAGTGATCTATATGAGCCAGATCACCTCTCCTACGGCTCTTCGCTTGCCAGTCAAAGAAATATGTCAGAGAGCAAGTCAGGCGGGAATTTTGACAATCATTGATGCCGCGCACTCGCTTGGTCAAATTCCCCTTGATCTTCAGGAGCTCAGTGCGGATATAGTGTTTGGGAACGCTCATAAATGGCTGATGACCGCCAAGGGTTCAGCCTTTCTTTATGTTCGGCGTAAATTGCAGGCTCAAATTGAACCACTAATTGTCAGTTGGGGCTACCAAGCTACTCCCGAAATTACCACAGGTTCCCGTTTTGTCGATTACCTGCAATGGACTGGGACGAAAGACCCAACTGCATATTTGACGATCCCAGATGCAATCCAATTTATGAAAGACCACGATTGGGATCATGTTCGCCGTCAATGCCATTTATTGCTTCACCAGGCGATTGAAAGAATTTGTGATCTGACTCAATTGCCTCCGGCTTATCCGCTTGATTCTGATTTTTATAGCCAGATGGCGATCGCTCCGCTGCCTCCCTCAGACATCTCGACTCTCAAATCTCGTTTGTACGATGAATACAAAATCGAAATACCCCTGACCGAATGGCAGGGCAGTCAGTTTATCCGCATTTCGGTGCAGGGGTATAACACACAGGAAGATATTGATGCATTGGTGAAAGCGTTAGAGATCTTATTACCTCAAGTGGCTGTATAATCCCCCCTGCATCATTGCCGCGCCAAGAATAAACCGAGCTCCCAATTTGAATCGGTAGTGTAATTTGTGCTTATCACTATAAATGGATGTTAAGCCCGAAGGGTGCGGCATTTTTGTATGTTCGGGAAGACCTTCAGCATCTCGTTGACCCATTGATCGTGAGTTGGGGATTTAATCCAACACCAGAGACGACCACTGGGTCACGATTTGTTGACTTGTTGCAGTGGACGGGCACTAAAGATCCCTCTGCCGCGCTGACCGTCCCGGCCGCCATTCGGTTCATGGAGGAACATCATTGGGATGCTGTGCGGACAAAAAGTCACGAATTGCTGCGAAGCGGGCTTGAGCAAATTTGCGAATTGGTGAAGATGCCTCCGCTGTATCCGCTTGATTCGGATTTTTATTTCCAGATGGGGATTGCTCCCCTGCCTGCCTCCAATCTTGCGGTCCTAAAAAGTCGTTTGTATGACGAATATAAAATCGAAGTCCCGCTGGTTCAATGGCAGGATAGACAATTCGTCCGTATATCAGTGCAGGGATATAATTCTCAGTCAGATGTTGATGCCCTGGTCGCCGCTTTGCATGACCTGTTACCGCAAGTAAAAATTTAACTTTGTATAGGACCCCCTTGCAGGGTTGAGGAATTCTTGAGATCGAAAACCCCATGAAGAAAAACATTGCCTTTTGTTTGGCGGCTGTATTCCTTTTATTTTTGTGTCTACCTCCAAAAGAATCTGCGTTGGCGCGCCCACGGGAGGATATTACTTCACCTTCTCAATTGATCGAGGCAGTCAATAGTTTACGCCTTTCCAATGGATTGGCGGCGTTGCCGGTTCACCCCATTTTGATGCAATCTGCCCAATCTCAGGCAGATTATATGGCGGCAATTGGTTACTCAACGCATGCCCGTCCCAGTGGGACATACACCCAGCAGTTGTTATCTCTCGGCTTTCCTTTGGCTGGTGACTTGTCCTTGGGCGGTTTTCGGGCTGAAAATGTTCTAAACACGAATGGACCGTTGGTTTGGGGCAGTGTACCTGGCGCATGGCAGGATGCGGAACATATGAACACCATGCTTTCCGGGAATTTTACACATATAGGCGCAGGTGTATCGCAATCAGGCTCTTCGTACTTTTATGTTGTGGATACCGCCGCTGCGACCGGAAGCGGTCAACAACAATCCAGCGCGGCTGCGGTCTTGACGAGTGCCCCGGGCGGTTCGACGACCGGATCGAGCGGAGTTAGTCAATTTATGGTGCCGGTGACTCTCAACACACCGCGCCCTGATGGGAATGTTTTTCACAAAGTGCAATATGGGCAGTCATTGTGGAGCATTGCGATTGCGTACGGCACGACGATAAAGAATATTCAAGCGTTGAACAACCTTGGTGAAGCTTCTACCGTATATCAAGGGCAGGAATTGCTCGTGGTTACAGGCGCAACCCAAGCGGCATCTGCGCCAGTTGAAGTAACCCCAACGATTTTGATCACCTCTACATTTCCGCCAACAGTCACGTTTGTACCAACAGCTACTTCAGTAGGGGTGACGCATACTCCAACGGAAGACGCTGCTATAGCGGCGGAAGTAAAACCTGCTTCCTCTCGTGTGCTTTTAGTAGTGATCATTATTGCGGCGTTTGTTGGGGCTGGTATGGCGGTCTGGTTGATTCGTGATCCCGGGGATTAATTTGCAGGTAATTGCAACCTGAACTAAATAATTACTTTAGACGCGTAGTTGGTAGAAAAATGCAAAGGTATAATCTTGCACGTTCAACCTGTCTATACGTGGAATAAATGAAAGGCATTAAAGGATATGGAAATCTCATTAGCATTGGGTGGCGGTGGAGCAAAGGGCAATGCACACATAGGCGTTTTACGCCGTCTTGAACAGGAAGGCTACAAGATCTGTTCAGTGGCTGGTACAAGTTTTGGTGGTCTGGTAGCGGTGATGTATTCGGTGGGATATGGTCCGAAAGAAATACAGGCGATTTTTGAATCTATTGATCAGAAGGCGCTTTACGGGCGTTCTCCACTGGATGGTCCCTCGCTTTTGGGGTTGGCAGGTGTGCGTCAATTGTTGGATAAAGTGGTTGGAGATAAAACCTTTAAAGATACGCGCATTCCCTGTGCTGTAACCGCTGTGGATATCAATTCTGGTGCGGAAGTGATTATTAATGAAGGCAGCTTGCGCGCTGCCGTGCTTGCCACCATCGCCTTGCCGGGAATTTTTCCAGTGCAGACCATTAACGACTGGCAATTAATGGATGGAGGTGTCTTAAACCCCGTTCCGGTTACGGTGGCGCGTATGCTTTCACCAGACTTGCCGGTGGTTGCTGTGGTGCTCAATGACCCCATCGATAAACCTTTGCGTGGATACAACCTTCCCATTCCCAGCTATATTCCACGCCCGATCGCCGAAAGTTTATCCCGTATTTCATTTGCCCAGTCTTTGGATATCTTCCTGCGTTCAGTGGATGTTTCCAGTCGTTATGTCGCCTACTTGCGTTTGCAAGTAGATAAGCCCGAAGTACTTGTCCGCCCGGATGTGCATCATATTGAACTGTTGGATAAAGTTGTAATCGAAGACCTGGCTCAATTGGGTGAGCAGGCTTTGGAGCGGGTTCTACCCGACCTCAAACGAGAAACCGCCTGGCTTACCCGTGTGGGTAGGAGATTTTTTGGAGCAACGCCGAAATGAAAAGAGATTTACGCAAATACATGCGAGATACTAATGTGCGCCTTGTCGTTGGTGCTATTCTATTATTATTTATTGTTGGGTTGGGGTTGATCTGGTTGATCTATGGTTTTGGCGCAGCGGTGACTGGTTTCCTTTGTATTCTTGGCGCATTTATTCCCATTGGGCTGATCTTCCTCGTGTTATTTGGAATGGACTGGATCGTAAAACGTGCAAACTCAGACGAAAATTGAAACCATTGAATTCAATGGTTGGACGATGCGAATCCGTCCGGCTCAATCCCAGCCCTCGCGATTATTGGTCATGATCCATGGGTTGACGGGGGATGAAAACTCAATGTGGGTCTTTGCACGCAGGTTTCCTGATCATTATTGGATCATCGCTCCGCGCGCGCCACACCCTGCCAATCCGCAGGGATTTTCCTGGCGGGCAAACCCTATTACCATTGAAGAAGCGCAGCGAGACTTGTCCAAACGTCCCAGCCTCGAGGCGCTTTTGCCTGCGGCTGAAGGTTTGATCCGGCTGGTGGACGAGTACTCCGCTTCGGCGGGGGTGGATGCGCGTCAGTTTGACACGATCGGATTCAGCCAGGGCGGCGCCATGGTCAACGTGTTGGGTCTGATCTTCCCACAGCGCGTCCAAAAAATGGGCGTGTTGGCAGGCTTTCTACCTTCGGGCTTGGATGCGCAGATAGACGCCAGGGCACTTGCCGGTAAACAGGTTTTTGTAGCGCATGGGACTCAGGATGAAATGGTGCCTGTAGACCGTGCTCGCGCCTCAATGCAGATGTTGGAACAGGCTGGCGCGTCCATCACCTATTGTGAAGACGCGGTCGGTCATAAACTTAGTGCCGGCTGCCTAAAAGCACTTGAGAGTTACCTTACAAATTAATCTGCCTCTCACCGCGCTGTTGACGGTGATTTTATTTGCAGGTATGCTTATCTTTATTAACTTACGTAGGTCACGCTTTCCTCTTTCGAGGGCAAGCAAGCGTGACCTACTATAAACTTAGGTGAAACAATGAGAAAATATATTTCACGACGTGATTTTATAAAATTGGCAGGCTTGGGGTTCGGTGCCATGGCGTTCACTCCCTTGTCGGCGCATGATATTGATTACCGCTGGGATGTGTTCAGCCAACCCAGGCGCTTGCCTCAATTTCCGGGCAGTGCCATTATTGGGCGTGTCTGTGAGCCTGATATCGATCTTCGAAATCGCCCAACCAATGACCCGATCGTGAATTCCTCCATTGCCAAACTTGGCGCCGATCATTTGCTGGAGTGGAATCGAGAGGTCATCGGAAATGTGATCGGTGGCTTGCCAAACCAGCGTTATGTTGAAACTCCGCAAGGGTATGTGTACGCATCGGTGGTTCAACCTACAAAAAATCTTCCAAACACCCCAGTGACAGAATTGCCCAATGGGCAGGGATTTTGGGCAGAAGTGACCGTTCCGTATGTTGAGTTGGCGCATGAAGGCACAGTGGCTTCTCCCTGGCTGCAAGACCATATTGCCTATAACTTCCCGCCTCGTTTGTATTATGGACAAACAGTCTGGATCGATCAAGTACGTACCAGTAATGGCTTCCCGGAATATCGCTGGAATGAGGATGCCAATGGTCGTGGATACGGTTATGGCGGTTATGGCGAGTTTTACTGGGCAGATGGTGCCGGGCTCAAGATTATCACTGATGCAGATGTTGCCACGATCAGCCCGGAAGTGGACCCGAACGAAAAGACGGTGTCCATTGACCTTGATTATCAGACGATGTCGTGTTTTGAAGGTGCGCGTGAAGTATTTTTCTGCCGCATTTCTTCTGGCAAACGCTATGACCCGGTAACAGGTCAGGTCACTGATACCTATGCAACCCCGGCGGGTTCATTATTAACCTATTGGAAGATCATCTCGAAAAATATGACAGCTGGAAACGAAGGCGCCGGGTATTCCACCCCGGCTGTGCCTTGGTGTACCTTCATTGCTTCGGGCGGAGTTGCGGTTCACGGCGCGTTTTGGCACAATGCTTTTGGTGAACGCCGCTCACATGGCTGCGTGAACGTGACACCTGAGGATGCAAAATGGATCTTTCGCTGGACCATGCCATATGTGTCGTTGGCAGCCGGTGAAGAGCGCCGCGAATTGCCCGATCACGGTACGATCGTAACTTCAAACGAAACTCAATTCTAAAAGAGAGCCTGTATGGAAATTTCTCAAATCACTGTTTGGCTTGCCCTGCTTGCCGGGTTGGCTTCGTTTCTTTCTCCATGTGTATTTTCCCTGGTTCCGGCATATGTCGGCTACCTTGGTGGTATTGCTGCAGGCAGCGGTGTGCCGGGTGAACGTCCCAGCCGTTGGTTGACTTTTTCGCACGGAGTTGCATTCGTGCTTGGGTTCAGTATTGTGTTTGTTTTGTTGGGCGTGGCTGCTTCTTTTGCAGGCGGTTTGTTGTATGACCTGCGCTTCTGGCTGGCAAAGATCGGCGGTGTCGTTGTTATCATCTTCGGTCTGCATATGATCGGTGTCTTCCATATTCCTTTCCTTGCTTACGATACACGTGTGCAAAAAGCGCCCGACCCTAAATTGGGCTATCTTTCTTCTGCCATGATGGGTGTCTTTTTTTCAGCGGGATGGTCGCCCTGTGTGGGACCCGTCCTCGGCGCCATCCTGACTCTCGCCATCAACGGCGGGTCGGTCTCGCAGGGGGCAGCGCTGCTTTCCTTTTATTCGGCTGGGCTGGCCATCCCATTCCTGCTTGCCGCCCTCGGCATTGGCTGGGTGACAACCATTCTGCGCAGGTACAACAAAGCCATGCGCTATGTTGAGATCGCAATGGGTGTGGTTTTGATCGTCATCGGCGTTATGCTGTTTTCAGGCACATTCGAGATCATCGCCCAGCAGGGACAATTTTTCTTTATCGACTTCGGTCTGTAACGGCATTTGGGTTCGCCGCGTCGAAATAAATTCTTTCTCCTGCAGGGTGTGCTTGCCGCCAATACCCCTGCAGGACTATTTTTGATTTTCCGAGGGAATTCCACGCATGCTCAACGTCACACTATTTACAAAAAAAGACTGCAAGCTCTGCGAAGAGGTCAAAGCAGACCTGGAAGCGCTTCGTGATCAATTTCCGCACCGTCTTGTGGAAGTGGATATCGAAACAGATTCTGCTTTGATGGAAAAATATAAAAACATCATCCCGGTATTGGAAGTAGGTCCTTACAAGATACAGGCGCCCATCTCACGTCAGAAATTAAAAATGACTCTTGGGGCGGCGTCCGACCGTAAGAATCAACTCGAAAAGCTCGATGACCCCGTTTATAAATACAAAATGGAGAAAGGTAAAAAATTGACCACTGGAGACCGTATTTCATTCTGGATCGCCAAACGCTACCTGCTGATCTTGAACTTGTTCGTTCTGATTTACGTCGGTTTGCCCTTCCTTGCACCGACTTTCATGAAGCTTGGTTTGGAATTGCCGGCGCAGGTTCTTTATCGCGTCTATAAACCGCTTTGCCATCAGTTTGGTTTTCGCTCCTTCTTCCTTTATGGCGAACAACCCTTCTACCCGCTGGCAGAGGCGAATTTGGCAGGCTACAAAACCTTTGAGGAAGCCACAGGCATATCTGGTGTGGATGACCCTTACAGCCTTACCCGCTTTGACGCTCGAAATTACATAGGCAGCGAAACGGTTGGTTATAAAGTCGCATTGTGCGAGCGCGACGTGGCGATCTATATCGCCATCCTTATCTTCGGCATAATCTTCGGGTTGACCGGGCGTCGCTTTAAATCTTTGCATTGGATATTATGGCTGTTGCTCGGTATCGCGCCCATCGGTCTCGATGGCTTTTCTCAACTATTCAGCCAGTTCAATTGGGATTGGCTCAACGCTCTGGTTCCGTATCGCGAAAGCACGCCGTTGTTGCGTACCTTAACCGGCACACTCTTTGGCTTTTTTACAGCCTGGTTCGCCTATCCCAACATCGAAGAGTCAATGAGCGAAACCCGTCAGTATTACATCAAAAAATCTGCTGTGATCGAGGCGTCTGAATAATGCCTTTTGATCATTCGGATGGACTGCGCTATTACCAGTTCGATATATTCCCCAGAAATATCCTCAATGCGGTCTTTACACGTCACGGCGGTATCAGCCCGGAACCTTGGACTTCCCTTAACTTAAGCATTTCTGTTGGAGACGATCCCACTCGTGTGGCAGAGAATCGCATCCATGCATTTAATGCACTGGGACGCAACCCCGCCTCTCTCCATGATGCATGGCTGGTTCACGGCACAGATGTGATCTACGCCGAAGAGCCGCGTCCGCTCGACCAGCCTACCCAAAAAGCCGACATTCTCTTCACGGACAATCCTGCGGTCTCGCTTTTTATGCGCTTTGCCGACTGCGTTCCTCTGCTGTTTCACGACCCCAAAAAACAGGTCATCGGCATTTCTCATGCCGGTTGGATGGGGACCGTAAAAGGGGTTGCCGAGGTTTCGATACGAGCCATGCAGGAACATTATGGCTCGAACCCACAAGATATCGTCGCGGGAATTGGACCGTCCATCAGCGTAGACCACTACGAAGTGGGTGAGGATGTGGCTGCTCAATTTCGCGAAAAGTACGGCAGCGATTCTGAACAGGTCTTGCAAAGCCGTGATGGGCGCATCTATCTTGACCTGTGGACAGCAAACGCATTGCAGCTGCGTGCGATGGGCGTGGAGCAGATCCAGATCTCCGGGCTATGTACTGCCTGCCATCTTGATGATTGGTATTCCCATCGGGCTGAAAAAGGCAAAACAGGCCGCTTTGGCGCGCTGTTGGCTTTGGTTTAAGGCTGGCTCGACTTCCGTACCCATAAATTATTTGACCCCTTTGGGGTCATTTTCAACTATGCAAGGTTCATTAATTACAATCAGGTGCGTGTAAAATAAACATATGAACGAATTAGTCAACTCCATTCGTGAGAGGTTTTTAGTAACGCAGGATAAAATCGCGTCTGCCGCGAAGAGATCAGGGCGGAGTCTGGATGCTGTCAAGCTTGTGGTGGTGACCAAGTCTCAACCGGTAGAGGTAGCCCAGGCGGCGATCGAGGCGGGGGCGGTCTTTCTAGGCGAGAATTATGCTGAAGAGGGTGTCACGAAAATTCAATTATTGCAAAATTATTCTGCGGTAGAATGGCACATGATCGGTCATGTGCAGAGCCGAAAGGCTCCGCTAGTGGCGGGGCACTTTAACTTTATGCACTCATTAGATAGCTTGAAGCTTGCAAAAAAGCTTGATCGTTTTTGCGGGGAAGCCGGGCGGATCCTACCCGTCTTACTGGAAATGAACGTGGGCGGCGAAGACAGCAAAGGCGGTTGGGAGGCATCTGATGAATCGCGCTGGGCGGAACTGACGGGTGAAATTTCCGAAATTCTAACCATGCCAAATTTGCAGGTGCGCGGATTAATGTCCATGCCGCCGATTGGGAATGCGGCTGAATCCTCGCGCCCATATTTTCAAAAGGTGAAACGCTTGCAGGATTTTCTTTTAAAGCAGCTCCCGCAGGCAGAGCTTTCAGAGCTTTCGATGGGAACTAGCTCTGATTATGAAGTTGCTGTGGAAGAGGGCGCAACCTATGTTCGGGTTGGCACTGCCATTGTTGGACCGAGATCTTATGCCGCGGAGAATAAATGAACGTTGATTTTTTGATCCTTCTAATTCGTGTAGTGGTTCAGACCTTTATTTGGGTTGTTATTGCGAATTCCCTGTTGTCCTTTTTTCTTTCTCCGTATCATCCTGTGCGCGAGGCACTGGAACGACTTGTGTCGCCGCTTCTTAACCCGATCCGCAATATTATGCCGAGTACCGGCGGGATCGATTTCAGTCCGTTGGTCTTAATTCTTGCACTTGATTTTCTGTCGCGTATTTTTATCGCGATCCTTCTCGCACTATAAAAACTATCGAGGTGAAGCATGTCCAGAGATTATGTTCTTCATGACGGCAAACGCGGTTCTGCATTGGCGGTGCGGGTGACTCCGCGTGCAAGCCAGAATCAGATCGCCGGGGTTTTGAGTGACGGTACGGTTAAGGTGCATGTTGCTGCAGACCCAGCTGATGCGGGTTTGAATGCCGAGCTTGTTGCTTTTCTGGCAGAGGTGCTTGGCGTACCCAAGACACGTGTTGAGATCGTGGCAGGCGAAAGTGGCAGAGACAAGCTTGTATCGGTCCTGGATATGGATGTGGAAACCGCCCATCAGCGCATTGTTGCGCACATGGATTGATCACGGTCTAATCGGAATCAAAAGCGGGATAAACAGACTCGGACCCGAGTCTGTTTATCCCGCTTTTTTTTGATGCCCTGTTTTACTGTCCTGTGGCGCCACCATATAAGCGGCGGTAGACAGTGAAAATTTCATAGATGTTGCGGATATAGTTCCGGGTCTCTTCGAAACGCACACTTTCCAGGAAGAGGTCTGGGTCATCGCCGGAGAGTTCCTTCCATGAAACTGCGTTGCCGGGTCCGCCATTGTAGGCGGCGAGTGTGGCATATAGATCGCCATTGAGCAGGGTGCGATTTCTGGCAAGATAGTGCGTCCCGAAGAGCACGCTGACATAGGGTCGGTACAGGTCTTCTTCGGTGTAGTTGATTGGTTTGCCGAGTTCCGAAGCGATCTGTGCTCCGGTGGGAGCGATGATCTGCATTAATCCATGTGCGCCTGCGCTTGAGCGTACAAAACCTTCGAAAAGACTTTCCTGGCGGATGACACTGTAAACAAATAAGGGGTCAAACCCTTCTGCTTGAGCGGCGGGGGTGATCAAGTCGGAATAATACAAGCCGTAACGAATGTGACTGAAGTATGCTGGTGCCATCATTGATTCGGTATGTTCATCCAGCCCGGCGATACTCAAGACCTGACGGGCGGCGAAAATGGCGGTGCGGTACATGCCCAACTCAACCAGATAATTTGCCAATCGGTAACTACCAACCGCATCCTTGTTCGTTTCCAACTCTGTGCGCAAGTCTTCGAATTCGAGGCGGGCTTCATCCAACATGCCCATTTCCCAGTATTCTTTCCCGCGGATGATGCGGGCATCAAGTGCTAAAGGACCGAGGTTGCTTAGATCTATTTCGTTGGAAAGGTTGAATGTCAGTCGCATCCAAGTGTCGGCGTCGGTGCGTTCTTTGAGGATATCCACCTGGTAATTTGCCGATGAACTGGATGCGAATGCCGCTCGCTCTTGCAAAAGATCGCGCGCACGTTCGCTGTAATACCCACCTGGGTTGATGTTCTGTCCTTCGCGCCATGCATCTGTTGCGGCATTGCCATCGCCCAGTTTTTGATATGCCTTTCCGATCCAAAGCAGAGCCCGGGACTTGTCCTCTTCTGAAACAGACATGGCGAGGCTGCGTTTGAAGGCGTCCAGCGCGGCTTGCGAATTCTCGCGGCGATATTCCACAATGCCCATTAAAAATGAAGCATAAGAGGATTGTTGCGACCCCGGATACTCCAAGGTAACTCGCGACCAGGCTTCAATGGCTTTATCGTATTGCGCATCTCGTTCGTAGATACGGGCTGCACTCATCAGGTAATCTGCCGCTTGAGAAGAGGTTGGCGCCAAATTGACAAATTCCAACAGGGTTTCGGCGCCTTTGGTGTAATTCCCTTGTTGTGCCCATTCGATGAATGCCTTTTCACCCCAGGCATCTGTCCAGAGCGGGTGTGCAGAATAGTTTGAGATGAAAGTGCCGTAATCGACCAGTGCTTCGTCATAAAGTGCCATGTTGTTTTTTGAAAGCGCGCGATAGTAATATGCAGTGCCGTCATTTTCTGCTGGATTGCTTTGTAGATACCGGTCAAATGCAGAGATGGCGACAGCATATTGTCCGGCAAAGAAATCCACAAGTCCGCGATCCAGCTCATTTACTGTTCCGCCCGCATCAAGCAGGGCAACCAGGCTGAGATAGGAATAATACGAAAGCGGATAGTTCTCCACGGCAAAGCGGAAGCGTTCGATCGCCTCGGCATTTTGACCTTGCGCCAGATTCGTCAGCCCAGCTTCGTACAACGCCTGAGCCTTGGTGTAATCGCTTGTGGTGCGTCCGATAATGCCGTCGTAAAGTTCCAGTGCGGTTTCGTAATTACCAAGTTGAGTTTGGGTGGATGCGACTTTCAGATCCAGCGTGGTGTCGTCACTTAGAGAATCGGCGGTGATGGCTGTGCTGTAGGAGGCAAGTGCGCCTGGATAATCCCTGGCATTGAAAAGAGCGTCGCCACGTAATTCCTGCACGTAGGCATCCAATACGCCGGGACGCAGAACAAGATAAGTTTGCCAAGAGTCGGCGGCGGCAGGATAATTTTCCAGTTTGTAGTTGACGAATCCCTGCAAGAAATATGCCAACGGGAGTTGCGGCGACTGGGAATATTCTGTAATGATGACTTGCAGGGCGGTAAGAGTCTCGTTATAGCGACCTTGCGCATAGTAAATTCGTGCTTCACCCCATTTTGCGGATGCACGGACCAATGGGTCTGGAGAGTCCTGCAAGGCGATCTGATAATGCAAGAGTGCCGTATCATAATCGCCGTTAAAGAATGCCTTCTCACCTTCGCTAACTCTGGCAACGGGTTGAGGTGTGGGTGTGATGGTGGGAGTGAAGGTCGCTTCAGGAGTGGTGGTGATGCTGGGGGTGACCGTCCAGCCGGGGGGGATGGCAGGGAAATTTTCAAGTACAGAACAAGCTGTGAGGGAAGCGATCAGCCAAAGTTCAAGAAGTAGGCGCAGCCCTGTGCGTATTGTGGTGCGGTGCTTTTTCATCCCGTTTTTATACTGGTAAAGAGGAAGTGCGTCAAGCGGGGTAATCCGTGGGTAAATGTTGTATTCAAGCTGGGCTTGCACTATAATTTCATCTGCAATTTATCTTAATAACCTCAAGGAGAAATATGAACACACATCACAAAATCCATCGTTCGTTTCGGTTGATTTTGTCGAGCGTGCTGTTGATCGTTGTGACAGCCTGCGCCGCGGGGGCAGAACCCGCCTCGACTGACGAGTTGGTCACATCCAGCGGTTTTGTTTGCCCGGAGCCCAACCCGCGCGTGGAATTCGATAGTGACAAGGTTAATATTTTTACATGGACGGAATATGTGCCCGAAGACATCTTTGATTGCTTTGGTTTGGTCTACGGTGTGACGGTGAATGTGGATTATTTCTCTTCCAACGAAGAACTGTATTCCAAGGTTTCGCTGGGGGAAGATGTCAACCCGTATGATGTGATCCACCCCAGTGATTACATGATCGGCGTGCTTATCCGCGAAGAATTGTTGACCGAGCTTGACCCTGCCCAATTGCCAAATATGGCGAACCTTGATTCTGGTCTGACCGCTGCGTACGGCGAATCGACCAAATTTATCGTGCCGTATCAAATGGGTACTCAGGCGATCATCTACAATACTGAAACGGTGAAAACTCCGCCAACTTCCTGGGCGGATCTGTGGAGCCCGGAATATGAAGGTCGCATTGTCGCAGTGGATGACAGCCGTGTGATCATTGGTGCGGCGTTGCTCACCCTTGGTTACGATGTGAATGACACCGACCCGGATCATCTGGAAGAAGCCAAACAAAAACTGCTCGAGCTTATGCCAAACATTCGCGTATTCGATAGCGATAGCCCGAAGACCCCGCTGGTTGCGGGTGACGTGGATTTAGGGATTGTCTGGAATGGTGAAGCATTTTTGACCCAAACCGAAGACCCACGTTTCGAATACGTCTTCCCGAAGGAAGGGTCGATTATCTTCTATGATGGTATGGCGGTCCCAACCACTGCCCCTCATCCGGATGCCGCCTACGCCTGGCTCAATTATCTGCTGCAAGGGGATACCAATTGGCTGACCCTGGTGGATTATCCATATACCAACCCGAACAAAGCGGCATTGGAATATGCCAAGGCAAACCAGCCAGAAGTTTACGAAGCCTACTCTTCCTCTCCGATCACCAACACTTCGGCGGAAGAGTTCGCAAGAGGGCATGAAGTCATTGACCTTGGCGAAGCCTTGCTTTTGTATGACGAGCTTTGGACGGAGATCAAGCAGTAAAATAAGCTAAAATTGAGTAGATTTATGGGCGTTTATTTGCAAGGTCAAAAACTTTACATTCATAAAACCCCGTGATAAACTCTTGCTCGTTCGATCATTTCATGGCGCACTCAATGGAGTGCGCCATTTACTGCGAGAAGGAAACAACATGGATATACTCTTAACCGGCTCTGTTGCTTATGACTATCTGATGACCTTTCCCGGTCATTTCAAAGAACAGATCCTCCCCGAACGCTTGGAGTCGATCAGCCTTTCATTTTTGGTGGACTCGATGTCCAAGCAGCGCGGTGGTATTGCGCCAAATATTGCCTACACCATGGCGTTACTTGGTCAGAAACCGCGAGTGATGGCGACTGTGGGCGAAGACTTTGGAGATTACCGCGCCTGGCTTGATTCTAAAGGAGTGGATACGAATCTGATGAAGGTCGTTCCGGGTGTGTTCACCGCTTCGTTCTTTGCTACGACGGATCATGCCTCTGCCCAGATCGCCTCGTTTTACCCGGGAGCCATGGGGTATTCTGCGACCCAGTCTCTCAAGGAATTGGACAAGAAACCCGATCTCGTCATCGTTTCTCCCAGTTCGCCGGATGCGATGATGAAGTTCCCCGCAGAAGCCCGTGATTTGGGCATTCCATATCTGTATGATCCAAGCCAGCAGGTACTGCGCCTTGAGGGTGCAGAACTTGCCCGTGATATGGAAGGCGCCTATTTCCTTTTCTGTAATGATTATGAGTTCGGTTTGATCTCAAAGAAAACCGGCTGGAGCCTCGATCAGATCTTGAACCATGTCAAAGTGCTGGTGATTACGCGCGGTAAAGACGGTGCTGACCTGTACTCTGACGGCACCTCCGTTCACATCCCGACTGTGCCTGAAGATGAAGTGGTTGACCCAACTGGTGTTGGTGATGCTTTCCGCGGCGGATTCCTTGCAGGTTACTCCCACGGCTTCGATTGGAAGTTATGCGGCGAGATCGGCTCGCTCTCTGCAGTATACTGCCTTGAGCAGCGAGGCACCCAAAACCATACCTATACCCGTGAAGACTTCGTTCAGCGTTTCCGCAAGCATTTCGATGACGGCGGCAGGCTGGATGTATTGTTGAAATAGTAATTTCGTAAATTGGTGAATTGGTTGATCGGTCCAATTTACTAATTTCCTAAATAGCCGATCTAGGAAAAAAATAAGGAGTATTAAATGAGTAATTACGATATTAAAGATATTGAACTCGCCGAAGGTGGACGCCGTCGCATTGATTGGGCGGAACGTGAAATGCCCGTTCTGCGCTCGATCCGTGAGCGCTTCAAGAAAGAAAAGCCTCTCAAGGGCATGCGCTTGTCCTGCTGTTTGCACGTCACCACTGAGACCGCCAACCTGATGATCACATTGCAGGAAGGCGGCGCGGATATCGTTCTGACCGCATCAAACCCGCTTTCGACCCAGGATGATGTTGCCGCCGCATTGGTGAACAATTACGAAATTCCCGTCTTCGCCATCAAGGGCGAGGACAAGGTCACCTACTTCAAGCACATCCGCGCCGCATTGGAGCATATGCCCCATATGACTCAGGACGATGGCGCCGATCTCGTTTCCTCCCTGTTCTTCATTGAAATGGGACGTTTCGAAAAGCTTGAACCCTCTCTCGCTTCCTGGGCACAAAGCCTGACCGAAGCAGAGCGCAAGCAGATGCTCAAGAACGTTGTTGGCGGCACCGAAGAGACCACCACGGGCGTTATCCGCCTCAAGGCGATGGAAGCTGACAAAGTGCTCAAGTTCCCGGTCATTGCCGTGAACGATGCACTTACCAAGCACATGTTCGATAACCGCTATGGTACCGGTCAGTCCACCATTGACGGTATCATCCGCGCGACCAATGTGCTTCTTGCTGGCAAGAACTTTGTTGTGGCTGGCTACGGCTGGTGTGGACGTGGTCTGGCCTCCCGCGCACGCGGCATGGGCGCTCAGGTCATTGTGACCGAGATCGACCCGATGAAGGCGCTTGAAGCGGTGATGGACGGTTATCAGGTCATGCCGATGGTTGAAGCCGCCAAGGTCGGCGATATTTTCTGCACCGTCACCGGCGACTTGAACGTGCTCGACAAGCATCACTTCGAAGTGATGAAGGATGGCGCGCTGGTTGCCAATTCCGGTCACTTCAATGTTGAGATCAACATTCCGTCTCTGGCAGCCATGAGCGTTGGCGAACCCAACCTCGTCCGCCCGTTCGTTGATCAGTACACCACCAAGGACGGTCGCAAGATCAACATCCTCGGCGAAGGTCGCCTGATCAACCTTGCTTCGGCTGAAGGTCACCCCGCTTCTGTAATGGATATGTCTTTCGCGAACCAGGCTCTCTCCGCCGAATACATGGCGAAGAACGCTGATAAACTCGAGAAGAAAGTCTACTCCGTGCCGACCGAGATCGACAACGAGATCGCCCGCCTCAAGCTCGAAGCGATGGGCATCAAGATCGACATCCTTACCCCCGAACAGCATCACTACCTCAACTCTTGGGAAGAAGGAACCTAGTTCGATTTTAGATTGATGATTTTTGGATTGTTGATTAAACCCTGCGAAACATTTGCAGGGTTTTTTTATTTATCCAGAATTCCGTTATGTATCAGGGTTTCGAGGTAAACTGCCTGCTTTTTTCCGACCAACCTTGAAAGGCGCGGCGCTTCGAAAATCAATTGCCTGATTTTTCTGAGCGGATAAACCAAACATTCCTTTTCTTCTTTCAGGTCTTCGAATACCACCAAACAAACCCACGCATCGGGCATGTCCAAAATAGGATCTCGCCGTTCGGGTGAGTCTTGGAACGTCCACGAGAGACCGTAGCGCTTCGCGGCAGACCGCCTTTGGGTCTTGACCGCCACTTCGAGATCGTTGACTCTCAGATCTGCTGCCCAGGATTTGCGCCTCGCCTCATACACGCCGTAGTCTGGTCCATCGACCCGGCAGTTCCTTCCCTCGAACAGAATCCGCACTGCCTCCTCGCCGAGTTTGGAGATGAAGTGATCGTCGCGAATCTTTTCTTTTACAGATTGATTACTATCTTTGTAGTTGACTGTAGTTATTACATGCTCGGCAAATGTAGATGCCCGCTCCTGTGCTTTCTCTGGAATGCGAATGATTTGCGGTGACTGAAATGTAGACATGATGAATTCATTATACAAAATAAAAAGTCTTGTGGAGAATTCTCCACAAGACTTTTTGAAACGTTAATTCAATTGTTTATGGGCAGGTAAAGGTCACATCCTTGACGGCTGCTTTGCCGACACCGTTGAATGCTTCCACGCCCCATTTCTGCGGAGACCCAGCTGCGAATGGCAATAACGGGAGTGGGTAACTGGTGGAGTTTGCTGGTATTGCGGCAAAGAAACCACCATTAAAGTAGATATTGAACCCATCCTCATTATTTGACTTGTCCTCCCAGGTTAATGTGCCTCCAAATTGATAAAGTGGCGGTAAAAGAGGTACACAAATCTTCGTAACAGCGACATTATTAACTGCAGTTGGTGCAGAGGGTGGCGAGGTGGGTGTTAATGTCACCGTTGGTGTAAATGTAAGTGTTGGTGACGGTGTCGGTGTGGGCGGAACCGGGTATTCTGCAAGGTTGGAGGTATTCCCAGTTACGGTGGCATACTGCCCCCATAACCAGCAGGTGCCAGATCCATTGACGCGTTTGATAACCCAATAATTGGGCACGCCTGAATTTTTGCCAACCACTTCCGCGGTTTGCCCAATGAGAAGAGCGTCGATCAGGTCATATTGCACGCCGGGTCCGATACGGCAGTTCGTGTTGGTGGTCACAGACACCTGCGGTACAGATGGGGTCGCACTGGGTCCGGGTGTGCCAGTGAATTCAGGAGTGACTGTATTCTGTGGGGCAGCAGCAGAGTTACCTTGTCCGCTGGCGAGAGCAGTAATGGTCAACGCCAGGGCGGCGGGATCTGCCTCCTCGGTTTCAGATGGCTCACTGCTGGGCAAATTGCATGCCGAAAGTGCAATGATGATAAAAACAGAAATCACTAAAATGGATGTTCTTCGTTTCATGGTCTCTCTCCTTTGACGGACTTATTATTACATATTTTTAAGGGGCTTCAATGCGAATTCCATGTCAATAGTACTAACGTCTTTTTTATGAAGGGTTATTTTACGAATTCCTTTCGCTCAAACGTTTCCACTCGGCAATGGATAATGTCTCTGCCCGGCGCATAGGGTCGATCTCAGCCAGATGTAGAAGGGTTTCGGCTTCCTGTGTCTTGATGTGCAAGCCGGACGCGAGTGAGTTTCTGAGCATTTTTCGCTTTTGGCTAAAACCGGCTTTGATGAGTTTGAAGAACTTATCCAGCAAATCAGCAGGGATGAGTGGCTCCTCGAAAATGTCAATACGGAGAACGGCAGAGTCTACATTGGGGATGGGGTGAAACGCTCCGGCGGGAATTTTTGCCTCGATGCGCGGCGCTCCGTAGACTTGTACGCTCAATGCCAGCAGGCTTAAGTCGCCGGGAGCGGCACAGATTCGTTCTGCCACTTCTTTTTGGATGGTGAGCACAATGCGGCGTGGCTTGGGAGTGCTTTCGAGCAGGTGGCGAATAATGGCAGATGTAATATTGTATGGGATGTTTGCGGCAACGATGTAGCCGGGTTGATCCACCAGGTCTGCAATTTGCAACTCTAAAATATCACCTTGGACGACGCGCACGTTTGGATGCGGCGTAAGAATGGCTTTGAGTGGAGTGAGCAGGTCCGGGTCGAGCTCGACCGCTGTGACCTGACGGGCAGAGACAGCCAAATAGCGGGTGAGGCTGCCAAGACCGGGACCAATTTCCAGTACGCAGTCATCTTTCTGGATCTCTGCGGCGTTGGCTATTTTTTCAAGGGCGAAGTGATCTTGCAAAAAATTTTGCCCGAGGCTTTTATCGGCACGTAATCCGTAGCGCTTGAGAACGGCAGCGGCATTGAGGGGTGGGATCGAAGAATAGTTCATTGGCAGATAGATGGAGCATCTTCTGTATCGATGCTTGAAGAGGTATTTTCTGCAGCAGGTACGGGCCAGGTGCCCGCTTGAAAACGCACTACGAAATCACTGAGGATGGTGAAATCGGCTTCAAGGATGGCGATGCGCTTGTCAAAGACGGGGTCGAAGACACGGGTTTGTTTGAAAAGGTCGCCGGGGAAACTTGCAAGCAGGATGTTTTCTGGCGGCATTTGGGGGGCAAGGCAAGCCAGTTGCCCAAGTTGTTCGGGCGTGAAGTCGGTGCGGATGTTGTCCCGGAAGGTTTCGATAAGGGCGGGAATCTGGGCTACGATCTGCGGGCTGGTTAACTTCTTTCGTACAGCACATAACACCAGGTTTTGGTTATCGCCACGTTCAAAACTTCCACCGCTGCGGTTTCGGGCGAGCTTCAATGCCTGTGGCCCGTTAAGTAGGTGTGTGCCGACTGAAAGATTTGCTGTTTTGGCAACTTCTTCGTTGGGGATTACAACTTCGATGCCGCCAAGCGCATCGATCACATGCTCGAAGGTGCGCATATTCACAGTGATGTAGTGGTCGATGTTTGCGCCGAAATTCCTGTTAAGTGTCAGCGCCATCAACCCTGAACCTTCACTGGGGTCATCCCAATATTTGAAGCCGGGTTGCCCATAAAGGAAGGCTTGATTTAATTTTTCGTGATCCTGTCCGTTGAGATTATCTTCTATGTGCGGAATTTCCACCCAAAGGTCACGCGGGAACTCGAGCGCGCTGACCTTTGGCGTTGTGAAGTCCACGCGGACGAGGCGAATGGCGTCTCCCAGCCCGTAGGTGTAATTATCGCCGCGGGTGTCTGTGCCAATAACAAGCACATTCATCAATGGCGGCGCGCCGCAGCGCGGTCCGGGTGTGCTGGTGGGGAATGAGACAGTGGGTACAAGGGCTACCTGTCCCATTTGTGTAGGTGCCGGGCCGGGAGAGGCTGTCCATGTGGGTGGTAGGGATTTGGGTATGAATGGCAGTGACGGACCGAGTGGAGTCTGTGCCATGTTCCGCAGGGTTCCAAAGGCATAAACACCGAGGGCTGCTGCAAGCGTTAATGCAATCAAGGACAAGATTCCGATAGTAATGCGCTGTGATCTATTCATATGATGGTTGTATTATCCGTAAATTGAATTAATGCATATTACTTGAAAAAATAAGGAATCTCTGCTGGCGCGGGTTCAAGAAAGTACACCGTTACCCAGCCCGAGAGTCCGCCGACGGCATTATCGTCGTACCCCAGGTCGATCCATTGCGTGCGTTGTACACCGAAGGCACTCTCAATGATCGGTCCGCCGCCGGTATCTCCAATGGTTGCGAGCCCGTATCCGGGAATATATACTCGCATGCCGCCCAGATAAGAATAAATGGAGTAATCTACTGCCACAATACCAAAGCCTGCCTTTGCACCGCTGGCGGTTCCATAGGAACATCCGTTGGTTCCAGAATTGCAAGGCGAATACCATGACGCATACATTTGGGTGGCGTACCAATATTGATAAGGCGCTTCACCGCCGACTTGAGAAAGTACGATCTTTGACCCACTTGCGACGATCTGCGAGACCGGTTCGGTCAAGATGGTTTTTTCTTCTTGTGTACGACTAACTTCCACGCCATCTTCATAACGGATGCGGGTGCGCACCATGGCGGTTCCGTTCACGCCTGCCTGCAAGACTTCCTGTTCGCCAAACGCCAGGTCGGCTGCTTCAGTTTCTTCAGTTGTAAACGGGATGGATTCAAGTTCCACGCTAATTGACTCGGTAACGCGAACGACCTTTATCTGCTCATCTGACGGAAGCGCCTCATTTTCTGCTGGGAAACTGGTGTCCAGCCCTACAAGCGGAATCCCCGCCTCTGCCAAAGCTTCTCCTACAGTCCGTGCAGTGGTGCGGATGGTGAAGACTGCATTGCCGGATGTGATGGTTAGGCTTTGAGCAGGGCTAAATGAGATCGTCAGCGTATCAGTGACCGGCGCTGTCAGTGGCGGGGTTACTTCGTCATTTATACCTACAGCAATGCCATTTTCAGTCAGCACATCGCCCACAGTCAATGCAGAAGTACGAATCGTTTGTTGCCCCTGTGGTGTGACAAGAATCACGTTTACAGCCCGACGTAGTTGGATTTGAACATTACCTGAGGTTGTGATCTCATCCCCCAAACCTTGCTCTATGCCATTGACTAAAACACGGTCGGCAGGGGCGGCGATAATTCCAGCCTCCGCAAGGATCTCAGATGGCACATTTCGACTGGTCGAGAGTGTTTTTATAGTTTCACCGTCCAGTAGAATTGCCGTTCGTGGAGAAAATGACTGGCATGCAACAATTAAAAAGCAAATTGTCATTGCCCGAAGACGTGGGAATTTCATACAGCAATTATACCCGCCGGGAATTGTGCGGTTTTCATCCATGGGTTGGTCGTGACCGAATCGCAACACATCGGATACAATACCGCGCATGGATATCCTGACCAGTACCTCTAACCCTTACATCAAGCATGTCCGCGCTTTGCGGCAGAAAAAGTCACGTGCTGAATTTGAGTCCTTTTTGGTGGAAGGGATCACGCATGTTGGCGAGGTGATCGAAGCAGGCTGGAACGTGGAATCCATTCTTTATGCGCCGGAATTATTAACCAGTAACTTTGCAAAAGACCTGCTTGCTCATGCTGGGAACCGTCAGTTACGTTTGCAGCCGGTCTCGGTCGCTGTGATGGAGACTCTAACGGACAAAGAGAACCCACAAGGTATCCTTGCCGTGGTTAAACAAAAAAAATATAGCTTCAAGGATTTGCGGGCAGATGTGAATGCAGTAGCCTTGGTATCTCCGCAAGACCCGGGTAATCTTGGTACGATCCTGCGTACCATGGATGCTGTTGGTGTGGACACACTCTTCCTGCTGGATGGCGGTGTGGAATTATTTCATCCTACCGTGATCCGCGCCAGTATGGGTACTTTGTTCTGGAAGTCCATCGTCCATACCTCCTTCAACGAATTTTCTCAATGGATACGCAAAAGCGGATATCAACTTATAGGCACGTCTGCCAAAGCAGACGTGGATTATTACACCCTGATTCCCAAGGCGCCTTGGGTTCTTCTTCTCGGCAATGAACAAAAGGGACTTTCTTCCGAACAGACAGCTGTTTGTGATGTAACACTCTCTCTGCCCATGCACGGACGGGTGAGTTCGCTAAATCTTTCTGTAGCTGCGGGTGTTTTGCTATATCAATTCATGAAGGCGTAATTATGGAAACTAGTGTTAGGCGATTTTTCGGCTAAGGCTCAGAAGAGGCAGCTCTATAAATCTGTAGCTGATGAACCCAGCGATCAATGAAAGAATAAATGCAATACAAAGGGCAATGTAATTATCAAGCAAGGCATCGTTGGCGAAAAGATTCCATACCTTGCCGACTGCATTTATTGTGAATAAGTGCGAGAGATAAATGGAGTACGAAGCATTTCCGGTTTGTATCAAGGGGCTTGGTAAGAACGTGCCATTCCGTTCGGCATGTACGATGCAGAAAACTATAATGGTTGCTGGAACTCCATAATAGACCAGTCGCGCCCAGCCTTCGAGGTACATCCCTGTTAAGTTCATGAATTGAACATAACCTAGAATTGCAGCCAGCATTCCAAGACATGCGATCGTAACCAATACAAACCCGTTTACTCTTACTTGTCTGGCATTATGAAAATGGACAGCAATCAGACACCCGGCAAGAAACTCAATGGTTAGGGGATTGAAAACAATATAGTAGGCTGGTCCTCCGGTTGGAGAACTAAAGATTGCAATAATGCCTCCCCAGACAAAAATCGCAGCAACAAGGAATTTTTCCGGCACAGCAAACAAAATCACGAAAAAGACCAGATAATAGTACATTTCATAGATCAGGGTCCAGCCTACTTGCACGAGAGGTAGTTTTAGGCTTGGCAATAAGAGGTACGAAGAAAAAATATCAACCTGACTGCCTTGGGAACTGTTTACCCATGACGGTTGGATGAGAAACACGATCAACGCAAGAGTCGTGTAAACCCAATATAGCGGATAAATCCTGGACGCCCGGTGGTAAAGGAACATGAGAGCTTCTCGCGCCTGTTGAAATTTCCCGCGCGTAATGGTAACCATGACGAACCCGCTTATGACAAAGAACAGATCTACACCGAACATGCCGAACGATAACCAACTAGGGAGCAAGGTTTGCGTCCCTCCATACTTGGCTTCGATAATCACGAGGTGAAAGAAGATGACCGCTATCACTGCGACACCTCGCAGTGCTTGAATATTATTTAGTTTTTTCATGGTTTTGTCCGTGCGAGTTTGGTTTTAGGTCCCAGTTGATTTTGAAATGTAGTGACTGTTTCTGAGCAGGAATCTTTTTTCGATTCCATGCCAAAGAAGGAAAGCCGTAACTGCCGTGATGGACAGAGAAGCAACCAAATAGACCCAGTAAAAAGGGTATAGTACAGTGTAAATCTGTATAATATATGCAAAGATTATAAACCTGTATCGTTTGGATGGATAATCGGATGAAAATCGTTACTGTTTCGCAAATGCGTGCGATCGAAAGGGAAGCAGATGCAAAAGGGGTCTCGTATGCAGAAATGATGGAAAATGCCGGGCGAGGGCTGGCAGAATCCATCCATGCATTAGGGCAGGAAAATGGCTGGGACTCTGTGACCGGTATTGTTGGTTCAGGTAATAATGGCGGCGACACGCTTGTAGCATTAACCTGGCTTTCCCAAGCAGGATGGCGTACCCATGCCTATCTTGTTAATCGTAAGATCGCAGGGGATCTGCTTATATCCACATACCTCGAAGCAGGCGGCGAAATGACCCAATTTGCCAACGATACCAGCCTTGATGGTTTGCATAATTTTTTGGAAGATACTGATGTCATGTTGGATGGGCTGCTTGGTACGGGTATCAAACTTCCATTGAAAACTGATGCGGCACTGGTTTTGCAGGGTGTCGCGCTCATCCTGTCTGATCTCGAGGTTCCGCCGTTCATTATCGCAGTAGATTGCCCGTCAGGGGTCGATTGCGATACAGGCTTATGTGCCGATGAAACCCTGCCTGCAGATATCACTCTCACAATGGCGGCAGTCAAACAAGGCTTGCTTTCGCTGCCTGCGTTTGAATATGTTGGCGCACTGGAGTTGATAGAAATCGGTTTGCCTGATGATTTGAAATCGTGGACTGCGGTTGAAATTGAAGCGGCAGATGCAAATCAAGTTGCTGCGTTTCTACCGGAACGTACTCCCGCTTCACACAAAGGGACATTTGGTACGGCCTTCGTGGTGGCTGGATCTGCATCTTATACTGGCGCAGCTTTACTTGCCGGGAAAGCCGCCTACCGTGTTGGCGCTGGGCTGGTGACTTTGGCAATCCCTGAAATGCTGCATGCCGCGCTTGCTGGTCACATCCCTGAAGCGACCTGGGTTTTGTTGCCGCATGAACATGGCTTTATTTCTGAAGACGCTGTCCACCCATTCTTAAATAACTTGGATCGCGCCACAGCGATCTTGTTGGGTCCAGGTTTGGGTGATAAGGCAACAACCAAAATATTTATTGAGCAGATATTGCCTTCCATTGAAATACCGGCAGTTTTTGATGCGGACGGATTGCGGCATTTATCTAGTATTCAAGATTGGCATCGAATATTACCCGTACTGTCTGTGCTAACGCCACATCCCGGCGAGATGTCTGCTATGACTGGGATATCCCGAAATGAAGTTCAGTCGCAACGGACGGAAGTGGCTGGAAAGTATGCCAAAGAGTGGGGGCACGTAGTTGTCTTGAAAGGTGCTTTTACCGTTATTGCATCTCCTGATGGACGCAAAACCATCATTCCTGTGGCTACCCCTGCACTAGCTCGTGCTGGCACTGGAGATGTGCTGGCTGGGCTTATTACCGGTCTGCGTGCCCAGGGAGTGGGTGCTTACGAAGCTGCTGTGGCTGGGGCGTTTATCCATGCTCAAGCCGGGCTTCACGCTGCCGACATCTTCGGTACTACAGCATCTGTTTTGGCAAGCGATGTGTTGGATTCAATTCCTGACATTATTGCCGAATTGGAATAAAAACGTGCCGCGACTTCCGCATCCTGCAGGATGCGGAAGTCGCGGCTCTACACCGTCGTTGATGATCACTTAATGTGAGGCGTTCTTTTCATGCGAAGAAAGGATTGGCTCTACGAGCGGTTTAAGTTCCCATTGAAGCAAGCCTTTCCTCAAAATAAGCATCAGTGTGGCTCCCAATGCGAGACAGATTGCGTTGATCATGATGACCGTCTCTGCGCCAAGGACTTCAGCGGTGTACCCAATAAACAAGGATGACAGGGGTTGTAGACCGAAGGAGACCATTGTGAACAGGCTGATGATTCTGGCACGCATGTCACCAGGAGCCATCAATTGCATGACGCCCAGTCCGGTGGTTAACACCAAAGGTGCGCCGAGGCTGACGAGGAAAATAGATACCATGGAAAGCGGCAGGAATGTGGAGCGGGAGAGCAGAAGATAGAAGGTCCCCATCCAGATCGCTGCACCGCCAACGATGCGCCCGATGCGCTTTGCAGTTTGCGAAAGCGGCAACAGGAACAGCGTGGAAATGAGCGCGCCTGCGCCAGACGAACCCATTAATAGACCAAAGGTTTGCGAGTCGCCTTTTAATACATGATCTGCCACAGCGGGGAGAATATTCATGATGGAGAGACCAAAAAAGGTCACGAGTGAGGCGAAGATCAAAAGATCCACCATGCGCGGCTGTGATCGAACGTAGTCCAATACTTCGCGGAATTGACCACGTCCACTATCGCGTTTATTGATCTCCTGCTGGTGTGATTTGACCATAAAGATGCTCAACAGCACCACCATAAAACTTGCGCCATTGATCCAAAACGCTGCAGCCGAACCTACCACTTTTAGTAAAATTCCCGCCGCCGCCGGACCTAACATTCGTGCTACTTGCAAGCCCATAATATTGAGCGTCACCGCCTGACGTATTTGCTTCATGCCGGAAAGGTCGCCAATGAAGGCTTGTTGAGCAGGAAAATCAAGCGCTGCAATCGTGCCGAGGATAAACGAGAACGTATAAATGTGCCAAATCTGTACAAGGTTCGTCTGCACAAGAAATGCCATAGTAAATGCAAGTAACATTGCTATGGCTTGAGTGACTAGCAATATCACGCGACGGTTATAACGATCGGCAAACCCGCCTGCCCATGGAGCAAGCAAAAATAATGGGAGGCTGTTGAGCATGACTACGATGCCCAGTGAGCTCTCTGAGTGAGTCAGTTCCCAGACCACCCAGCTTTGTGCTGTAGCTTGCATCCATGTACCGAGCAGTGAAACTGCCTGTCCGCCTAAATAGATGCGCAGGTTGCGGATCTTGAGCGGTTCAAAGCTGCGTGTGTAGGTATTAATCAGGCTTGGGCGTTCGATTGGTTTTTCCAAGAATTTCTCCTTTATTATGGGCAAAAGCCATCATTTACGATGGCTGCCTTTACTCGATTCTTACCAAAAACTTGTAAAAGACAGTAGAATTAATTATTCACATGGAGAGTATAGATGATTAAAAACAAGATTGTGTTCATTTTTTTCCTTTTTGGGGTTCTGGCACTTTCTGCCTGTGCTAATGTGCCTGCTGATGCTGCACCAACTATGGATGTGGTCGGAACGACTGCCGCTGAATTGGCACGTATGATGTTAACCCAAACTGCTGGTGCTGTTACGCCTACTCCTTTTCCTCCGACCGAAACCCCGCTTCCGTCTTTTACCGAGACTCCAACCCTTGAGCCTACTATTGCGGTGACGGCGATCCCCATGATTTCAAGAGATACCGGCTGCTATGACGGACCAGGAACTAATCGTACTCTCGTAACGAATATTGTTGTGACAGAGCAAGTGGAAGTGGTGGGTATTTCGAGCGTGCCGGGGTGGTATGTTATTCGAAATCCCATTTATGGTTCTCTTTGCTGGGTGCCGCAAGATGCTCTTGAGTTTGCTCCCGATTTTGACCTTACTTCTCTTGAGGTGATTCCTTAGTCTTTACGCATTTAATGGATATTTTTGGTGCTACCTTTGCGAACATTAATGGTTAATTAAAAATCAAGCGTGAGGAATAGTCCAAATGGGTGAAAACCTAAATTTTCACCGGTAGTAAAATCGAACAGACATCACATGACAACCATTCGCACACCGGCAAGAATTATCCCTCGCGCTTTTCCTGGCATCACCCCAGACGAAGTGCAGGAGATCATCATCAACAGTCAGATCAAGAGCTATCCTGTTGGGACAGTTCTCTGTCAGGAAGATTCTATTGAACATACTTTTTATATGATTCTCGAAGGGGATTTTGAGGTCACGAAAACCATTAACAATACCGATAAGCGCTTGCTGAAAACTCTCAATGCAGGAGATTTCTTTGGCGAAATGGCGCTCATTCATAACGCACCGCGTGCAGCCACGGTTCGAGCGCTGACCCCGGCAGTTGTGTTGGAATTGAATAAACAGGGGTTTGACCGCGTTTTGAAACATAGCCCCAGCGTGGCAACCGCCATGGTGGCCGAGATCAGCAATCGATTAAGGGCGAACGATCAACTTGCCATTGAGGATCTGCGTCTGCGTGCACGTGAACTTGCGGATGCTTATCAAAAACTTGCTGAGCAGGATATGGTTCGCAATGGCTTCCTCACTTCCATTGCACATGAACTACGAACCCCATTAACCGTTGCTAGCGGATACCTGCATACGCTCAAAAAAGGGGTACTTAGCGGTGACCAGTTGCAATCAACCATTGAGATCGTTAGTCGGAATGTGGATGAGATCGTTAATCTGACGAATGACTTGTTGTTTCTTCAGGAACAGGATCTTGTGTTGCGCGATTTTCAACCCGTTGATTTGGTTTCCTTAGTACAGAAGGTGATCGCTAAATATCGAGATAAAGCAGTTTCACGCGGTATTAGCATTAAAGTTCGAGGGAATACCAGCCTGGCTACCATTCAAGGAGATGAGCCTTCGCTTGAACGCGCCTTTACCGGGTTGCTTGACAATGCAATAAAATTCAGCCCGTCTAATGGAACTGTGGACATCCGCTTTGCAGATCTGGGCAATCATGTGGCCGTCAGTGTTATTGACTATGGCATTGGCATTGACCCGCAGATTCGTCCTCGTATCTTCGAACGCTTTTTCCATCTTGAAAAAAATGGAGATGAGTTATATGATGGCTTGGGAATCGGACTTTCCATCACCCGTCAGGTCATTCAACAACACCGCGGCATGCTGGATGTCGATAGCCAGCCCGGAAAAGGCAGTACCTTCACAATATCCTTGCTAAAACGAAATTGATCCCACATCGCAACCCGGAGAGGCTAATAATGCCTGTCAGAAACCTACGTACTCTCATTGCAGCCGCATTTTTTCTGTCTGTCATTGGGTGCAGTTCACAAAATGAAGCCACTAGTCCAGCCTTGCCAACTGTCCTGTCGCCTTCAAGTTTACAGGCAGGGAGTGGTGTTACAGCGGAAATTTGCAAAAATAATCTTCTGCCTGTTGTTCAAGGTGCCACTTGGACGTACCTCACCACCGGCGGACCTAATGGTGATTTCACTTATTCCGATACGATTACAGAAACCCGCACAGATGGCTTTACGCTTACGTCCCAATTCCCTAGCCTGAGCCTGACGCAGGATTGGATTTGTTCATCGGAGGGATTAATTGCCCGGCAATTAGGCGGCGGCACCACTGCCAGCGTTTCCATGCAGAACATGATCACAAACTTTAAAACTCTTGAAGTCAGTGGTTTGAGCATCCCGGCAAATATCACCCCAGGGATGCAATGGAAATATACCCTTTTGATGGAAGGTTCGGTTGCCATGCCCGGCGAAAACACACAATCTCCTGGCACATTCAATCTGACCATGCAGGAAATGGGCAGAGAATCTGTAACCGTTCCAGCAGGCAATTTCGAAGCAATCAAGCTCCAGGCGACTTTTGAAGCCCAAATTGATGTAGATTTTCAGGGCAGCCCGGTGCCTTATACAGTGCATGGGTCAAGCATTGTCTGGTATGCACCTGATGTAGGCTTTATCAAATCCATTGAGAATATTGATTTTAGTGGAACATCGTTCACTTCAAATACGGAACTCCAAGCTTATAACCTCCCTTAAAATTCTACGCCGCCTCAAAGGCGGCGTTTCATTCATTAAAAGCAATGTGCAGTCTGTCGTCTTTATAAAACGACCTTGCTGAAAAAGGCGGGTCACCACGCTTCATTGGGTGGATTCTTCCCAGCAGAATGGGTAGGTCTTCTACAACGGGTAGATGGTCCAACGCTTCTTTCTGAACCCATTCTGGGATGCCTTCTTTGGAGCCTTTTACTTCGCCTTGGGCGTTCTCTCCCACCACTAAAAATAGACAAATCCCCACACCCCCGGCATCGATGACAACAGTTCCGCATAGCCATAAGTCTGCAGTGATACCGGCTTCTTCCATTAATTCGCGCTGCGCGGAAGAGAGGACATCCTCTCCGCGATCTACATGACCGCCCAACCCATTGTATTTTCCCGCCCAGAGCCGTTTGGTTGGAGCACCTTTGAGTAATAAATACTCATCCCCGCGCCGGACGAAGATCGCCGTGCGGGGAATGAGCATATATCTATCGTTTGTCACGCCTTGATCAGAAACTGGCATGCCAATGTGTCGGCTTAATCTGAAAGATCGCTGACGTCTTCAGCTGCAACAGCTTGCTTGACGTAATCCGCCAGTACCGGTTGAACCTTCACTGGCTTGATGTACTTGTCAGTGAACTGCTTGGTGTCCTTCAAGCCAAGCAAATTAAACAATTTGTCGAACTGAGCTTCCCATGCCGCACCCAGCTTGTTAAGCGACTCGGCAGGCAAGGCATAAGACTTTGCTTTGAAAGGACCAATGGCATTCTTGCGGACCTTGTAATAGAACTGCTCATCGGTCATTCCGGGTTTGCGGTCTGCCGCGGAATTAACATCCAGCCAGACGTACATTTCCTTTTTGAAGTCGGCAGGAATATTATCGAAGAACATGGTGGCGAAGTTTGTAGCGAGATGAACTTCAATAGCTTCGTGCTGAACGAATTTGTTGAAATTCTCTTCTGGTACAGTAGACGCACCATGCTGAACTGTGCCGCCCATGCCATAATCCTTGCGGGCTACACGGCTAAGGTCACGCAAAACGTCGAAGGCAATGTTCACTTCGGCGATCGAGCCGTCGGGAAGAACAGTACCGCCGTGGGAGGTGCCGGTCAATACGCTGATCTTGCTAAGACCGGGCTTGCCCGGGGCGAGTTTCTTCAGGTTGGCGTTATAAGCGTCCATGTATGCACGTAATTCCGGCTCAGTGGAATTTTCTGTGCCTACTTCACCGATCTCGCCGCCAATGGAAATGGTCACACCGGCGGGTTCGTTCTCGCGAATGAAAGCGGAAAGTTCAGCAGATAGTTTGCTGTTCAGTTCCTGCTGAGCTTCAACGGTCGGAAGGTGGATATCAACCAGTGTGGACGTATCAACATCAATGTTATAGAAACCAGCTGCCATGGCTTCAATGGACAGGTCGCGTACGGCTTTTAATTCAGCTGCTGCATCTGCCTTGTATTTTTTGGCAGAAACCTGGAAGTGATCTCCCTGAATGAAGATCGGTCCCTGATAACCTTCTGCAACTGCTGCGCCTAGAATGTTCGTAGCGTATTCAGAAGGGCGCTGGTCAGTGTAGCTCATTTCAGAACGAGCCAGCTCAAAAATGAAGGCGCCGGCGTTGATCTTGTTCGCTGCGCGGAACATGGCGCGGGCAGCGTAGTGAGACAGGGCGCGCAGGTTAAAAGCGGGGGTCGTGAAGGTCATTGGGGCTTCACCGCGCCCACGAGCCATGTAAAGTTCGTGGATGGAAGCGGCGTAAACGCCCAGTTCCAGCGCAGCAGCGCGTACCAGAAAACGGGACCAGCCCGCAGTTGAGTCCGAGGCGAGCGCGGATCGCTCCACCAATTTGCCGACATTCTTCCTGAACTTTTCCGCATCCAATACACGAACGGTGGTTCCATCAAATGAAAGGCTGTTCTCGACGAGGTCGAGTAGTTGATTTACGGGGTCAGACATGAAAATCTCCTGATTAAAAAATGATAGATTGATTATAACTTGAATTAAACGATATAATTGATTGACTAAAGAAACGAAATAAACCCTTGCACGTATATTCTGGCAGGAGGCTCCAATGAGCGATTTTTTCGAAAAAGTAAGCAGTCAGGTTGACCCATTCAAGAAATTGGTTTCGTATATTCCAGGTTTTAGTGGTTACGTGGAACGGCAGAACCGTCGTGACGCAGATAAATTGCTGCGTGAAACGGTGGCGCGTCGTTTCGAGGAATTATGGGGTCGAACATCTCAGTTGCAGGCGGATATGGTCGGCGCTGGGCAGATCTCATATGTTGATGATATGGAAAAAGCTGCCTTGGCTTTGCGCACATTCATCGACAAGATCAGCACAGCGGCACGCGGTTATTCCGGAATGTTTGATGCTGTCAAAATCAACGAGAAGGAATTGGAAGCGATTTATCAATTTGATGCCGCCTTCTTCGATCTTGGTGACCAGGTCAAAAGCGCACTGGACAATGTGGAAGCCAGCATGGGCGATGAAGCCGCTCTGCCTGCTGCCATCCGCAACATAACCACCCTTGCCCGCCTCGCAGTGGAAACGTTTGAGCGTCGCTCCGAAGTGGTGACGGGAAGTCGGTAACCTAATGTAGGGGCGCAGCAATCCTGCGCCCCTACGGGATTTAATATGTGGCACGAATATATCAACGTAACCTCTATTGATGAAGCCGTAGGCATCCTTGCTGAAAAACGCGAGAACGCGCGTATTGTGGCAGGCGGCACCGACTTGATCCTTGAACTCGAGCGGGGCGTCCGCAAAGGCGTGCATACGCTTGTAGACGTCACCCGAATCCCCAAACTTAATCAAATCACAATAGACGAAGATGAAGTCATTCATCTAGGTGCCTTGGTCACACATAACGATTGCGCTGCCTCAAGGTTGATCAGGACGCGCGCGTATCCGTTAGCGCGCGCCTCTTGGGAGGTGGGTGCGCCGCAGATCCGTAATCGCGGCACGGTGGCTGGAAACATCATCACCGGTTCGCCTGCCAATGACACTATCACTCCATTGATGGCGCTTGGCGCGAAGGTCACACTTGTTTCTGCCAGGAAGACGCGAGTGGTGCCGCTAAAGAAGTTCTATCTCGGTGTGCGTAAAACCATTATGGAACCGGATGAAATGCTTGTGGATATTTCCTTCCCGGCACTGACAAAGACCCAGCGTGGAACCTTCATCAAGTTAGCGTTGCGCCGCGCCCAAGCTATCTCTCTCGTCAATGCTGCGATCATTCTGGACCTCAAAGCTGATACCGTTAAATCTGCTTCCATTACCCTGGGAGCGGTGACGCCTATCATTACTCATGCAGCGAAAGCAGAAAAATTCCTGGTGGGCAAAAAGCTCAACGAGAAAAACATTGCCGCCGCAGCCGAGCTGGCAATGAAATCTGCAAAGCCCATTAGCGATGTGCGCAGTTCGGCAAACTATCGCAGCGAAATAGTGCGAGTCATTACTCAGCGTGGGTTGACTGCCATTCGAGATGGGAAAGAACAATCCGGCATGCCAAAAAAACCGATCCTGCTTGTGAGTGGTGAAAAACCAAGTTCTAATTTGCAGTCGGCAGGCGCTTTTCCAAAAGATACAATTGAAACGACTGTTAATGGAAAAAAATACTCCTTCACCAGCGGTCACGATAAAACCTTGTTGCGCTTATTGCGTGAAGAAGGCATGCTGCTCGGTACGAAGGAAGGCTGTGCTGAAGGCGAATGCGGCGCATGTACGGTTTTCCTGGACGGGTGTGCAGTGATGTCCTGCCTTGTCCCAGCCCCGCGTGCACATGGTGCGGAGATCGTCACCATTGAAGGTCTGGCAGACGGTGAAACCCTCAACCCAGTGCAGGCGAAATTCATCGAACATAATGCTGTTCAATGCGGATATTGTATTCCTGGTTTTATCATGTCAGGTTCAAAACTGCTTGAAGAAAAACCCAACCCCACTCGTAACGAGATCGAACAAGCCATTACTGGCAACCTTTGCCGGTGTACGGGCTATTACAAGATCGTAAAGGCGCTGGAAGAAGCAGCCAATGCGTAAACCTTAAAAGGTGAATATGAGCAAATATAGAAGTTCCACAACGAAGGCAGTAAAAGAAAAATCGAAACAACCGCATTTCTTGTGGCGTGGAATCGGTTGTTTTATGATGATCTTGATCCCTGTTATTTCAGTGGCTATTGGATATGAGTTGGTTCAGTTTGCGATCGTGCAGCGATACCCAATCCCACACGAACTTTTGGGTTTGCCGCGCTTCCCGGCACTTTTTTATAAGTCCAGCGGCATCATGATCATCCTTCGCCCGATCGCCTCTATTAAACATTTATATGCTTATGCATCAGCCGCTCTATTGGTGATGATAACTCTTGGTGGTATTACTTCGCTCGGGTATGCATTCGTATATCGTATGGTTGGTCCCTCACGTTATGGACCGCTCGATGTGCCGCCTCCAAAGATTAAAGCAAAACCATATAAAAGATAAACATAATGCCAATGGAATCTGTAGGAAAATCTCATCCCCGTATCGATGCACTAGGCAAGGTTACTGGCTCCACTGAATACTCTGGAGACCGCAACTTGCCAGGTATGCTCCATATGAAAACGGTTATGGCAGAGCGCCCACATGCACGTGTGCTGGATATTCGCATTGAAAAAGCACTTGCTGTCCCTGGGGTTCTTGCCATCTACACAGCAAAAGATGTTCCGATCAACGAATATGGTCTGCAGATCCCGGATCAGCCTGTGTTGTGTGGACCCGGTGCCAGTAAACCTTATACGGATATTGTCCGTTTTGTGGGCGATCAAGTTGCAGTCGTGGTAGCTGAATCCGAGGTTCAGGCAGCAGAAGCGATGAAGTTGATCGAGGTGGATTACGAAGACCTTCCGCTTCTAACCGATCCTGTTGATGCCATGCGCCCTGATGCGCCGCTTCTCCACCCAGACCGGGGGGACTCTAACGTTTGTGTCCATTACAAGATACGCAAAGGAAATGTAGAGGATGCATTCGCCAAAGCCGATGTGATCATTGAAGGCGAATACCGTACACCGGTACAGGAACATGCCTATCTTCAGCCCGAGGCGGGACTAGGCTATATTGACGAAGAAGGACGCATCGTTATTGAAAGTGCAGGTCAGTGGACGAATGCCGACCGTAAAGAAGTGGCTCACGCCTTGAATGTTCCCGAAGAGCAGGTGCGCATTATTTATCCTGCCATTGGCGGCGCATTTGGTGGACGTGAGGACCTCTCGGTGCAGATCGTGCTGGCGTTGGCGGTTATGAAGCTGAAAAGACCGGTCAAGATCATTTGGTCGCGGCGCGAGTCTATGATTGGACATGGAAAACGGCATGCCGTTCTCCTGCGAGCCAAATGGGCTGCCACAAAAGACGGTAAATTGGTGGCGATCGAAAATGAGCTCATCGGTGATGGCGGTGCTTACATGTACACCACGAATAAGGTGCTTGGCAATGCAGCCATCACATCCAGCGGACCTTATGCTGTTGAAAACGTAAAAACAGATGTGTATGGTGTGTATACCAATAACGTTCCTGGCGCGGCATTTCGCGGCTTTGGTGCTCCGCAGGCATTATTCATGGCAGAAAGCCAAATGAACAAGCTCGCTGAGAAGCTCGGCATGGACCCTGTTGAACTTCGCCTTAAAAACGCATTACGAGCAGGTGATACTCTTGGGGTGGGTACCCCCGTCCCAACCCCGGTCAGCGTTGTGGAATGTATTGAAGCGGCGCGTGATTCTTTCAAATGGAAAAAACAAACGAAGAAAAAAAACAAAAAACAGGGAGCTATCGCAAAAGGGAGTGGTTTTGCGGCTGGCTTTAAGAATGTCGGTTTTTCGTTTGGATATAAAGAAAACTGTTGGGCTAAGGTTGAGATCCACGGTAATGGAAAGATCGAACGGGTAGTGTTGCATCATGCCGGTGCGGAGGTTGGTCAAGGTTTCCAGACTGTGATGACGCAAATGGCTGCCCATGTATTGGGCATATCCACAGAGCTGGTTGAGATGCGAACTTCGGACTCTGCCACCCAGGGCAACCCAGGTTCTGCATCTGCTTCGCGTCTGACCTTTATGGCAGGTAATTCTGTTAAAGGTGCTGCAGAAGCAGCCCTGGAAAAATGGAAGGCGGAGGAACGCCCTGCCATTGCTGAATTCCAATACTTTGCACCACCGACCACACCCATGGACAAAGAGACCGGCTATTCCATGCCGAATTTCCAGTACGCATATGTAGCGCAGGCAGTGGATGTTGAGGTGGATACCGAAACAGGTCATGTGCGTGTAAAGCGGATCGTTTCGGCAGATGATGTTGGAACAGCGATCAACCCGGACCTAGTCGTCGCTCAGATCGAAGGCGCTGTTGTACAGGCGCACGGCTATGCTGTCATGGAAGAGTTCAAGACTAAAGATGGTCGGGTACTAACCGATCAATTTAGTACCTATCTATTGCCGACGATTTTGGATATTCCTGAAAAAATGGAATCCGTCCTTGTGGAAGTTCCAGACCCGAACGGACCTTGGGGTGCGCGTGGAATGGGAGAGTTGCCTTACCTTCCAGTTGCCCCTGCCATAGCCGCTGCCATCCACGATGCGACCGGTGTTTGGATCAGTGAATTTCCATTTACGCCAGAACGTGTGCTGCGGGCGCTGGGCAAGATCAAATAGATACATTAATTTTTTGAATACCGCAACCATGGAGACCCAATAGAATCCTGTCTCTGTGGTTGCGATTTGCAGAAATATTTCAAACCCATGACTTCGATCTATCAAGCGTTATCAGAACTCGAAAAGAACAATCAATCAGCCGCCCTTTGCACGGTTACAAAGAGCGAAGGGTCTACTCCGCGACATGTGGGCAGCAAGATGTTGGTCTACCCAGACGGCACATTCATTGGCACTGTCGGTGGCGGAGACTTGGAGCACCGTGTTCTCGGTGAAGCCTGGGTAGCTCTTGGTGATGGCAAGCCTCGGTATTTGCATTACAACATGGCTGATCCGTCCCGCGGCGACCCTGGCGTATGTGGCGGACAAGTGGAGGTCTTTGTGGAACCAATCCTTCCAGCCGCAACGATCGTTGTGATCGGCGCGGGGCATGTGGGCAAGGCTGTTGTTCACCTTGCAAAATGGCTGGGCTTTCGTGTGGTAGTTAGCGATGATCGCCCGGAATTTTGTGTCCCAGATACTACTCCCGGAGCAGATGAGTATTATCCGGTCGAGATGGGGAAATTGGGTGAACAACTTAAGATTACCCAAAGAACCTATTTGGTCGTCACCAGTCGCGGCTCCAGTGTAGATGTGGTGGGTCTCCCATCTTTGCTTGAAAGTGATGCTGCGTATATTGGCATTATTGGCTCAAAGCGAAGATGGGCTACAACCGTTAAAGGTTTAAAAGAAAAAGGCGTGAAGGATGATCTGATCGCGAAGGTCCATTCGCCGCTGGGCTTGGAATTGGAAGCAGAAACTCCCGAAGAAATTGCTGTTAGTATCATGGCAGAGATTATGATGCTTCGAAACAAAGCAACCGGGAAATCAATGAGGGGATAATAAAATGACTTTACCTGCAAATCAACGAATGTTCCATGGCGGAATTCGTGCAGCAGCATTGGCTGACCAGCTTGGAGCGCGTTTCAATGATCGTCAAAGACGTGTGAAAGTCCAATCGCAAGGTGATACTGCCCTGGTACAAATAGGCTCCAAACATGGAACGCCTGTCACTGTGCATATTGCAGATACTGATGGCGGTGTATTGGTGACGATGAGCCGCGACCGTAACTGGCTCGACAAAGTGGCAGATTCAAGTGAAATGATGGAACGCGCGGCAAGCAGTCCTCTTTCGCTTTTGGCAATGATCCCGGATATTGTTGGGGAACTGAACCAGGAAAATATAGCTCCCAAGATCTGGGATGCCATTAATGACCTTTGCGCTCTTACGCGGTCTTTGGCAGGTGAAAGTAGTGCGCCAGGTAACCCCAAGGTCTGCGAATTTTGCGGAACTTCCAATGACCCGGACCTGGATATCTGCTTTTCATGCGGGGGAGCTTTGCCGGTTGACCTGCCGCGTGTCTGCCCAAAATGCAGTCGTAAGCACACTTCAGATGCTTTATTTTGTCAGGCTTGTGGGACGAGGCTGGTGGTTGGGTAGCACTAAAGGGTGCAACGAAACAACGTTTATTGCGTAGAAATATAGGAAAAACGGTTCTTGACCGGAATATTAGATGGACTATAATCACATAGTTATTTACTCAAAGGAGAGAAACCATGGCTAGAATTTTTGATGTCATTGAATACCCGAATGAAATGAGCGACGAAATCGTTCACCGCTTCCCAGAAGAAGGGATTGGTGATTTCCGCATCGGCTCGCAAGTGATCGTACGCGAAAGCCAGAACGCTGTCTTCTTCCGTGATGGCAATGCGTTGGATGTGTTTAAAGCTGGTCGTCATACGATCGCCACGGCGAACATCCCGATGTTGATCGATTTCATCGGCAAGGCATTTAACGACCGCACACCCTTCCCTGCAGAGGTCTACTTTGTTTCAAAGAAAGAATTTGCGAACAAGAAATGGGGCACTTCGCAGCCGATCCTTGTTGAAACTCCAGGCAAAGGACTGGGGTATCTGTTCATTCAGGGTTTTGGTACGTTCTCCTTCCAGGTAAAGGATCCTCAACAGTTTGTCACTCAGATTGTAGGTGCCACCGGATCGTATCGCACCTCTGAAATTGAAGAGCGCTTGAAGACGATGTTGGTCTCAAAGCTGACTGACGTGTTGGGTGAGTTCAGTCAGACCACGCAAAGCCTGGCAGCCAAGATCAGCGGCATGAACGAAGAACTCGGCGCTGCTGTGCGTGCGAAGGGCAAAGATGATTTTGAAGCGATAGGACTGACGCTTAAGACGTTCTACATTGGGAACCTCAAGCCGAGCACCAAATCCGCTCAGGAACTGCGCGACGCAGGTTTACTCGACCCGGCGATCTACGCTCAATTGCAGGCAGCAGATGCCATGCGCGAAGCGGCAAACAATGCAAATGGCGGCGCAGGGCTTACGGCTGGTATTGGCGCGGGTATGGGCATTGGAAACCTGATGGGGCAAGCTCTTCAGGGCGGCATGCAAACGGGTGGTGGCGGCGCTTCAGGCGGTGGAGCTAAAATGCCGGACATCATGACTCCTGCTGAAGCGGCTCAGATCATGAAGGTGACCGAGGATGATATCCTTGAAGCCATCAAGGACGGCAGCTTGAAAGCCAAGAAGGTTGGCAAGGCGTTCCGCATTAGCAAAGATAACCTTGAATCCTTTATGAATAGCTAGTTTGTTGATAAAAAAATCCGGTCTCAGCAGATAAATGCTGAGACCGGATTTTTTTTGCTTTTAATTATTTATCCGCATCCGCCGCCGGATTTATCACGCTTCAACTGCAGGATGATCTTGGCTTCGAATTCGAGGCTTTCGTATTCGACCGGATCTGGCGAACAGGATTCGTAGGTGCTGCCTAAAGCTACAGGGAAGAGATAACCCAATTGGTCATCCCCAGCATTCGGGTTGGGTTGAGCCGAGAGGGTTTTATCCTCGTTTCCAAAGAATGCGATCCAGTTGTTGACTCCGCCTTCGAGGATGTAGATATTCGTCACACTGGAGGCTGAAAGGAATTTCCAGGCTTCGATTGCGGCGGCTTCGTCATTACTCATCACAATGAAAACCGTATTTGCAGGCGGCTCAGTTAGCAATACAGGGATGACTTCTTCAAGCCGATCAACCGGTACATTGACGGCATTTTCGATGTGATACAGGTTGTAATCAGCTTCGGAACGGACATCAAGATAGACCGGGTTCATTGCTTGGTTGTAGCGTGCTTTGAAGGCTTCAGCAGGCGTAACGAAGACGAGACGTTTTGTGAGCATTTCGTCAGCCGTGTATTTATACGTGTTGACGATCGGATCCGCATTTAACTGTTGGATGGTTTCAGTGCGGGTAAACGTGAGGGCGTTATATTTATCTTCCAGGGAGGGGGAACCGATGAGCACCACTGCAACAGCGGCGGCGAACAATGCGCCTGCACCTGCTATGCGGAGCTTGGGTTCCTTGGTCAGATCTTTCTTGCCGAAAATGCGCTCAAGTTGTTCTGCGCCCCAGAACATAAAGAGTGCCATTAACACAACGAGCAGCACGACAACACCAATAGGCAGATTGAAGACCTGATTGAGGGTGAGCCGCCCAAAATAACCTGAGTATGTGTACCAGTTATCGAAGAGGCTTTCGGTTTCGCCGAAAAGGAAGGCGCCTACAAAGCCGCCGAGCATGAAGAGCATGCCATCGATCTTGCCGGTTGAAGCAGAAGCGAGTGAAGTGGTGGGGCAGAACCCGCCAATGATGAAGCCAACGCCCATGATGAGCCCACCGAGGATGCCGGAGGAAAGATACGTTGGGTTGACCCATACTTGATTGAAATTTAAGATGCCCAGACCAACTGCACCAAATAGTAATACCATGGCGGTGACGATGGCGGTGAACATCACTTTGAGCACGGTCATTTCGGTGAAATAGAACTGTGCCGCAAGTTTGCGCGAGTCACCGAAACCGGACATTTCAAGGGTAAAGCCAAATGCAAAGCCGATCAATGCGAAGACCACATACGTCCATGGGTTGCTCGCGCTGACAGTTACGAATTCAGGAAGAGGGAAGTTCATGAGAATACTCCTTAGTTCCACAACTTACGGACGAAATACGCCAGTCCATATGCGCCGCCGAAGATGGCGAACATCACAACCCATGAACCAGCCGAAAGCGTTGTGCCGCCGGTGAGTGCCTGTCCAGAGGTGCATCCACGCGCCATGCGTGCTCCGTAGAGGAAGATCACACCGCCGAGGAAGGACATTAACCAGCGTGTGCGATTCGAGATGTTGGGACCCTTGGTGGTTTCAAATTTCAATCGTCCGTTGAACAAGCCTGAGGTAAAACCGCCGAGCAATGCACCGAAGTACACCGGTACGATCCAGTCATCAAGCGGATTTTTATCGCCGCCTGCTAATTTAAGCAAGTACGGAGTGCGATCAACATGTGCAGGGGCAAAAACATCCGTCACCGCGGTGACGAAACGGCTGGTTGCGCCGGAAGAGCCCAATCCATTGCCTGTCAATAAGAGGGCAAGGAAGAGCACAATCCCCAGCACCATGCCGCCAAAATATGGGTGAACGAACGGCTTTGGCGTTGCAGGAAAGAGCGTTTTCTTGGTTTGTGTGGTCATATCAATCTCCTTTGGTAAGTGGTAAGTAGTAATTGCTCATTTGAATTGTCAGTTACTACTTACTCTTTACTCGTTACTTTTTACCTTTCGCTTTTTTGTCTTTCACTTCTTCCACGTGCAGCTCGTGTACTTCCACTTCTTCGTAGCCTGTGATCATGGCACGAGTTGCTTCGAGCGGCGTAGCGCCGGTTGTTGTCATATATACATGGACGAGAATGAAAGTGGCGAACATCCATGCAACCAGGGAATGGAAGGGCGCCAGCAAGGGCAGTCCACCAAGTGCGTTCGCAAACGCTGAGAACTTTTGCACACCCCACATTAATGCGCCAGTGATCATTTGCAGAGGCAGCAGGATGTTGAGGATGGCAAAGTACGTGAAATGCTGGATCGGATTCATGCGGCGGGTCGGTGTCTTTTCGAACGGATGTGGCTCGCCTTTGAAGATTCCGGATATATAGTATTTCGCCTGCACCATGGCATCATCGAAGAAGCCGTAAGGATGCGGGATATATTCCTGCATTCGTTCCGTGGCAATGTGATAGAAAACTGAGAGCAGGGCGTTTAGCACCAACACTACAGCGACTACATTATGAACAGTTACCATTCCGCGGAAGGAGAACGCACAAAAATGTCCGGTCTATGGATGATCAGCCCTGTGAATAGGAGGATGACGATCGCAGCGGTCTGGAGCCAATGCCAGAAGCGGCGATACGAGTCGTACATGTACACGCGTTCGGTTCTAGCCTGACCTTTGGATTGTTTGCGCCCTGAGAGATATCTCATCGTTCCGTGACCGAGCACACCTAAAAGTGACCCGACGAACGCAAGTGCCCCGAACCAGTCGATCCAACTAATACGGCTGGAGCCGAACACATACATACCGTCATTAGAGGGATTGGGTTGATAATACAGTGCGCCATCTTTGCCTTGGACTATTTCGCCTGTCCCGTTTACATTGTTGTCCACGTCGAACACCGGCATGACGGGTGCGGAGTTGGCGAGTTTTATGGATTGCGAAACGCGCGAGTCGGCATCGTGACAGGCTTTGCAATCGTTGGTTGCGTATTCGCCCTTGGCAACATTATGGTTGATACTGTATGGCTGCACCATGCCTTCGATGCGTGCGTTATTAAGACCAAGTGCCGTTAATTTGGTTTTGACAGCTTCTTCCTTGGCGCTTGAGTTAATGCTGAGCTCATTGGTGCTGAGCTGACCGTCACCATTTTCGTCGAAGGCGGCAAGGATGTCTGCGGCATAAGAGCCATTTTCGAGATACACAACTTCCAGGTCAATTTGACGAACTGGTCTGGCATTGCCATTGGCATCGTCGTAGACCCAATAGAAGGATGTGATCAGGTTGTACGGAGCAAGTAATTGCTGCCCGTCTGAATTGGTACGGTTGAGCAGAACGGGTTCATAGCCAGTGACGAGCGAAGTCACTTCATTGGGAGTGCCCTCAATTCCACGGCATGTTTCTACGGCAGTTCCATCTATTGAGACAACTGTCCAATCGTAGGATTGGATGGCGGGCGCGTACATCTGCGGGATATGGCAGGTTTCGCAGGCGACAGCATCCATGTGAGTTTCAATATAAGGCAGCCAGTCGGCATGACCCTTGCTGGCATCATGGCAATTCTCACAGCGCCGCATCGTGCCTTTATATTCCGGCGCGACATTGAATTGAGCGCTTTCGCCGCGTGCAAAGTTATGGTCTGGGCGCTCAAGATATTCGCCGATCTCAAGGGAGCGCGGGTCATACACAAGATGCTCAGGATTGTTGCTTTGGATCTCGCTCAAGTGTGATGGGTTATTAAGCGCATAGTGACAGTCTGTGCATTGCAACTGACGTTCTGCATGAATATCCCATGAGCGGTCGAGTTCTGTCTTGTTGCTCAGGTTTACGCCAGAAGCATTAATGCGCTGCGCTGAAACAACCTGCCCGGTCGTTGCTGTCTGCGGATAATTCAGGTCGCAGGCGGTGAAAGTTAGCGGGTCTTCAGTAGCATGGACTTCACCATGACAGGCGGCGCAATTTGAGTTCGTCGGGTCTTGAATTCCGAGGGCGTTGTCCTTAAGTTCGCCATTTTCGTTGAAAGCGGCGGGGTTGTAAGACCAGGCGCCATCTACTTCGCTAACGATATTCAATCCGAGCAGGGTGGCAGTATTGGCATTTCCAAATTTGCCAGCCTGGACCATTTCAATACGGGCTTCATTGTTCGGTGCTTCAAGATGGCAGAGGAAACAGTTCATTTCCATCGTCCCTGAGGCATCCCAACTCCATGAGAAAACCTCGCCATCCGCATTCATGATGGCAGTCTCAGGGTTGGTTTTGCTGGCGTTGAGGTCAGTCAGGTTTTTGCCTTCGCGAGAAGTTTCTGCGGGTCCGCCGCCGACGACGCGAGCGCCGTTTAGCATCAGCCATTCGGCAGTGGTCAAGTCGAGGCGTTCGTCTCCGGCAGGGGAGAGGAAGCGATAGGTCATCGGGTCCCATTCACCGAATAGACCGTTACTGGCATCGAAACCTTCACTATTTGCATTGTAGTCGCTTAGACCAAGATCCGAATGGAAGGCATGTGATTGGATGAACTCAGTGTCGTGACATTGACCGCAGGTCTGCATGGTGGAAATAGCGCCGTTGCTTTCGAGGACGTTAGTGCCATTCGCATCTAGCAGGGGGAAGTCTGGGTGCAAAACTGAGGCTTGGGTGGTCGGGACGGTTGTCGGCGCGGCAAGAACCGCATTAATTCCATAAGCAAGAGCAAGGATGACCAATCCAACAAGTGTGATGAAAGTATATTTTTTCATGGCTTATCTCCCGCCCCATTCGATCGGGTCACCAGAGTAGCCGAGGGCTTCCCAATCCATACGCCCATTTTCGCCGTGGCAGGATTCGCATTGCAGGGCTTTATCGGCAGATTGCACCATGTGAGTGGTGGGCCAGTACATGTATGTAGTGGTGAAACCGTATTCGCCGCTGTACTCGAGACCGGTCTTGTCTTGCGCAAGTTCGAAGGCGCTATCCCAGTCGAATGTGGTCCAGAATCCGTCTTTGCCGGAGGTGATGGGTTGCAATAAGTAATTATTCTTTACATCATAGGGTTGTTCGGCGACGTGAAGTTTGAAGGGGAATATTTTGGCAGTGCTATCGTCGATGCTTCCGGCAGGCTTATTGATATAGGTGATACCGTCCTTACCGATGGGGTCGCCGAGAAGGTAGCGGTATTCATTATTGCCGTTGAACCAAAGATAGGTTGGCGCGAAGTTCTTGTCGTAGACAAATTCACCCTTGATTTTGAGGTAGGTGAAGTGGTCGTCTTCACGCCCTTCCTGACCTGCTTGTGACCAATCCCAGGTGACTTTGGTGGGGTCTTCGAGCGCAATGGCAGGGATGTGGCAGGTTTGACAGGCAACCGAGGTGAGATGCGTATTGATACGTTCGTCTTCGTGCTTTTGATTTACGTGGCATTGTTCGCAGGAAACTTGTTCCTGCGGGTCGATGGTGTAATTATCTGCCAACATGCGCCCAAGGACTTGGTGATCTTCCGTCCAGTGGCAGTCGGTGCAGAGCATGTCATTCTCGCCGCCCATATGAATATCTAATTCTGTAGAGGGGAAGTAGAGGCTTTCGTCGAGGTCGCCGTGTTTTACACCGTTCCCGCCGCCGCCATCGAAGTGGCATTTACCGCAGTTCTCACGGGTAGGCGCTTTTACGGAACGAGCCGCTGCGAGCAGGTCAATACCTTCGGCGGGATTGCCGAAAACGCCCTTGCCGTAGGTGGCAGGGTCAGCGTGACATGCGAGACAATCTACATTTTCTGGGTTGGCTTGCTGGGTTTCGCGACCTTCTTCCCAGCCGTAACCAGCGTGACAAGACATGCATTTATTTTCGTTCCCCTGAGTGCCAATACAGAAGTTATTGATCTGATTCGCTTTACCGATGGTCACGTCTTCGTCGCGCCAGGGAACGTCGAAGGGTTTTGATTCCCAAGTCCAATGGGTTGTCGCCATGACTTTGGTGGCTGCATCTTCATGGCATTCCAGGCAGGCGCGGGTTACGTCTTGACCAGTTTTCAATTCGCCTTTGATGATGTCTGCGTGGTCAACATGTACTAATTTTTCAGGCAGATATGCCGCCGGGTCGTTTTTTGATTGGGCGCGGGGCATGAAATACAGGACTGGGACCAAGATCAGCAAAAGGATGCCGACCAGCCCCAAGATCCAGGAAGGGAAGCGTTTTTTCATACTATCTCCTGTGTAGTTTCATTTATCAGGTTCACTTGGTATGCGAGGCGTTCGCGCATGACGTTTCTCAACAGGTCAAGTGCCTGAATTAATCTGGGGTCAGAAAGCCTATAGGTGATGGTTGTGCCGTTGCGGAGCGTATCTACCAGACCGCGCTCGCGTAAGACCTTTAAGTGCCGGGAGGTTGTCGGCTGGTTCAATCCAAGCTCAGCTGCCAAATCGGTTACATTGCGAGAACCATCATTCAAGGTGTATAAGATGAGGAGGCGGATGGGATCGGAAAGGGCAGCGCAGAAATTAGCTTCGAGTTGAGTGATTTCTTGTTTTAGGGTGGCAGTGACCATGATTACCTGCTTATATGTGAATAAACGAATATTTCAACCCTCATCATACATTTGTGACGCTTTGTACAATAGTGCAGGGTGTCATATTAAGTTTCGTTTAATGTCACATGAAGTTGATGTATAATTTGGCGTAATTTAGTATCCAATCAGCTTTATTTGGAGGTGGTATGGAGTCTTTTCAACGGGAAGCCGTTTCGGTTGATGTTGCATCAAGGTTGAGGGAATTACGCGAGGCGCGCGGCATTTCCATGCGAACTCTTGCCGCTCGCAGCGGGCTTTCGGCAAATGCCTTGTCTATGATCGAACGGGGGAAAACATCACCGTCGGTTAGTACGCTGTATAAGTTGGCTGCTGCTTTAGGGGTTTCGATCACTGCTTTTTTTGGCTCGGAGAATGAAAAGAAGCAAGTCGTTTTCCTAAAACATGATGAACGTACGCGGCTTTCGTTTACACGCGGCGTTTTCGAGGCTTTAGGCGGTGAAAATTTTGCCGGGCGGGTGGAGCCATTTATGTTGACCATGGAAAGCGGTGCTTCGTGTGGACCACATGATATTGTTCATTCAGGACACGAATTTGTTTTCTGCCTGCGCGGGCAATTGGAATATACGGTTGAAAAGGAGACGTTCCGCCTCGAACCAGGAGATAGCCTGCTCTTTGCCACCAGACTTCGTCATCGCTGGAAGAATCCGACCAACATGGTTACAAATGCCCTCATAATTATTTCCGGTTTTGAAGAGGGCGAAGAACTTCACGCCATGCATTGGAAGAAATAAAAAAACGCCATCCGTAAGGATGGCGTTTTTGAATATAAAACTACTCAACTAGCCGACGTTAAGCGTACATGCCCCAATCAAGCGCAGAGGGATCTTCCATCATGGAGAAATCCCACATATCCATGCCCATTTCAATCGTGACGGGCATATTCAAACCCTCGGTGGCCTTGGCTTTAGTCATTTCGATCATGGCAGGTCCATACGGACAGAAAGGGGTGGTTAGGATCATCTTTACGCGAGCCATGCCGTTCTCGATCTCAATATCTCGCACCAACCCAAGTTGGATGATGGTCATGCCGATCTCGGGATCCACCACTTCGGAGAGGCTGGCGCGTGCAGGTTTTACCATATCCGGGTGTGTCGTATGGATCGTCCATTTGATTTCATTGATCTGAGTTTCGCTCATAAAATCCTCTTTATTTTGTTTTTACGGCGGGGTGAATAACGTAAGTACAGTGCGCACCGCCATTCAGAATGCACTGCACTTTATTTGCTGGAAGCGCCAGCATTTTCGAAATTAGGGTTTGGTCTACCGTACAAACTTCAGGGTGAGCCACGCCAATTTGATAATACGGACAGGAGGTTTCGTGAATTTGGTATTCATCGCCCTTTTTTTCCCATTCCACGGTGAAGCCTTCCTGTGCCAGCATTTCCTGGACAAGGTCAAGGCGCTCTTCCATACTTAATCCCTTGACGTCTTGCGCATATTCATCAGCCAGGTCTTCTGCGATCTGACCGAAAAGTTTGCTAACCATTGGTCCGGGGATGCTTTCTTTCATTTGGGCAAGCAGACGGGTAGTCAGGCGAAGATAGCGTGTAGGGAAGTGCTCCATGCCTTCATCCGTAAGAATGTAAACCAGACGTGGTCTGCCAACCCCGTGCCGTTCTTCCTGAGATTCAACCAACCCTTCCATTTGAAGATTGGTCAGGTGGTGACGTACAGAGATCGGATTAATGCCAACAGCTTCCGCCAGGTCGTTTATGGTGGATTTGGGCTTTTTTAGCAGAGTCTGCAGGATTTTGTCTCGCGTGGATTTCATACAGGGCAGTATAACTGCCCTGTCAACTCCTGTCAATATATTAGATAAATATCATAAAAATTATTGAGCCGTAGTGTTACCTTATGGTAAATCGGAAAACGTCAGACCAGCCGCTCCAATTCCCGGCTGCATCTTTTGCGCGGATACGCCAGTAATATACTTTACGTGTCAGGTTGGTGACTTGGACAGTGGTGCTGGTGGTCTGCTTTGAGAAGATCGGGCTCGAGAAATCAGCATCGTTATCCACTTCAACCTGATATTGAACCGCATCACTGACAACGGACCACCTTAGCCATGGGCGCTTCGGGGCGTCTACGTTATTTTGCGGAGTGATCGGTTTCGGCGGAGAAGGAGGCGCAGCATCCACCATTACGGAAATGGCACTGCTAAAAACTCCTGGATTTAGATCCGAGTTATAAGCGCGTACACGGAAGTAGTACATGCCATCTGTGAGCTGAATTTGAATTTGTGTAGTGGATTCTGGAACGGTTTGTGCGCTCACGATCTGGAAGAAAGCGCTATCCCGCGCAATAAAGTATTCATAAGCTTGAGCACCTTGCACGGGGGACCAAGAGAATGAGGCGGCTGAATTTGTTATTAGAGTGTTGTTGGGTGTGATGACTGCTGGAGAGCCAAAACCCACAGTGGTTTTGGCTAGGGTGAAACTTTCGCCGCTGGTGAAGCTGGTGTTCACCAGTTTGTTCCCTGCAAGGTCAACGATATTGCCGTTGTCCAACATATCAAGGCGGATCGTACCTGATCCTGCACCTGTTTTAACGGTGACCCAATAGAATGGATTTACATTTTGGAGAGTGAGGACTGCAGACTTGATCGCATTTGTTTGTGTAACGATGAAGTCGTTCGTTTCCACGCCTGTAACCGATTCGGAAAATGTGACAATAAAGTCAGCGGTTGGGTTGATGGTGGGATTCCCGCCAGCCCGAACTATGGAGGTGACCTGTGGGGGGGTTCGATCGATAGTAAATGTTTCCCCGGTTAGGAAATTCGCATTCCCTGCCCCCGTACCGCCCAGGCGGACGTTTTGATTATTTTGAATACTGTCATTGTCAATTAGGTCGAGTTTCAGAGATCCATCTACGGTGCCGGCTGTGACTGTGACAATGTAAAACGGGTTTTGGTTGTTGACCGCAGTGACAGTACCGCCCGTGACTTGAAAGTCAGTCTGATCCACGCCGCTGACCGGTTCTGAAAATGTGACAATAAAATCAACGCTTTGGGCATTGCTTGGGTTGGTGCCAGCGCGAACGATGGACGTTACGGTAGGCACGTTGACCGTGACGGCGGTATTTCCACTGGCAAAATTACCATTGCCTGTGCCCTGACCGCCAAGTCGATTTCCAAGCCCGTCAATGATGCTGTCATCGTCTTGAAGATTTAACTGTATTGTATCGCTGCCCGGTTTTAATGTAATGGAAACATGATACGTGCTGCCGGATCCACTCACACCGGAGATCGAAGCACCGTTCGAGGTAGAGAGCTGGAAATCGCTTGTATCAACTCCGCTTACTGTTTCAGAGAAGTTAACCACAAACTCAGCAGACGCAGAATTTGCCTGAGTCGTTGCTGTGATCGAAGTTACCGTGGGAGATGCGCGATCTATGGTGTATGCCTCGCCGCTGGTAAACCCAGTGTTTGTCGTGTTTCCTGCGCCGTCAACTACTGTTTTGTTGTCATTGAAATTTAGGCGGAGGGTGTCATTTCCTGCTCCGGTTGTGGCAGTGATCGTATAAACCGCTCCTGAGCCGCTAATGGAGTTTAGGGTTGCTCCGGCACTGGTTGTGAGGTTGAAGTCTGCCAGATCAACGCCTGTGACAGGTTTGTTGAAGGTTGCTGTGAAGCGGACAGTTGCTGCACTACTGGGGTTGGCATCTGCGCGAATAATTGATGTTATGGCGGGCACGGTTCTGTCGACGGTATAGGATTCCCCGGTTGTGAAACTACCATTCCCTGTCCCTGCTCCACCGAGTGGGACGTTGAGCGTATTCAAGATAGTGTCGTTGTCGGTGAGATCAAGGCGGATGGTTCCATTTCCGCTGCCAGTGCCGACCGTAACAATATAGAGGTTTGCAGATCCAAAGACCGAACTGATCGACGCTCCGTTGAGGTCAGTGGTCAATGCAAAATCGGCGGCATCTATGCCGCTGACGTTTTCTGAGAAAGTGACCGCAAAACCAACACTCGATCCTGTAGTGGGGCTGCTTGAGGTACGGACGATGCGTACTACAGAGGGTCTTGTCGACTTGATCGTGAAAGACCACCATGTGCCAGTATTGGCGTAGGTTTGTGCATCTCGCAGCCTTGCCTGCCAATAATAGGTGCGTCCTTCTACTAGAGTAATCTCTCCGGGTCCGCCGGAATAAAGGGAATCTCTTGTTACCCAGGCATTGTTATCACACTGGGAATTATTTATTTCGTCGATGCAATATTGATATTTGTCAGTGCTGTCTTTGGTGGTCTCAGACCATTGCAGTAATTGATATGTGGATGCAGGCATGCTGATGATCGATTCGTTGGCAGGTGCGAGCTTGACCAAGGCGCTGGATGGTTGAACGGTGAATGACCACCACGTCCCGTCGTTGGCTACTGTGCCAGCGTCACGTAACCGGACCTGCCAATAGTAGGTGTGTCCGGGGACGATTGAGAATTCACTAGGTCCGCCTGAATAGAGCGAGTCGCGAGTGATCCATGTGTTATTGTCACAAAGCGAGTTATTGGTTTCATCCACGCAGTATTGATATCTGTCAGTGCTGTCCTTGGTTGTTCCAGTCCATTGCAGGAGTTGGAAGGTTGTTGATGGTAGCGGGATGATCGCACCATTTGGCAGGCTTGATTTTGAAAAAGTGAGCGCAGGTTGGATCGAGAAACTCCACCAAACCCCATTATCCGCTTCTGTTTGGGTATCCTTTGTTCTGACCTGCCAGTAATACGTATGCCCGGCAACTAAGGTGAATTCGCCGGGTCCGCCGGAATAAATGGCGTTGCGTGTTATCCAAGTATTGTTGTCGCACTGGGAATTATTCGTCTCGTCGATGCAGTATTGATACCTGTCTGTGGCGGCGAGCCCGGCATCCGTCCACTGTAAGAGCATATAAGAAGTGGACGGCATGGCGATCACCGTGCCATTAATAGGGGTTGTTTTTGAGTATGGGGCAGGAGCTTGCGCGTAGACGTTATTGAGAGCGTGAAATGTCAGAATTGCAACTGTCAGGATCGCCAGGCTAAATTTGGATGTTCGTTTTATTGTGAGCATTGCGCCCTCCCGAGCCAAATATCTAAGTTCTCGCCTGATCGTTGAGACCATATTTGGTGTTTTGTTATTAGATTATCAAATGGGTTTATAGCTGTATGGATAGATCGCCCTAATTCAGCCAAGTACGAGAAGCCTTTGTATTTAAAAGACCAATTCATTGCTACTTCCTGATCTGCGAGAATGAATTCCTGACAGATCTAATTACATTATATTGCTGTGTCATTTTTGTAGAGAACCTTGATACGCTGTTGAAATGGATTAAAGGAAGTTGAAAAACATCCTCGCTGCCCTTCCAGCAGCGAGGATGTCCAAGTTATTGCGCCTTGAAGCTAAAGACAGCGGACCATGCGCTCCAGTTTCCGGCAGGGTCTTCCGCTCGCACTCGCCAATAGTAGGTTCTACCAAGTAGATTTTTCACCTGTATCGTTGGCCTAGCGGCTATGCCTGAAAATTCAGGGCTGGAGAAGTCAGCATTATTATCCACTTCCACCTGGTAATCTTTGGCGCCGCTTACTGCTGACCACTTTAACCAGGGACGTCTTGGCGTGGTGGAGGCATTGCTTGGGCTGAGAGGCGTCGGTGAGGGAGGAGGCGTGGAGTCGATGGTGAAGGTGTACGTTTTACTCCACTTTCCGGGGTTTAGGTCCTGGTTGTAAGCGCGGACTTTTGCGTAGTATGCTCCATCCGTAAGAGCAGATTGTGCAACAAAGGCGGCTTCGGTTGTTGTTGTGTTGGCTGCGATTTGTGAAAACCCACTATCGCGTGCTATCAAGATTTCGTATGCCTGTGCATTAATGACCGATGACCAGGTCAACATAAGAAACGGATTGTTTGTGAAAGAATTAGGCAGTGCATTGATGCCAGGCGCTGAAAAATCGACGGCTGTTTTACCGACAGTAAAACTTTCGCCTGAAGTGTAGGCATTGTTGGTGATGGGATTCCCGGCTTTGTCTGTGATGTTGCCATTATCGAGCAAGTCCAGCCGAATGGAGCCAGACCCTGCTCCTGTGCGAACTGTAACCCAATAGACTGGATCTGAGTTTTGGATATTTATTACAGACGACTTGATAATATTTGTCTGTATTATTGTAAAGTCGGTCAGTTCGACACCAAGGACAGGTTCGGAAAAGGTGACAATAAAATCTGCCGTAGGGTTGATCGCCGGGTTATTGCCTGCGCGGATGATCGAAGTGATTTGTGGTGCTGTCCGATCCACAGTGTAAGATTCACCGCGTGTAAAATTTGCATTCCCCGCACCTTCTCCACCTAGAAATACGCCTTGCGCATTGTGAATACTGTCATCGTCGATCAGTTCCATTATTATTTCACCATCTGTTGGTCCAGTTTGGACGGTGACAATAAAAAATGGATTGGAATTATTGACGGCGAGGATGTTTGCTCCATTTGTGAGCAGGAAATCACTCGCGTCCACTCCTTCAACAGGTTCTGAAAAGGTAACAACAAAATCTACTTGTGCTGCATTTGTTGGGCTTGCGCCAGAACGGATTATGGACGTAACGATCGGCTTATCAATGGCGATATTGAAAACACCGCCGATGAAATTGCCATTGCTCGCGCCTGAGCCGCCTAGTAGATTACCAACCGCATCCATGATGCTGTCGTTGTCATTCAAATCCAGCCGCAAACTATCACTGCCGGGTTGAACTGAGATGGAAACCAAATACTGACTCCCTGACCCAGTGACATTCGTGATCGTTGCCCCGTTGAATGTGGATAAAAGGAAATCGCCTCCATCCACTCCGGTCACTGGCTCTGAAAAATTGACAGTGTATTCTACGCTGTTGGCGTTTGTCTGGTTTGCTGCACTGATGGACGTCACCAGCGGGGCAGCCCGGTCAATGATGGATGTCCCTCCGCCGGTGAAGCCTGTGCTTGTAGCGTTGCCTGCTATATCAATAACGGTGTCGTTATCGAGGAAGTCCAGCCGTAGTTCATCACTTCCGCTTCCAGTTGTGACCGAAACAACATAGTTTGCCCCCGAACCATTGATGGCGTTCAGGGCTGCGCCATTTGTCGTGGTAAGAGAAAAATCTGCCAAGTCTACACCAGTGACGGATTCAGTGAATGTCACTGAAAAATCTACATTGGCGGCATTGGTTGGGCTGGGATCTGCTGGCAAAATAGAGGCGACTGAAGGCGAGGTTTTATCAACTGTATATACTTCGCCTGTGTTGTAATTTCCATTTGAAGCGCCACTTCCGCCGAGGGAGATGCCAAGGCTGCTTAAGATGGAGTCGTTGTCGGCTAGGTCGAGGCGTAGCGTTCCATCCCCGCCGCCGGTGTTGACAGCCAGGGTATATATGTTTCCAGTGCCAGTTAAGTTAGCGATGCTCGCTCCGGTTGTGGTGGTGTTTAGAATGAAATCTGAAGTGTCCACGCCGGTGACTGCCTCAGAAAAGTTGACCTGAAAATTAACCACCCCGGCATTTGTTGGGTTGGCGTCCAGCCGAGTGATCGAGGTGACCGTGGGTGTGCTGCCGCCGATGGTATATTCATCTACAAGCAAACCTGCGCGTGTGTACATTTGAAATTTCATATACGCGCTCGTGGCTTCCACGCGCATTGCACCAAAATCCTGATTGAAGCGCACCTGACTTTCAGGCAGGATATTTTCAAACCAGTAAAGTTCTGATCCACCTATGCCATTCACAAAATATGGAATGCCATCCACAGACAAACGCTCGTAAATATGGTCGTGCCCGGTTAGAACTGCATCTGCACCCCATTCTTTGAACGGCCAGCGCATATATTCTGTTGAGCCGTGCCTGCCGGAGGAGTAAGGAGCATGGTGAAAATACACAACGTTAAATGAGGAAGTGGATGCAGCCAAAGCCTTCCGCAGCCAGCGTCCCTGTGGGTCATCAGCGAAGACGCCGTCAGGCTCGTCACGATCACTATCTAGTACAAAGAAATGAACAGGACCCTGGATAAAGTCATAGTAGGTGGTTGGATTGTAATATCCGAAAAAATCAAAATATGCTTTTGCGCCAGTATCCCAGTCGTGATTGCCTAAAGAAGGGAAAAACCTGCGGACGGGCGAACCGCTCCCGTATTTCCCCTTGTATTTGAAAAGATACTCGTGGAAGTATTGTCCAATATTGTCATCAATGGTGCCAGCTTGCCCGTGCGGATAGTTGTTATCGCCTACGGTCACTATAAAATCAGGATTCCAACTTTTGATAAGGTTCGATACATCCAGAAGTGGTTGACCTGCGAGCCCATAATCGCCAATGACGGCAAATGTGATGAGATCACTCTGGGCATGTACAGGAGGGGAGCCTCCAGTGACGACAGCAATTAGAGCAATGATAATGACAAGGGATATTTTGGTTGGGATGGATTTCACGATGAATCTCCTTACCGCACTGAATGTTGCGATAAGGAGATTATATTTTTGAGATCTGATATACCCACTCCTGGCATGAATTTAATATGGATTCGTTCCTGATGTAAAATGGTTCTCATTATGAAACGCCTTTTTTACCCATTTTTCGCGCTTTTGTTGCTTTCTTGCAACCTGCCGGGCGCAGATTTTCCTCAGCCTACGCCAAGTCCCAATACGCCTTTCCCCACTCAAAGTTCGACCCAAACTCCTACTCTCCTTTCGCCAACGGAGACTGCCACACCAATTTTGCCAACCCCGACAAGTTCGCCAATCCCCTGCGACCAGTTTGTGGCGGACTACTGTATTACAGAGGGAAGTTTTTTGTTTCAGCGCCCGATCTTCCCGCCTGATACTATGATGATTGACCTGACCTATGCTTATGCATCCACTCAGAATGGTAAACGAGACGCCCATCATGGTGTGGAATTTCAAAATGCATTTGGGACACCCGTTCACGCGGCGGGAGATGGGGTGGTAGTATTTGCTGATAAGGATGCGGTGACAAAATTCAGCCCGTGGACAAATTTTTATGGGAATGTTGTTGTCATTCAGCATGCAGGTGAAATTTATACCCTGTATGCACATCTATCCATTATCCTGGTTTTGCCTGGGCAGCAAGTTTCTGTTGGTGATGAGATCGGAAAAGTAGGACAGACCGGCGGGGCAACTGGCAGTCATTTGCATTTTGAAGTCCGCAAAGGCAGCGACTATATGGATTATTTCTCTACGGAAAACCCCGAATTGTGGCTTGTACCTCCAATTGGCACCGGAGCGATATCCATTACCTTACTAACAAAGGAAGACCGGAATTATGAACGTCCGTTGGTTGTTACACGTTATGCTGAAGGTAGCGACGAGCCGTTGTTTGTATATTACATTTCAACGTACACAAAGGGGTTTGAGCATAATGCAGAGGATGCCGCTTTAAGTAACCTTCCTCCGGGAAGGTACAAAATCGCTTTTTCATCTCCCATGGGTTTGAAAGAGCGTATTGTTCTTGTAGAGGCTGGGAAACTGACAGAAATTATTTTCGACCTGAAATAGACAACAAAAAAGCGCATCCGCTTGCGGATGCGCTTTTTTGTTGTGTTGTTACTTATCCAACTGTGGGTACCATTGTGACGAAGACAATGATGCCAGCGATCAAGGCGATGGTGCCAAAGACCGAGAAGAGAGTGCGCATGTTGCTCTCTGCACCCAGCAGTGAAGACCAAGCCACAAAGGCGAGTCCAAGAGCCATGATGAGCATTACAAGCTGGAGCTGATCTCCACGTTCATCCCACTGGGAAGCAGTCTCAAAGTTCGTGTCAGACTCGTCCCAGAGAGCGGTGGCATCGGCATACATGCCTTCGTAATAGGCATCAGTCCAGACTACATCCGGTTCGCTCTCGAAAGCAGCAGTCAGCGCTTCTGAGAAATTCAATTCGTAGTATTCTGCGATCTCAGGACGTTCTTCAACATTGAGATACCAGTTATCAAAATAATTATAGTCCTGGGTAATGTCCTGATTGGCACGCAGGTATTCGGCATTGCCGTCGTTCAGCTGCTGCATACCGAGGATCTCGAACTTATTTTGCTCCGAGTCGGACATGGCGCCCAAATAACTGGCGTATGCGGTGAACACACTGAGAACTGCGATCATGGTCCCCAAAAAGATTTCGTTGGCGAAAATTTTCTTCATTTCTACTCTCCTGTTTTTGAATGACAAACTGGGCGACATTATAAATTGAAATGCGCCGGATTACTTTACAAATTTGTTTTAAAAATAATGGCATCCGGGATCGTACGATCCCGGATGCCATGCATTTCGGCTCTATCTTCGCCGGAACTGCTACTCTTCCAATGTGCTGATATCACCCTCAGGCAGGCCTTGCGCCCGAGCTTTCAACACGCGCCGCATGATCTTGCCAGAACGGGTCTTTGGAAGTTTATCCAGGAATTTCACATCATCCGGGCGGGCAATTGGTCCCATATGGGTGGCGACGTGCTGCCGCAATTCTTCAGCCAACTCAGGCGAAGGCGCAAAACCAGCCCGCAGCAACACGAAAGTATGAATCGCCTGCCCTTTGACATCGTGCGGCAAACCGATGGCGGCTGCTTCGGCGACAGCCGGGTGGCTGACCAGCGCCGATTCGACCTCTGCGGTGCCAAGACGGTGACCTGACACCTTGATCACGTCATCCACGCGTCCGATGATCCAGTAGTAGCCGTCCTTGTCACGTTTGGCAGAGTCACCGGTAGTGTAGCGTCCGGGGTACTTGCTCCAATATTGGTTTACATAGCGGTCATCGTCGCCATAAATGGTGCGCAACATCGAAGGCCATGGGTTGAGCAGGGTGAGGTACCCTTCGGTTTCGTCGGGAACGGGGTTGCCCTGTTCGTCTACGATCTCGGCTTTTTGACCAAAGAAAGGTCGCGTACCAGAACCCGGCTTGAGAGGTACAACCGGAGTCGGTGTGATCTGGAACGCGCCGGTCTCGGTCTGCCACCAGGTATCGATGATGGGACATTTCTCCTTGCCGATGACGCGGTGATACCATTTCCATGCCTCAGGATTGATCGGCTCACCAACGGAACCGAGCAGGCGCAGGGATGAAAGATCGTGCTTGTTGGGCCAGGATTCGCCAAAACGCATCAACCCGCGGATGGCAGTTGGGGCCGTATAGAAGATGGTGATGCCGTAACGTTCGATGCATTGCCACCAGCGATTCGGGTAGGGGTAGGCGGGACCGCCTTCGAACATAAAGGAAGTAATGCCCGCAATCATGGGACCATAGACGAGGTAGGAATGACCGGTAATCCAACCAGGGTCAGCTGTACACCACCAGCGGTCCATGTCATTGACATCGAAGGCGTACTTCAGGGTTGAATACGTACCAACCATATAGCCGCCATGTGTGTGCAAAATAGCTTTGGGTTTTCCAGTGGAGCCAGATGTGTAAAGGATGAAGAGCGGGTCTTCTGCGTCCATTTCCTCAGTGGCGCATTTTCCATTTGCAATGGGCAGCTGACACAGGTCGTGATACCAGTGATCGCGTCCGGCTTCCATGGTCACGCCGTTTCCGACACGCTTGACTACGATTACGTTTTCAACGCTGGGACACTTCTTGAGTGAATCATCAACGATGGCTTTTAGTTCAACCACTTTGCCGTTTTGGAATGAACCATCGCAAGTGATGACTAGTTTGGATTTACTATCTTCAATACGACCCTGTAACGAGTCGACCGAGAAACCGCCGAACACCACCGAGTGGATCGCGCCGATCTTGGCACATGCCAGCATGGCGAAGACGATCTCAGGCACACGTCCCATGTAAATGGTTACGCGGTCACCCTTGACCACACCCATGGCTTTGATGATGTTTGCCATGCGCGAAACTTCACGATTTAAAGCGAAATACGAGAAAGTGCGTTCGATCTTGCCGTCTTCCGATTCCCAGATGAGCGCGAGCTGATTTTTACGATGGGTCTTGAGATGCCGGTCAACAGCATTGTGGACGATGTTCGTGCGTGCACCTACAAACCATTTGTAAAATGGCGCTTTTGAATCGTCCAGAACTTTATCCCACTTTTTGTACCATTCCAATTCGGAAGCTTCCGCCGCCCAGAAACCTTCCAGGTCTTTTTCTGCTTTTTCAGCCAGCGCATCCCAGTCTTTCAGCCGCGCTTGGGCAACTACCTGCTCGGATGGATAATAGACTTCGCCTTCCATTTCCTTCTTCTTCGCCATGAGTGCCTCCTGAACTTGTTTAGATGTAGCGGTTATTTTAATCCGCTTTTTGAAAAAATGGGTCTTGTCTTTAATTCGATCCGGAGAGAGCGTCTTTCATTTCCTGCCAGGCTTCCCGGGCTTCGGTGACGGATCCTTCATCTTCGATGGTGGTGATATCGCCCGGGTCTTTGTCGAGGGTGACTGCTTTTAGAACACGCCGCATGATCTTGCCTGAACGTGTCTTGGGCAGCATATTGACAAAGTTCAACTCGCCGATGACCGCCACAGGTCCGAGTTCGTGGCGTACAGTTTCGAGTAGTTCTTTTTTGAGTTCAGGCGATTCTTTGAACCCGTTCTTGAGCAGCACGAATGCTGAAATGACCTCGCCGCGAATTTCATCGGGTCTACCGATCACTCCGGATTCTGCCACTGCTGGATGTTTCAGGAAGGCAGTCTCCACTTCGATGGTGCCGATGCGATGTCCTGCGATCTTGATGATCTCATCGGCGCGCCCGGCGAACCAGACATAACCATCTTCGTCCATGTGAGCAGAATCGCCAGTGTAGTAAACATTGGGGATCTTGTTCCAGTAGTCGTTGCCGTACCGCTCCGGTTCGCCCCAGAGAGCAGGTGTAAGCCCGGGAAAGGGGCGTTTGATGACCATGATCCCTTTTTCGTTCGGAGCGCAATATTCTCCTTCGATGGTCATGATGTCAACTTCAATGCCTGGCAGCGGAATCGTGGCGGAGCCAGCCTTGATCGGCAGCATTCCCAACCCGTATGGATTACCAAAGACCGGACCGCCAGTTTCCGTTTGCCACATGTGGTCGATAACCGGTATCCTGTTTTTCAGGATCTTATTTTGAAGCCAATCCCATGCAGGGGCATTCAAAACCTCACCTGCGCAAAAGATGCGTTCCAGACGGTCGTGATTTACCTTGCTAAGCGGCTCGTCTCCGTAACGCATGAGCAGGCGTACTGCTGTTGGTGAAGTAAACACGCCGCTGACAGAGAATTCTTCAATGGCGACCTTCCAATTTGATTCGGAATTCGGGAAGTCCAGAGCGCCTTCAAAGGCGATTGTGGTACAGCCGATGATCAAAGGCGCATAGACGATGTAGCTATGACCAACGATCCAGCCAATGTCTGAGGTTGCCCACCATACATCTTCAGGTTTTAAGCCGAATACCCAGCGTGCCATGCTGGCAATATGAACCTGGTAACCGCCGTGTGTATGGATCGCCAGCTTGGGTTTCGCTGTTGTACCGGAGGTGGCGAGAATAAATGCCGGTTCGTTTGCTTCCATGGGAACGCAATCCCCCGTGTGACCATTGGAGCGCCCCATGAAATCTTCCCATGTGATGTCGCGCGGTGTGTGCATGGGAACATCTTCCGTGCCGCGTTTCAGTACGATGACATGCTCAATGTCGGTTTCCACTTCTCGCAAGGCGCCATCTACGATGGATTTTAGATTCACATCCTTGCCTTTGCGATAGGTGATATCTGTCGTGAATACAAGGCGTGACCCGCTTGCCTGAATGCGATCTCCCAGTGCCTTTTCGCCGAATCCTGCAAAAACCACCGAATGGATCGCGCCAATGCGGACGATTGCCAACATAAGCATGATTGCTTCGGGGCAGGTCGGCATATAAACAGTGATGCGATCACCTTTGGTAATCCCCATTCCACGCAGTGCCGCTGCGATCTTTTCCACATCGTGCAGCAGTTTGGCGTATGTGAAGAGTCTTCTTTCGCCGCGTTCATTCATGTAAATGAGCGCGGCATGCCCGCCCCATCCTTGATTGACATGCACGTCCAGCGCGTTATAAGCAAGGTTGGTCTGTGCGCCGACAAACCAACGGAAATTCGGATAATTCCATTCAAAAACCTTGTCCCAGGTTTGGAACCAGTTTAATTGTTTGGCGGCTTGTTCCCAGAACGCTTCAGGGTCTGTTTTGCCGTCTTGTATCCAGCGGTTGATGATAGGGCTGATGAGATTCATGAGTTCCAAATCCTTTGGACAGTCACCTTTCAGGAGGCAAATACCATCTGAAAGGTGACTGTTACTATTACAGAATTGAATTGACAGCTAATCGATCATAGCCATACGTTTATTCCGTTGTTCTAGCGCCCACGGTGGCGACGGACGCATCCGAACTGATGTCAACATGATTAGTCTCCGGCAGTTTCCACATGCCGATTATGAAGCAGATGGCTGCGATTCCAGTTGGGTACCAAAGACCGGCATAGTTATTGCCGGTGGACTGGATCAAAGACAGACCAATGATCGGAACCAGACCACCGAACACGCCATTTCCGATGTGGTAAGGCAACGACATGGAAGTGTAGCGGATCTTGGTGGGGAACAACTCTACCAAGAATGCAGCGATCGGACCGTAGACCAAGGTCACATAGATGACTTGGATGAACACGAGAACACCAAGCATGACGGGACTATACCCGGCGTTTACCATCTTGTCAGCGGGGTTGCCGATATAGGGGGCGAAATTTGCCATGGTTTTGTAAATGGGCAACCAAGTCAACACAGCCAAAGCCATGCCCGCCATCATAAAGGGTTTGCGTCCGTATTTATCGGAGAGGTGCCCAACCAAAACGAAGAACGGGGTTCCAAATAAAAGCGCAGCACCGATGATCAGATTGGAGTCCACCAGACTAACCCCGTAGATTTTTTGCAGGTAGAACAGCGCATAGAATTGCCCTGTGTACCAGACTACACCTTGTCCCATGGTTGCACCAAAGAGGGCGAGAAGCACAAATCCAAGGTTATAGGGGTTGCCAAAGCTTTCCTTGATCGGATTCTTGGAGATCTGTTTCTTTTCCTTGAGCTTTACATATAAGGGGGATTCGCGCAATGAATAGCGGATCCACAGCGAAAGACCAACCAACAAAATGGAGATAAGGAAAGGAACACGCCAGCCGGTTGCGGCAAAGGCATCTTCGCCCATGATGGAGCGGGTGGTCAAGATAACACCCAAAGAGATGAACAAGCCCAAAGTTGCGGTGATCTGGATCCAACTGGTCATGTACCCGCGGCGACCCTGTGGAGCATGTTCGGCTACATAAGTTGCTGCGCCGCCATATTCGCCGCCGAGCGCAAGACCCTGCAGGATGCGCAGAGCGATCAAAATGATACCGGCAGCCGGACCGATCACTTCTGCTGTAGGCAGCAAGCCGACTGCAAATGTACATAACCCCATCAGTGTCATGGTGACCAGGAAGGTGTACTTGCGTCCGATCAAGTCGCCGACGCGCCCAAACACGATCGCGCCAAAAGGACGTACGATAAACCCAACAGCAAAAGCAGCCAGCCAGGCGATCATATCGCCGAGCGGGGTTCCGGTCTGGTAAAACTTGCTGGAGATCACGGTTGCCAGACTTCCGAAAATATAGAAGTCATACCATTCGATCATGGTGCCGGCGGCAGAGGCAAAGATAATGTGGAATAAACTTTGTTCAGCTTGTTCAGGTGCTGCAGTAGTCGCTTGAGACATGCGATTGTTTCTCCTTTATTGATGGCAATAGGATATGTGCCGCGCCATAGACGCAGTTGTACAGAGGAGGGGGTTGTTTAGGCGTTATAGGTCATGGGCGCTCCTTTACCGCAGGGAGATATTCACTCAACCCGTGGGTATAAAAAAAAGAAGCGCGGACCAAGCCGCATTTTGGGGAGAGGATTCTATCTGACATCTGCACCTCGAGTGGAGTGTTTAGAATCTCAGTCCATTACCATTAAAAATCTATTTTATTGTTTCAGGAAATAACACATAGTTTGCAGAATTGCGTCCCCTCAAAGCAAAGCTAAATGTCACAGATTTTCACGACATTTGTCATCCATTGCCAAAAAATAAGCGAGTTTCACCCTACTTTTAGGATAAAACCCGCTTCAAACAGCTATCGGACTTGATTTTGTCTACTCTCGCATAATACGATTCTACCCTGTAGCACGGATCAAAAGCACTGGCACCTTCGAGTTATGCACCACTCGCTCGGCTACACTGCCCAGCAGCCAGCGCGCAGCCCCGGTTCGCCCGTGTGTAGACATAGCGATGGCGTCTACCTGTAATTCCTCTGCTACGCCCAAAATCGCCTCTGCAACCGATCCAACCCGCAGGAGAATGGAGACTTTGAACCCAGCCGACTTCAAATCAGTTTCGATGCTAGTTATGTATGTTCTACTTTTTTCCTCCTGTTCTTGCACCGCTTCTGCAGCCAGCCCTGGGTCTGAAAAAAGAAAATCCATGGCAGGGTTGGCGGTGATCGTAAGCAGGATCAATTCTGCGCCTTCAGAGTATGCCAGTGAACGCGCATGAGGCAAAACACCTTCAGCTACTTTTGAGCCGTCGAGCGGAACCAGAATTTTTTTATACATAACCTGCCTCCTTTTTCTTTATTGCCCGAAACGTAACCTTCGGATCAGGCGATTTGAAAATTTTAATTCCTTCATTAGTTTTTGAACTGCCGCGACATCGTATTGGGCACGCTTGAATGTGAAGTTCATGGTTTCAGTATCAAGAGTAGCGTAAGCTGCCCGGGGGTCTTCGTCTCTGGGTTGACCTACGCTTCCAGGGTTGATGAGCATCCGGTCGAGATTTAGGTGAATGGGAGTCTCGACGCGTGGCATTTCTTCCAAGACTCTCCAGTCGTCCCACGGCTTCCTAAAAATGACCGGATAATGAGTGTGACCGTTCAAACAAAAATTTGTTTCGAAATGCTCGAGATTTTCCTTGGCTAATGCCGGGTCGGTAAGATATTCCCAAACCGGGTCGCGCGGACTTCCATGTACTAGCGTGATGTTATGTCCAATGTTTAGTGGTTTATCGGGAAGAGTATTCAGCCAATCCAGCTCGGTGGTTTTCAGTTTGTGGCGTGTCCAAAATATGATTTCTTGTGCGTCGGTGGAAAAATCCCATAATGCAGTTTTTCCGACCACTGCCATGTCATGATTCCCCGCCAGACAGACCGGGTTGAATTCGCGCAGGCGGGTGATGCACTCAGCGGGTTGTGGTCCGTACCCCACCACATCTCCAAGGCACCATAATGTGTCAAAGCTACCTGCATCCCTGAGCACTGCCTCGAGGGCTGTAAAATTTGCATGAATGTCAGATACGATGAGGATACGCATAGTGTTTTCTAAAATATTATAGCGTACTTGATTGATGACGAAAATAACTTTCTGTCTTTTATCGGGCGGACTATAATTTAGGTATGGCTGGTTTTCTCAAGCGATTCTCAAAGTCAATTCAAACCCATATCCCAGACCCAAAGTCCGGGGCGGGAGTTGGTGCAGTCATCAATCAACGCTATCAGTTGGATGAAGAGATTGGTAGAGGTGGAATGGGTATCGTGTATCGCGCCCGAGATCTTCAGGTTCAACGAGTTGTAGCGCTAAAGATCATCAACTTGAATACCGCTAATGATCTATCTCTTGGGCAGTTCAAGCGCGAAATGGATATCCTATCAAAACTAGACCATCCGCATATCGTCTCGTTTTTTGATGCGGGTTTTGTGAGCAATGATGAATCCGTTCCTTTTTTCGTGATGGAATGGATAAAAGGTGAGCCGCTTAATGAGATCGGTTCCCTGACTTTTGCTCGTATCGTCGCTATTTCAAAACAGATCTGCGAAGCCCTTGGTACCATTCATGAAAAGGGATTTGTCTATCGCGATCTTAAACCGGGAAATATCCTGCTCGAAAAACGTGGGTTTGATTATTTCGTAAAACTACTGGATTTTGGTCTCACCCGTCCACGCGGAGAAGCTTATCTGCCTACCGAAAGCAATCTTGCTGGCACGGTGCTCTATCTTGCTCCCGAATTGATCGCCGGTGAACCTGCAGATATCACTTCTGACCTATATGCACTGGGTGTGCTGCTTTATGAAATGCTCACAGGGCGTGTGCCTTTTTCAAATATCGATGAACAGACCATTCTTGCGCAACATTTGGAAGAAAAGGCTTCTCCGCCCAGTCAATCACGCAGCGATGTGCCCCATGAATTGGAGTCCATCGCAATGCGCCTGTTGGAGAAGGACCCCAGGAACCGTTTTAGTTCTGCGCATGAGGTTTTGCACGCCTTGCAGAAAATACAGCCTGAAAAATTTCTGGTGGGGAATTTACCATTGATACAAGCTCAAAAGAGAGAGCACGATACGGATGAGGTGGTGCATCTGCTTGAGTCGAGCTCATTCGTCACATTATTAAACAATGACGAAGACCTTGCTTATTCCGTTGGGTCGCAGCTGGCGGGGGAATTCCCAGATGGTGTTTGGTTGCTGGCTTTGGAAGATATTCACGACCCTGCGATGGTTTTGATAACGGTTATATCAACATTGGGCGTACCCAATGACCCAGAGAGACCGCTTGCTGTCTCAATGGTCGCGTATCTGCGCGAGAAACGCCTTTTGTTGATTTTGAATCGCTGCGGTCATCTCGTCAATGCATGTGCCCAATTGGTCTCGACCCTGCTCGACGCCTGCCCGGATGTGCGAATCCTTGCGGTGAGTGAGCGGGCTTTGAAATATTCCCGCCGAGATGTGTTATCCCGGCGGGTGAAGATCTTTCTACTCGATCCAATCCAGGATCTTGTAATACATCCCTGCAAACGGTAAGAACCACGGATTGCCGCTATACAATCCCAATGGCGCGTTGGGAAAATCGAATTTCGCAAATGGATGCTCTTTGATATTCCCTTTAATCATTGCCTCGGCAACTGTTGCGCCAAGGTATGTTGCCATCGCTACGCCATGACCTGCGTAACCGAGTGAGTAATAAATGCCGTCTTCTTCGCCGACATGCGTCATTTGATCAAATGCAAAATCCAGTGTGCCGCCCCAAACGTAATCGATCTTTGCATTTTTCAGTTGCGGGTAGATCTGGGTCATTTCGCGCCGAAGTATCTCGCCGCTTTGCGCGATCGTATTCTCGTTTTCAGGGAAGAACGCCGCCCGCCCGCCAAAGATCATACGGTTATCCCATAGTCTGAAATAATTCAAGAAATGTTTGTAATCAAAGATCATACGATTCTTTGGGCTGAGTTCATACGCAAGTTCATCAGAAAGCCGTTCGGTTGCGATAATGAACGACCCGATCGGAATAATTTTCTTTTGCAGTTTTCTTGTAGCATTACCCGTGTAACCGGATGTTGCCACAAGAACAGAATCTGCTTCGACGTTTCCTCTTTCGGTTTGGATAAAGAACCGCTTCTCTCTCCGCTCGATCTTGGTAACCCGCGCTCGCGCGCAAAGCGTTGCCCCTGCCTTGGCAGCCGCACCTGCTAACCCTGTCACATACTGAGCAGGGTTCAACCCGCCACTGACCTCATCCACCAACGCACCGTGATATACATCCGTACCGATCTCACTGCGAAGGTCCTTCGGCGAAACGAGCCTAACGTTGTGACCGAACTCCTTTGCCATGAAATCTACTTCGCCCTGCAGGGACTCGTAATGCTTTGGTTTATTCGCCGTGAGTAAATGTCCGCAACGAGAAAAGCCACAGTCAATATTTTCCTCTTTGACGATCTGTTCAACGATGTTGACAGAATCCAACGAGCACTGAAATAACTCTTTCGCCAAATCCCGCCCGTATTTATTGATGATGGTTTGCATGGCAGGCTTTAACCCGGTCAATGTCATGCCGCCGTTGCGCGAACTGGCACCCCAGCCGATTGTCTCTGCTTCAAGTACGACCACGCTCACACCTTGGTTTGCCAGTGTCCGTGCCGCGCTTAAGCCCGTGTACCCGCCACCAATGATCGCCACATCCACTTTGGCAGGGATGGGCAGAAGGCTATTGTCGTCAGGCATTTGGGTGGTGGTATGCCAGTAGATGTGTTGTTTCATGAGTCGGCTCCGTGGTTTGATAGGGAATAGGACAATTGTGCCATATTTTAAGCCACCTTAATCAGATATTATCACTCCTAATATTATTGGTCGTTTTATAAATTTTTGAGTTCAAGATAAATAGAGGTGTATATGGAATGGATGGGTTTTCTCGGCTTTTTTGGTTTTTGCATTGCAGCATTGGCAGGTCCATTATCAATTGTTGTGATCTACTTTGTGATTAAAAATAATTTGAAAGCACATGCTGATCGACGTGAATTGACTCTGCATGGCGTTAGTGCTCCGGCAGTGATAATTTCGGCATGGAATAATTATTCATCTGGTGGTGGAAAACATAGCCCATCAACCACAGCACACGTTACATTTGAGGTTGAGATCCAACCTGCCGGGCAAGCTCCGTTCAGAGCCAAGTTTAAAGATACACTCTCCATTCGGAATGGTGAATGGTTCATTATGGGTCCCCGTAAAGAGGAAATTGGCAAAAAGATCTGGGTGGCATATGACCCTAATAATCTGAAACGTATGGTGATTGACCATTTTGATTCAGACCATGCGTTTATGTCTAAGCGCCGGGCTTTTGAAAAACGAGAAGATGAACTTCAAACTGTGCGTAAGACTGGAGAAGATGCAATTGCAGAGATACTTGAAGTTGAGGATCTGGAGTTGTCCTATAATATTGAGAAAGACAGCAGCAAGGTATTGCAATTAAAACTACGAGTTGACCCCAGAAATGGATTATCTTACGAAACCGAAACGGTCGGTCTTTTTATGAATACGGGCTTGCATAAATACACCGTTGGTAGAAAAATGACTGTGAAAATTGACCGGGTAGATAAATACAAGATCGCTCTGGTGGGTCCGATACGGGAAACATAAACTCCAAGCCATGTCTATTAAAGCAAACACCGCCAATTACTGATTGGCGGTGTTTGCTTTAATTCAAAATCTCTTCCCAGTTCAATTCTTTGAATGCCTCTTGCAGGCGGTGACCATCGTCTACGATGTTGTATTCCAGGTTGGTAAATAATTTCTCGGCATATTCGCGTGCCTCGTCGAGTGGCACGACGTCATCTGCTGTTCCGTGGATGATGACGGTGGGAACAGAAACAGGTTCGAGATTAAGATAAGAGCCGAAGGGTTCCTTCATCAAGGCAGGGGCGAGCAAAATCAGCTTGCGAACGTAGGTCGGCTTTTCGCAGGTGAAGACCGTTCCCATTAATCCACCCAGAGATGAGCCGATGATCGTCCAGCCTTTTTTGCGTCCGATGATTTTTTTGAGCTGCTTCATGCGTTCTTCAAACTCGCCGGTGAAATCAGGCGTGACCATGCCGGGGAATTTCTCAGCGAACTGACGTGCTTTGCCGCTTTGACTGTTGCTATCTGAACCGTGCAGGTAGATGATGCGGGTATTGTCCATTTTCTTTTTCTTTGGCGTGCGAACTGATTTGTTTTTTTGCGGCACGGATTCGTCGATGAAGTCATCCGGCTCGGCAGGTTTGGGACGGGTGAGCATCTGCGGGCGAAGCAAGTCGCGCAGTTCTTTTTGTAGCGGTGGCGGAAAATCTGGCGAGATGCGCCGCAGGGTGACCGCAGTCATTTGATTCTCAGTGGTGGTGAGAATGTGTTTAAGCATGAATATAGTTTCGTTGGGGGATGCGCGGTAAAGCGTAACGATGAGATCGGTGAGATCATATTGCAGGGTGGATGGTGCTTCTTCGATAACGGGTTCGACAATGTCGAAGATGGCAGGCAGGTTTTCAAAGTCAGAGTCTGCGATCATGGGGATCAGCGCTTGAATCCCATTCGACCAGGAACGGGAGCGTTCGGGGTGCAGGTATTCGCGCACAAGGGCAAGGAATTGATTGGGCGTCTCTTTGCGCATGCGAGTGAGACTTGTCGTAAGAAGTGCCACCCGCACTTCCGGGTCGCGGATCTGTTGAGTCCATGCGGTAATGCGCGGAAGAAGGCGTTCTTCCTGCGGCGGGATGCGCCCCAGCAGAAACGAAGCGAGTAGGCGTGTTTCGAGAGCACCTTCGTCCCAAAGGATATCGGCAAGCTCAAGAGCAAAATGCGGGTTGGCTTCTGCTTTGGCGCGCAATTCGTTTTGGATTTGAGTTAATACAGCAGGAGGGGTGCGATAGGTTTTGAGGTTGGAGCCCGGGGCGACATTCTCCACGGTGCGGAGCGTGTAATTGACGTAGAACTCCAGCATTTCGCGCAAATGCTTCATGAACTCGTCTGGCAGGAAGAAAAAATCTGCAAGACGGGTTGCTTGTTTGCGGAGGCGGGTCAGGTCAATGGCGGGCATGGGCTGAGCGTATCAGGTGTGAAGTGTCAGGCATCAGGTCTTGGTTTTACCTGACACCTGACACAGGAACACGAGATACTTTAATACGCTTTCGCGAAGTACACCTTGCGTTTGGAGGGCTTACCGCAGACTATACATTTGCCTTCATCTTCAGGTTGGTTGAAGGGGATATTGCGGGTTGTCGCTTTGACGTCTTCCTTGACCTTCTTCTCGCATTCAGTCGATTCGCACCAATAGGAGAGCGCCCAACCATCTTGCACAACCTTCTTCAGGTCTTCGTAATTATCCACGTTGTGGATGTTCGCGTCGCGGTATTCGGTGGCGCGTTTGAGCAGGGACGCTTGCACATCGGTCAATAGATTCTTGACGGTTTCGGCAATACCTTCTTGTGAGACAAAGGTTTTGCCTTCCTTACCGGGCTTGTCGCGGCGGGCAAGGGCGACGGTTCCTTTTTCCACATCCTTGGGACCGATCTCCACGCGGACGGGCACGCCGCGCATTTCCCAGTCGTTGAACTTGAAACCACTGGAAACATTGTCGCGGTCGTCAAACTTCATGCGGATGCCTGCAGTTTTGAGTTCAGCGAAGAGGCGGTCGGCAACTTCCATCACTTTTTCTTTTTCAGCATCGTTCTTGAAGATCGGTACGACCACGGCTTGAATAGGGGCGAGGCGGGGAGGCATGACCAACCCGTTGTCATCACCATGCACCATGATCATTGCGCCAATGATGCGGGACGAGATCGCCCACGACGTCGTCTGTGCAAAGGTCAACTTGTTGTCTTTATTAAGGAACTGGATCTCAAATGCCTTGGCGAAGTTGTCACCAAAATAGTGAGAAGTGCCGGACTGTAGCGCGCGTTTGTCCCACATCATCGCTTCAATGGATGTGGTGATCTGCGCACCGGCAAAACGCTCGGTTTCACTCTTGGTACCTTTGAGTACTGGAATGGCGGCTTCATCCAGACAGAAGCGTTCATAGATATCGAGGATGCGGTACATTTCCTCTTTCGCTTCTTCTTCAGTGGCGTGCGCAGTATGACCTTCATGCCAATAGAATTCTGCGGTGCGTAAAAACAGCTTGGTGCGCAGTTCCCAGCGCAGGACCGAACCCCACTGCACGATCAGGATCGGCAGGTCGCGCCAGGACTTAACCCATTTGGCATACATATGACCAATGATCGTTTCGGATGTTGGGCGTACAGCGAGCTTTTCTTCAAGCTCTTGTCCGCCGCCGTGGGTAACCACTGCCAATTCCGGCGCGAAGCCTTCAACGTGTTCCTTTTCTTTTTCAAAGAACGACATTGGGATAAGCGTAGGGAACGCCGCGTTGACGTGACCGGTCTTCTTGAATTCAGCGTCCAGCCAGGAAGTGATATTCTCCCAAAGCGCCCAACCGTAAGGTTTCACCACCATGCATCCGCGCACGGGGGAGTAATCTGCCATGTCGGCGCGCACAACCAACTGGTTGTACCATTCGGAAAAGTCTTCTGCTCGGGTGGGTAATTTTTCTTCTGCCATTTTGACCTCGTTTTAGTAATTGGTAATTGGAGATTGGTAATATTTTACGAAAGGATCAAATTACTAATCTCCAATATCTAATCTCTTTACTGCATCTTTCACATCGCCCGCAAAGTATAACAACTCTCTTTGGTGGATGGGCATGTAGTTTTCAAACTCGCCGAAGAACTGATCGAAGGTGGACTGCCAGCCGCTTCCGATCAGTATTAACGGTCTTCGGGGCAGAGACTCCACGATCATCAAATTCCACATCAGTGAGACCTCGGTCAATGTACCTGCGCCGCCGGGTAGGGCGATCGCAGCGTCACAGCCTTGCACTAACGCAGTCAATCGATCCATCAGAGTCTGCTTGCGCCTTTCTTCCTTGACCCACGGGTTCGGCTTGGATTTGCGCCATTCTTCAATATCAATACACGTCACGCCAATCACGTGCCCGCCCGCTTCGCTTGCGCCGCGCGAGACGGCTTCCATTGTGCCCATGTAGCCGCCGGTCAAGACGGCATGTTTACGCTGGGCAAGGAGCGAGCCCAATTCACGTGCTTCCTCGTATGCAGGTGTACCTTCTTTCGGCTGTGCGCCGCCAAAAACAGTAACGTTCATTCTTTCTCCGTAAGGGACTTCCCTGACCAGGGCGACAGGACTTCGCTATTGATCCCAAGTTCTGGTCTTATTCTTCTCGATCTTCTTCAACACTGCATCTTCCAGATCGATCTTGGAAACCGATGCCAACTGTAAAAGATACAACATCACATCTGCCAATTCACTGCCCAATTCTTCGCGGTCTTTGATCTCATCAGTGAATTGGAAATGCTCCAGAATTTCCGCGGCTTCAATGGAAAGCGACACCGCTAAATTGCGCGGAGTTTGCGGGCGTTTGCTGTCAGCTTCGTACCAGCCCTTCGACTTTACCAATTCATGCATTTGTTCGGTCAATTCGTTGATCGTCAAATTACTCATCTTCACCATCCAATAAAAAAACGGCTCGCCAAGTCTGGGAGCCGTTTGGGGCGCGATTAAGCGAACCTAGCCAGACCTGGAGGATGTACACATTTTAGGGGACGGGTTCGGGTTCATAAGCATTCATCGATTATACCCAACGTTCAAAAATTGCATAAGGGCGCAATTTTTGAACCAGGCATTATATAAGGGTAAAATTGATTTTATGCAAAAGGATGACGTGCTGCGCCTCCTCCGGGACCCGAACCTGCTTCCGTCCGAAAAGTTGACCCTTCTTTCGAACATTGCTACCCAAGCTGAAACCCTTGGCGTACCTTGCTACGTCGTCGGCGGATTTGTCCGTGACCTTTTACTTGGCAAACCGGTCAATGATCTGGATGTGGTTGTCGAAGGCGATGCCATCAACCTTGGCAGAAAACTAGTCGAAGTGTACGGGGGGAAGTTGACGCCACATTTTAAATTCCACACAGCGATCTGGCATTTACCCAACTCAACTGACTTTGTTGACCTTATCACCGCCCGCAAAGAAATCTATGAAATGCCGGGCGCTTTACCAAAAGTCACCCCCTCAACGATTGAAGATGACCTTCGTCGGCGGGACTTCACCATCAATGCCATGGCGCTTCGTTTGGATGGGGAGGGGTTCGGCGAGATACTGGATCCGTTGGATGGGCAGGCAGATCTCGAGCGGAGAGTGATCCGAGTCCTTCATCCCAGGTCGTTCATGGATGATCCAACCCGCATCTTTCGCGCCATCCGATATGAAGGGCGTTATTCCTTTAATATTGAACCTTTAACATTGGGGCTGGTCGACTCTGAAGCACTTAAAGTGTTGCATATGTTGAGCGGAGAACGATTGCGCCATGAATTGGATTTAATTCTTGAGGAAGAACGAGCCTTTCAAATGGTTTTGCGCGTAGCCAGTGCGGGGGTTCTGACTTCCATTCATCCAAAGATGCCCAAGTTCAACCAGGAATACGCTGACTATCTTGAAATGGACATCCAATTGGATGTCCCTGCAGACCGGCGTTCGATGGGTTTTATATTATGGTTTTTGGATCTGACGGAAGAGGAGATCTTTTTACTCGCCAACCGGCTTGATTTTTCCAATCAATTATCTCTTGATGTGTGGGCGGGGGCGCAATTGATGCGTAGTTTGCCGCATCTGGTGGGGGCGAAACCCAGCGAGTGGACGTATGCATTGGAGAAACTGCCGCTGCTCTCTATTTATGCGGTCTATCTAATTTCGCGTGAGAACGCTTTGCTAAGTTACATTTCATTTTGGCGGCATGTCAAGCCGCGTACGAACGGGAATGATCTGAAGGCAATGGGTTTACTGCCGGGTCCGCGTTTTAGCGAAATATTGTTAAAACTGCGCTCTGCCTGGTTGGATGGTGAAGTGACGAATGAATCCCAGGAAAAGGAATTATTAGCCAAACTACTATGAACCTTCAGCCATATATGGAATTTGCCACTTCTCTTGCATACCATGCGGGGAAGATCACCTTGCGATACTTCAATACCGGCATCAAGCCAGATCGTAAAGAGAATAATGATCCGGTCACAATCGCTGATCGTGAAGCTGAAGCATATGTACGTGCAGAGGTTGAAAAGAACTTTCCTGGTCATTCCATTGTGGGCGAGGAATATGGCGAGCAGGGAAACGGGCACCCGTTCCGTTGGATCGTGGATCCGATCGATGGAACGATATCTTTTGTGCAGGGTGTGCCCCTATATGGCGTGTTGATCGCTCTGGAGATCGAAGGGGTGGTTCGGGTGGGAGCGGCGTACTTCCCGCCATTGGACGAGATGCTGGCTGCTGCGGATGGAATGGGTTGTTGGTGGAATGGTCGTCGCGCGCGGGTTTCGAATGTTGGGCAGTTTTCTGAGGCTTGTGTGGTCACTTCTGATTTTCAACACCTCTCCGCAAAACTAAATGACATTGTTCCGCGCTTTGAGAAACGCAAAGCGTTGTTACGAACCTGGGGGGATGCCTATGGATACTTGTTGGTTGCAACCGGTCGTGCTGAAGTAGCTCTTGATCCGCGCATGGATGTATATGATTGCGGTCCCTACCCGGTCATCATGAAAGAGGCAGGGGGGTATTTTGGTTCATGGGATGGGACGGAGGGTCACACTCACGGTGAAGGGCTGGCTTGTAACGCTGCACTCAGACCTGAGGTACTGAAATTGATGCGAGATGGGTAAGCTGAATTTCTGTACGAAGATTCATTCCTAACGTATAATCACTATATGACCGCGGAGCAAAAAGACCGACTTCCCTACCGCTTACGAGAGCCCTTCCTGAGTAATACGGAAGCGGCTCTTTTTCGATTGTTGACTGAATTAATGGGAAGCCGGTATGTGATCTGTCCGAAGGTCGCACTCACGGATCTGTTCATGATCGTACGCCCAAATGAGAATGTGCATTTCTTCAATAAGATCTTTCGCAAGCATGTGGATTTCCTTTTGTGCGACCCGAAGACCTTTACGCCTTCCTTCGGCGTGGAGATCGTGAAGCCCATTGCCAAGAACGGAATGCGTGAAGCGGATAAGTTCATGGAAGAGCTGTTTACAGATGCAGGTCTTCCTTTGGTGCATATTCCGTCGGGTGAAAGTTACGTGCCTGCCGACCTGATCGCGCTTTTTCAGCTTGCGGTGTTGAAGACTGGGAAGAACTCTGCTTTGAGTGCCGAACTTGATGCGGTTCCGAATTGCCCGGTCTGCGGGAAGATGATGGTTCTACGAATACATCGCAGTGGGTCTGAGAATGGAAAGAAGTATTACGGTTGTATTGATAGCCCATCTTGTGCGGGGGTGGTTGCCATCGGGTAATGGTTTGGGTGCGGGGGAAAACAGAATCAAATTTTCAAGAAAAATGTTTTTTCAATTCAGACGCATATCGCGCACCAACAACATTGCGGTTTTCGATCAGCCATTCTTTAAAGACGGTTTTACCGCGCGCAGGTTCTTTGGAAACCAGCAGATTTGCCATTAAACCATCCACCTCTTCAGGGGTCAGAATGACATCGTTCACAAAGAGACTCATGACTTGCGCTGCGAACAAAGCCAGCCGGGGCGGCACGGAGATCAATGGGCGTTTTGCGCCAACGGTGTCTCCGACCAATTTCACCAATTCCTTGAATGAGTACGCGTCCGGACCCACTGCGTCGATCACGTAATTTTCTTTGCTATACACGGCTTCAACAGCAAGTTTTGCGAGATCGTCCACATGCACTGGTTGAATGCCATACGACCCGTCGCCTGGGATCAGGAAGAATGGCAGGCGACGCAAAAGAAAAGCGATATTGTTGATGAGAATATCCTCGCCGCCGCCGACCAAGACCGTGGGGCGCAGGATCGCGTATGCCATCCCTGACTCGGTGACAGCTTTTTCGTTTGCCGCTTTGCCCCAATAATAAGGCAAGTGTGATTCCGCAGACGGGTTGGCGATGCTGATGTGTACCATGCGCTTTACACCTGCTTTTACTGCAGCCCGAACCAGGGCTTTTGTGTTTTCAACCGCTTTAGGTTGAGTGTTGTTCCCTTTGTCGAAGCGTATCCAATAGGTGTTGACCAATACTTCCGCTCCACGCAGGCTTTCTATCAACTGGGCTTCATTGGAGAAATCCAGTGGGAAAGCTTTGACTTTTCCGTTAAATGGATTTGGTCGATCCGGATGATTGGTGAGTGTGATGACATCTTCACCTTTTTCGAGCAGGTGTTTTGTGATGTACTTTCCTGAATAACTAAATGCTCCTGTAACTGCGATCTTCATTTTGCCTCCACTTTGCTTGTCTTTGGCGCAACGAGGGCAAAAATGGTCACCACGATGCCAACACAGACGAGTGCGAAAAGAAAACCAGCCAATGCTCCGCTGAGACGGCTTGCGATCTCAAAGAATAGCCCTTCCATATCCCTGGCTTCGGGTCTGTAATTCAACGCCAAAATGCCGGGGAGCCCGATCAGGAGGATATTGGAGAATGCCGTCCAGAACTGGGCACGTTCTTCCGTGCCGCACAGGTCTAATAAAACTTTGCGTAAATGCGGGCGGATGTAGCGCACGATAAAGGCTGCAAGCGCAAGGGTTAAGAGCAGTTGAGTAAGAAAACTAACGATCATGTTCATGATTTATTCCTTTCTATTACTTTAATACACTGAGGATTTTGGTGACATTTGCCAACCCCAAACTTTCCAGCTTGATGACCGCGTTGGTCAGAGTATCGATGGCGTTGAAGAAATCCTGCAGGGCTTTGACTCGTTCATGCAGGAACTTGATCTCCGCCTCATCTCCAGACACTGAGCCTGACTCCAGCTTTTCGAGCGTTTCCTTCACTCCGCGCAGCGCCCGGTCGAACTCGCTGTTCTGGCGTTCCTTCAGGATCGAACGGATGGATGTGTAGAAGTCTGTTTCCGCTTCGTAATAATCCTTGCGGTCGCCGAGTTTCGAAGAGCGGTGAACCAGCCCCATGCGGGCAAGTGTGCGTACTTCGGTGCTGACCGCACCCTTGGTGAGACCGGTTTGTGTCGTAATCTCATCCAATGCGAGCGGGGCAGGGGAAAGATATAGCACGGCAAAAATTGCACCCATGCCTTTGGGAAAGCCCCAAAAACGGCTGATCTGGCTCAGGCTTTCAGTAAAGTCTTTTTTTAGTTGGGGGAGTTTGGTGGGCATACTATCTCCGTATACTACGTTTAGTAATTACTAAACGTAGTATACGTCAAGTGATTAGAGATGTCAAGAACGAGAAAGCCGCCAATTTGGCGGCTTGACTTGTAGAAACTAGGGCGGGTTGTAAAACATTTGAAATAACTCAGCGCCGTTCTTTCCCTGCGCTTCGTCAATGTAGTTCTGGATCGGCACACGGAAGGCGATGTGCTCGGCTTCGGTCTCTTCGAACCAAAATTCCACGAAGCCGTAGCTGCCTGGCAGATCTTCACGTGGAATTTGGGTGACGTACTCCATAACCTTCACGACCCAATTTCCAAATTCTTCTTCCTGTTTCAGGTCATTCACCTTTAGACGGAAGTAGAAATCGGTTTCTTTTGTAAGAAAGTCGGATGTGCCATCTGGGTGGACGCAGTCTTCACCAAAATACTCCACCCGCCCGCTGGCTTCAGGGTCCATAGACTTTACTTCAGCATCAAATGCTTCACTCAGTTGCGGGGCAGGGGAGTATGCCCATTGATAACCGCAAGCCTCATTTTGTTGTGCAGAGGGCATTTCTGTTTGAGTTGGGGCGGAAACGGTCTGCAATGCACCAGCGGCGGCAGCCGCTGTAAGCAAAATACCTACTGCCCATTTTCCTGCTCGATTCATGATCAGCCTCCGCCGCCCGGACCACCCCCGCCCGGACCCGCTCCGCCAGGGTCTCCGCCGGGTCCATCTCCATCGGGACCTACCCCATCAGGACCGATATCGCCATCCCCAGGTCCAAGGTCGGGTAGGGGACCGCCTTCAAAGAATTCAATACCACCATCAGAGTTTTCTTCAAAATATTGTGAGGGGTCAAAATCGAACAGTTCGAATCCTTCGAGCTCTGGGTAGGATTCTGGGTTTGGCAATTCGTCAAGAAACTCTCCCAGCTCCGGGTTTTCATTCAACCAGGCTTGAATTTCGCCCTGATCTATGCCGTCGAACTCTACGATATCGCCATTCTCATCCACCAACGCCGAATCGCCTTCGGGGATATCTGCTTCATCACCGCTCTCATTTTCGATCGCACAATGACCTTCAAGGCATACCGCCTGCACTTTGCCTGTTGTTGGGTCGTAACTCACACTTAATAAACTTCCACGTACCGATGCCACACCGGAGGGCGTTTGTACATCAAGTGACCCGCCATTCAGCAGAACGAATATCTTGCCAAAGATAAGGCTAAGGGTCGTTTGTGGTTTGCCTTCAGCATTGGCGACCTCAGACAAGTTAAACACCGAGTTGGGCGCAACGCGAACAATGGTGCCTTCAGGTTTCAAGTCTAAACGGGCGCGCCCGTCGGCGCCGGTTTGCAACGCACCGCCTTGTTGGATGATCGCGCCTGCTTCAGCAGGGATAAATTCTCCATCCGCCTCGATGCGCACTGTGACTTCATTCTCGATTTCAGCGATGACCGCTTCGCGCTGCGCCAGAACCTGTGTGCTGATTTCTGTTGGCGTGGACTCACCTGCGGCTTCTGTCTTGGCGGGTTCGGTAGAGTCGCTTGGAGTGCTGGCAGGGTTTGAAGTGCAGGCACCCAGCCATAACGTCAGGAGAAGAAACGCAGAAGTCATCCTTCGCATAGAGCTATCCCTTTAATAGATCGGCTGCTGCAGAAGCCATCAGTGCAACCCCGCTGACCAATGCGCGCTCGTCAAAATCGAATTTGGGGTGATGGTGGTTGTAGTTGAGATTCTTTTCTGCATTTGCCGAGCCGATGAAGAAGTAACAACCATCCACTTTTTCCTGCATGTAGCCCATGTCTTCGGCGCCCATGGTGAGGTATTGATTGCTTGTGATCTCAGTATCTGGAAAGAGGGTTTGGGCTGATTCAAACACGCTTGCAGCAACACCTTCGTTGTTGATGACCGGTGCAGTGACTTGTTTGATAAGCAATTCCACTTCGCAGCCCATGGCGGCGGCAGTGCTGCGGATGATCTGCTCGAGGCGGGCGTGTACCAATTTGCGCACATCGAGGTCGAAGGTGCGGATGGTGCCGCCCAATTCGGCTGTTTGTGGGATGATATTAAAGGCGGTACCGGAGTGAATGGTGGTCACGCTGATGACAGCCGGTTTGAGCGGCTCGATATTGCGGGCAACAATGCTTTGGATCGCGGTGACGATCTGTGCCGCACAGACGATGGGGTCAATGGTGGTTTCAGGCGCTGCCCCATGACCACCCTTGCCGGTGAGTTTAACGCTGAATAAGTCTGCGCCTGCCATGACGGGACCTTTGGCAACATGTACCCAGCCAAGGGGCTTGTCGTTCCAAAGATGAAGCGACAGGGTCTTATCCACGTTGGGTCCTTCGAGTACGCCGTCGCGCATCATCATTAACGCGCCGCCGATCTCTTCGCCATTGGTGCCTTCTTCAGAAGGTTGAAAACAGAATTTGATGTTGCCAGCCAACTCATGCTTGCGTTCGTTCAAGATCTTGGCAACCGTTAAACCAATTGCCGTGTGACCATCGTGCCCGCAGGCATGCATGACCCCGGCATTTTCGGAGGAATATTCTGCGCCAGTGTCTTCAGCGATCGGCAGGGCATCCATGTCGAAGCGCAGGAGGATGGTTGGACCCGGCTTGGTACCTTCGAGATAACCAACCACGCCGGTTTTTCCAACGCCCTTGGTCACTTCGATACCGAGAGCCTCAAGTTCCTTTGCCACAATGCCGCCGGTGCGAATTTCGTTGAAGCCGAGTTCGGGGTGCTTGTGAAAGTCACGCCGCATGGCTTGGGTGTAGGGAAAGAGTTCTTCGGCTTTTTTGAGGAAGGGGTTCATGTTGTTTTTCTCCGAGTGGGTCTGGGGTTGTATGAAAAAAGTCAAAGGCGGAAGATCAACGAACGGTCCAACGATCTTTACCTTTGACTTTTAACGAAATCACTAACCGTATTTTACGACTCTAAACTTTTCTTCGTAACGCGGATCTTCATCCGTACTATCTTCGGTGCGGCGGGACTTCATGCGTTCGATCAATTTGTCTACATCCTGCACCTGGCTCTTGTGTTGGAGGATGCCTTGCATTTTGATGTCCCAGGTAGCGGTGACATCAATGGAAGTGTTGGGCTGATTAGTGAGCGAACACCAGACCTCTTTGGGCATGTGCGGCTCAAAGCCTTGTGCCTGAAGATCAGGGAAGTAGGCAGGGTTGCCCGCGGCGGGGAAGACCGCATCCAACACCACCTGTCCGCAGGCGCGATGATCGGGGTGATTGATGCCGTAAAGAGCAAAGAGATTTTGCGGGTCGCAGGTGACGAGGATATCGGGTTTGTGCCTGCGGATCTCGCGTGTCACGTCGCGGCGAAGATTCAGGTCTGGGACGAGGTACCCATCCGGCAGGTCCATGAAAAGAGGCGGTTGAGCGCCGATGACCTTGGCGGCTTCGGCTTGTTCGATATGACGGATCCCACATAGTTTTTCAGGGGTCATATCCGGGGTGGTTGTGGGGTTGAAGCCCTTATCGCCGCAGGTCAATAAAAGGTATGTGACGGTGTGACCTTCACGTGCCCATTTGGCGAGTGTGCCGCCACAAAAAAATTCTGGATCATCCGGGTGCGCCAGAATGACCAGAATTTTTTGATCGGTTTCCCAGGTTTTAGTTTGCTCTGTCATTTTTCTTTTGTTGTTTTGCCTTGCCGCAGTTGCAGCCGCCGCCTTCGTGTTTGTCGCAGGGTGCTTCCGATTTTCGGCGCAGGGCTTCGAGTTCATCCCACGGCTGGACTTCTTCGCGCAGGAAGGTGTGATGCTGGGGGCGCTCGCCTTCGACTTCGATCAGCACGGTGACCTTGTCGCTCATTGGGATAACGTCGATGACCTTGCCTTCACCCTTGGGGGTGACCACGCGTTTGTTGCGCTTGGGCAGGGTTTTGCGGGCTTCGACATACTGTTCGTATTCGTAAATGAGACAGCAGCGCAGGCGTCCGCACATGCCGGTGATCTCATCGGGGGTGAGGGAGATGCCCTGTTCCTTCGCCATTTTGATGGAGATGGGCGAGAAGTCGGTCAGGAATTTGGAGCAGCAACGGGTCTCAATGCCACAGGCGCCCATGCCGCCGATGAGTTTGGCTACATCGCGCGGACCGATTTGGCGCATTTCAATGTGGGTGTTGGGGTAAAGATCCGCCATATCTTTGCGCAACGATTTAAGATCAACCTTTTCTTCCTGTTCGGTACTATAGAGGAAGGCGAGGCGGGAGCCGTCGAAGTTATATTCAGCAGAAACGACTTTGATGGTGTTAAGGAGTTTTAGCTCTGAGGCTCGCGCACGGCAGTTGATCATGGCTTCGGTCTGTTTGTTGCGCCAGGATTGCTGTAACAGCAGGTCGCGCGGGGTGGCGCGGCGTTCTACGGACTTCCAGCCGCCTTCCGGACGCGGGGGAGTTTCTTCGAGGATCTGCACGACTTCGCCAAGGTGGCGTCCGCGGGAGGTATCAACGATGACATGCTCGCCCTTCGTTAGGTCGGGCAGGGCTGAAGATTCGAAGTGATAGATCTTGCCGATGCTGGTAAAACGTACACCGATAATGTTTTTAACGTCTGTTTGCATGGGCGCAATTATACCTGAGTAGTCAGGCGCCCGGATAGTTCAGCGGCGGAGTACTTTCAAGTCGTTGCAAAGCCGGAAATCAAAGAGCGGTACGAAACAACCCGAAGGATAAAGGGTTGTTTCGTACCGCTCGTAAGGAGTACTGGTAAATAGAGCAGGTTCGGGCGATCTATCCGAACGAAATTCCAAGATCCATGGCAGTCAGGACGATATCCGAATCCATGGGGACCATTTTCATTTTCCCGATCGCATCTTCGATGGGGACGTATTTAACGTTTGGCGGCTCAAGGGCAACCATTACGCCTGACTGCCCTTCCTCAAGTCCGCGAATAGCCGCAGCTCCAAAACGCAGAGCAGTCAGGCGGTCAAATGCCGTTGGGGAGCCGCCGCGCAACAGGTGACCAAGCACCACCACACGGGTTTCCTTGCCAGAGATGGCGTGGATCTCGGCTGCCACTTTTTCGCCGATGCCGCCCAACCGTTCAGCGCGACCGGCTTCATGTTCCACCACGGAGACGCCGCCGCCTTTGGGGGTAGCGCCCTCTGCCACGATCACGATGGTGAATTTGCTGCCGCGTTTTTCGCGTTCGTGGATCTTCTCGATCACTTTATGGATGTCGTACGGGTGTTCAGGGATCAGGATCACATCGGCAGAGCCCGCCAAACCTGAATGCAACGCGATCCAACCGGCATAGCGTCCCATCACTTCAACGACCATGACGCGTCCGTGCGAGGCTGCTGTGGAGTGGAGTCGGTCGAGCGATTCAGTGGCAAAGCCGACGGCAGTGTCGAACCCGAAGGTTACATCGGTCTTGTCGAGGTCGTTGTCGATGGTCTTGGGGACGGAGATCAACCGCAGCCCTTTCTTTGCCAGCACACTGGCAATGGCAAGCGAACCGTCGCCGCCGACGGTGATGAGCGCGTCGATGTGATGCAGGCGGAAGCCGCGCACGATCTCATCGGAACGGTCCACTTCTTCTACTGTCCCGTCTGGGCGGGTGACCGGGTAACGCAGGGGGTTGTTGCGGTTGCTGGTGCCGAGGATCGTTCCGCCGAGATGGGTGATCCCTTTTACTTTTTCGCGGGTAAGTGCCACGAAGCCGCCGTCTGGATATTCCTCGGGCGAGAGGATCCCGTGAAAGCCATCAAGGACGCCGTAGACTTCCCAACCGCGTTTGATCGCGGAAAGTGCCGCTGCGCGGATCACTGCATTTAAACCGGGGGCATCACCGCCGCCGGTACTGATCGCCACTTTCTTGATCGGCGAGTTTTGATTTGTAGACATATATTGCTCCTATATAAATGTGAACCATGCAAAAACATAATTCATGATATGTAAAGTTTGTGGCTCATTATAGTACCGGACATTCATAGACAGGCGCGTAAAACCATAATCAAAGACGTAAGTCATGGCGGCAGGCGAGTATCGTCACTAAAATCTATCATTCAAAAGCAATATTTCGCGGGGCAGTGGCTGGGTATACTGGTTTTATGAGCGCAATCCAGACCCTCGATAAAATAGCCATTTTAAAAATGGCGTTCAGCGACCTTGCCGCCGATGAGTTGGCGGAAATGGCGGCGCTGACCGAGCTGCGTGAATACCCGGCGGATCACATCCTGTGCCGTGAAGGGGAATATGAAGAGACCTTCTATGTGATCGCGGAAGGCAATGCGGTGATCAGCAAACAGATCAGCGAGGATGAAGGCGAGCGCACCTTGCGTGTAGTGGGCAGGGGAGACCTGGTAGGGGAAATGGCATTGATCCAAAATGCGCCGCGTTCTGCCACGGTGCGCACGAAAACCGCCTGTGCTGTTTTGGAAATGGACAAGCCGCACTTCGAAACCATGCTCAGCCGCAGTCCGCGCATGGCGCTCAATATCATCCATATCACCTTTGACCGCATGCGTGGAAATGACCAAGTGATGATCGCGGAATTGCAGAGATCCAACAAAGTGCTCCGGCAATTGGATCGTAATAAATTGGAATTCATTCAAGTTGCGGCGCATGAATTGCGTACACCCATTACCGTCCTGAAGGGGTATGCTAACTTGCTGGGGTCTTCACCGGATGTGAAGGCAAACCCTGCACTGGCTCCCGTGGCAGACGGCATCTTGAAAGGCACCGACCGTATGCATGCTGTGGTGAACACCATGCTGGATGTCACCCGCATAGACAGCGACCGCCTGACCTTGCGTGCCTCGCCGATCCTATTAAAACAATTGATCCTCGAAGTTGTCAGCGGACTAACGAAAGCCGCTTCTGAACGCAACATTGAACTGCTTCACATACTGGAAGCGGATACACCCCTTATCCACGGTGACCCGGCATTGATCCATAAGGCGTTGTATCATCTGCTCGTTAATGCCGTCAAATACACACCGGATGGCGGTATGGTGAGCATTTCCACCCGTCCTGTCAGCATGGAGAATGGGAAGCCGGGCGCGCTCATCGCCGTCCGCGACACGGGGATTGGTTTGGATGAAGAACACCATGATTTGGTGTTCGAGAAGTTCTATCAAGTGGGGGCGGTTAGTGTGCATTCTTCGGGATCCACCAACTTCAAAGGCGGCGGACCCGGCTTGGGGCTGGCGATCGTGCGCGGCGTGGCAAGAGCGCACAGCGGAAAAACATGGGTGGAAAGCAAAGGGCTGGACGAGGTCAATTTCCCCGGTTGTACCTTTTATCTACTGCTGCCGGTATAAATATCTTATTAAGTGGAGATCATATTTACGGCGTGATATTTACGATCAAATTCGTTTGGGCAATTGATTCGCCATTATTTAATACAACAAACTGGATCAGTTGATCTCCAAAAGGACAAGTGTCTTGCGTACTAATCTGCCAGGAGGTAATCCATGCGCCATTTTCTCCCCAGGGTAAGATCTCATTCGTTTTACTGGCAGAAATACACTGTTGATTTAAAGAAACAACATGAATAAGGGATTTTGGTATCTCGCTGGTGTCTAACTGAGATATCGTTAAAACGACTTCCTGGTTCTTTGATTTGTCTTCTTGCTGGTGTACTGCAAGAGTCTGCCTGGATAACTCGATAATTGGATGGGTGGGCGGCATTATTTGATTGATGGCAAATCCGATCGGGGAGAGGACAAGAAACAATGTGCCTAGAATAAATAACCGAATGCTATTATCGAACCTCGCCTTGTTTTCATCAACTTTTCCCGGACTCCCTCCTTCGAATTGTAGTACTCTGATAAGTTTGTAGGAACAATACGATATTGTCAGGAGACCCGCCCAAACAAGCCCAAGTGCGATAAAAACGGAAGGTGAATGTTCCTGCTGTGAAATGAAGCTTGATGCGCCAGCTCCAATAGGCAGGACCGTGATACAAATCTGAAGGAGGGTCTTGGATACGGAATGAATTTGCGATTCTTCCATGTAATTACTCTATGTAGTTGAGCGGCGACTGAATTAAATCTGAGAATAACCCCGGCAACATGTTAACCACTTCGGTGGGGGTTTCTGCTTCCTGAAATATTGGCGTGTCTCTGCCGGGCTTAAGGTCGCAGGAACGATTTAGTCCTTTATGTGAATCAGAGAGCAGATTAATAATGATGCGATTTTTGAGTTGTAATAAAAATCTTAAATTTGCTTTTATCGCATTTGATTCATGGGTTCCAAATTTTGATAGCCACGCCGAACTGACTATATATATCCATGGCTGCAGCTTCTTCTCACTCCATGCAAGCCCGGTAAAATCTGAAAGGTTATTAGAGTCTGTGTGTTTTTCCGACCGAAACCCTGCATTGTTTAATTCTTGCGAATGCGATGCCAGCTTTTCAAATTCAGCATCTTCCACCCAGGCGTGGACCCTAACTTGCCAGGTCTTGACAATACTGCTTGCATAAACATCTTTGGAGCTTAATTTTAAAACCCCCATTGAGTTGACTCTGTCTGGAATTAAAATTTCTGCATTGCTTAGGTTTTCTGGAAGCGAGTTTTCTGGAACAGAGGTTTTTATTCTTCCAAACAACCAATCCGGCTTGCTGGTTTCGTAGGACTTTAATTGGATAAGGCAGAAGCTGTTTTTCTTTAATTCGCGCGTTGTATGAGACTCAGTTTCAATAGGGCTTTTCCCATTATCAATCAGTGGATATAGTTGCGGGGCGATAGCCTTGAAGGCTTCTTCCATATCTCCCCATAATAAACTTTCGAGATCAAGGTTTGGCGGTTTATTATCCCCGCCTTGTCCGTTTCCTTGCATCGTAAACTTCGAGTTGAACCCCTGTGAACTGCTCTTGCTGCCCGTTTGCGAAGATTCAACACCAGGCAAAAACCCCACCCATTTTGGCGGGAGCTTCTGATATATCGTTCTTCGCGGGCTGGCATTCATACAATTTGATCCGATGTGCTCTATTGTTGACAGCTATTACGGTGTTTTGTTGATTCTATTGTACACAAAATCTGCTTCAAATGAAATTGCCTCCTCCGAAAACCTGCCCTGGATCTACCTGTCTTTGGGCATATGTAGGTTGTTCGGAGGAGGCAAGGAATTTCTAAATATCCAGCGGCGGTTTGGTCCCTTCGGGGATGGGGGAGACGTATTTGGCGGCGGCGCGTTTTTGTTTGAACTCTGCCACGGCTTTCTCGCGGGCTTTATCGTTCTTCATGAATTCCAATGCGCTGGCTGCCATGACCTTCCCGGCATATAACATGCCGCGTTGACCGATACCCATTTTGCCCTGGGCAACGATCTGCCAGGAGTGACCGGGCGACCCCAACGCCCAACAGGCAGTCAGAATCTGACCGGTTGGTGCGACCCAGGAGACATCACCCACATCGGTGGAGCCAGGCATGACGATCTCAGATTTGAAGGGCGGCAAAATATCCTCGAACAAGACGAGCTTCTTTAGTTCGGCAACGTCTTTCGCGTCCAAGCCATATACATAGGCGCTGTTTTCAAGGCTCTCGGGCGGAATAGACTTGGAAAGCTCCTGTGCGAAGGCGTGTTCTTCCGCGCTGAACTTTGGCGCACCGATCTCCTCCATTTTGGCTTGCAGCGTTTCATTGATGGTCTCATTGACCAGCATGTTGGACATGCCTGAAATGACCTTAATCTCCACTTCGGTGCCAGTCATCAATGCAGCACCTTTGGCGATATCCTGAACGCGCTCAAAGAGGGCGTCCAATTGATCGGTGCGGGGAGCGCGGACACTATATAACGATTCGGCAAAATCGGGCACAACGTTCGGGGCAATGCCGCCCTTGGTGATGACGTAATGCACGCGCGCATCAGGGATCATGTGTTCGCGCAGATAGTTGACACCAACGTTCATCAACTCGACTGCATCGAGCGCACTGCGACCATTGAAGGGGTCCATGGCGGCGTGCGCGGTCTTGCCGTAAAAGCGAAAGATAACGCGGTAATTTGCCAGAAAGTTCGTGTATGGCACCGAGTTAAATGTATCGGGATGCCAGGTCAGGCAGATATCGACACCGTCGAAGATGCCGGCTTTTGCCATGAAGGCTTTGCCTGCGCCGCCTTCTTCGGCAGGGCAGCCATAATAAATGATGCGACCCTTGACCTCGCCTGAGTCGATGGCTTGTTTGACCGCCATCACGGAGGCGATACCCGCCACACCCAACATGTTATGTCCGCAGCCGTGACCCGGCGCGCCGCTTTCCAGCGGTTTGCGATAGGGCACACAATCCTGACTGAGACCCGGCAACGCATCGTATTCCCCGAGGATGCCGATCACGGGACCTTCGGCATTGCCATAGCTGGCGGCGAATGCGGTGGGAATGCCCGCCACGCCGCGCTCCAGCTTGAACCCGGCTTCTTCCAAGGCATCTTCCAATGTTTTGGATGAACTGAATTCCTTGTACCCCAATTCTGCATAGCCCCAGATCTCATTGCTTAACTCAACGAACATCGAACGGTTTTCTTCGATCCAATCGGATAGGTTCACGTTGCGCTCCTTGATGTCGGATTTGTGTTGCAGAATGCTGATTATATTCCGATAGATGACTTCTGATAAAAGTTCTTTCGCTGAGAACGGCAGGCACTTAGGGCTTCATCAGGTATCCATCTTTGGTGTGTTCGCGTACCCAGCCGGTGTCGCCGTATTCGGTGCGGACTTCCCACCAGGTGCCCTCGTGTGCGCATTCGGGTCCGCCGGTAATGGTGAGGGCGACGCCATTCTCCAACTCGGTGACGATGTTGGCGTAATAATCATCCGGCACTTTGGGGGTGGAGCGCAAATTAACCTTGGGGTAGGAAATGCTGGCGGTATCACCGACTTCGAGGCGGAGCAGTGAAAGGTCGTCGCACCAGTAGCCGCTGTTGGACTGGGGCTTTGAGGTTGGCTTGGGGTCGGCTGCGGCAGGTGAAATCGGTGCAACCCGGCGTTCGACCGTAATCACAATGTTCCCATTCCCGTCATCTTCCACGCTGCGTACCCATTGATCGTAGGCAAAGGTGACCAAAAAAGGCTGCCCAATGTAGTATTCTTTTTGAATGATCTCACCATCATCTTCGTACAGGATGAAGAGAGTGTTGCTTTTGCTTTTTGCCAGATCCCAGGTATGTGCAATACCGACCTCCCAGCTCACCCGACCTAGTTTTCCGGCATTGAATTCCTTGATCACGTACGCGCCGCTGACTTGGATCTCGCCATTGGTGTTGATGCTGGCTGAGACCTTTACTTTTTCATTGCCTGCATTGACGCTGGTGTAGCCGGTGGTCTCGCCACCGCAGGCAGTGAGGCAAAGCAATACCAGCCCAAGCAGATTCTTCCACGATGTACGCATTTGTCATTGCCTCCGGTAATTGAAATGAAGAGCGTTTATTTGACCGTCACCAGCAGGGAGAAAACATATTCCCCGGCGGGGTAGGTGGTTTGACCGTCGTTCTGCTCGGTGAGCAGGGTGCGATGTGCCTGCAGGGTATATTGTGCAGAGCTGCTCCAGCCGCCAAAGACCACGGCGTGATAGCTGCACTTCCAGCCGTTGGTGGTGTCGTAGTTGTAGCTGAAGATATATTTTTCCGGGACAGTTTCGCCGTTCACGGTGAATGCAGTTTGGATGTTATCCATGTTCTGTTGGAGCAAGGTGGCGGAGCTGGCGCACCAGTAGACGGGGAGTAAATATTCTTGCGTGGCATTCACTGTCCCGTTGTATGGATCGGTGCCGGGGGCGGGCATGTCGCGCACGTCGATGCCGTTGGTGACCCACAGGCTGGGCGGCACCTCGGCGCGGATCTCATTCAGGGTCGGCTTGCGGGCATGCAGTAAGCCGCTCCAGGCTGAAGGGTTGAGGGTGGCGGTTGGCAGCGGAGTCGGTTGACTGGCTGAGAGCACGGCTTCATTGGGGGTCATGAAGTCGAAGATGCTGTTAATATCGGTGAAAAAGGCAAAGATGCCCAGGCAGGATGCGAGGATGCCCATCAAAATGATGATCGGATTTTCTTGCAGCTTTTTCATATTTCCTCCTGAAACGGGGTTGAATTTCATTATAAGAAATCCACTGCCTTGTTTCAGGTGTCATATGTCACTGGCTGGAGAGTTTAAACAGCAAAGAGGTCATGGACACTCTCCATGACCTCTTTGCTGTTGATAAAAAGGACTTTACTTACAGTTCGTGGTATCGACGGTGACGTTGGCTGGCGCTTCACCGGATGGGTTGAAGGCTGCCACGGTGTAAAGATAGGTGCCGGGGCTGGGGGCAATGTCGGTGTAGGTGGTGGCGTTGGCGGAGGTTTCGCCGACTTGGCTGCCTTCACGATAAATGCGGAAGCCAGTTTCGTCTGAAGATTTATCCTGCCAGTTGAGGGCAATGCTGACGATGCCGCCGGAGCAATCGTAGGTGTAGAGCAGGTTGCCGGGGGCGGTGATCTTGCCGCTGGAGGGTGTGCCGACGTTGGTGAGCACGCCGAAGTTCATGACACTTTCACCGACTTCGTTAACAAAACTGAAGGAGGTTTCGTAGTCTCCGGGGGCAGGCGGGGCGCTCATTTGCACGCTGATGGTGAGAGTTTCGCCAGTGCGCACCGAATACCCGGCGGGCATGACCGGCATGGAATCTTGCGCGGTGAGAGGCGTGCCCGAGATGAACATAAAGACATATTGATGCGTCCAAATGCAGTTGCCGGTGTTCTGGATCTCCCAGGACATGACAAAGCCTTTATTTGGAGCGAGGCGTTTATCCACCTCGGCTTTGTCGTAGGTGAGCCCGTCTCGTTTCCAGCTCACGATCTGGGCGTTTTCTTTGCAGGTGGCGGGCGGTTCTGCGGTGGTTCCGTCTATGGCAACGCCGGGAATGCGGGTGGGTTCCGGGGTGGCAAGCGCGCTGGAGGGTGTGGCGGTTGCAGAGGCGGCAGAAGCCAGGGCAGCTTCCACGGTGAGCGCGGCGGCTGTAGAAACGGCGCTGCCGTTCTCGGCGGCGGTGGGTACATTACAAGCAACAAGCGCAAGGCTAAGCGTGAGGGATAGACATACGGATAAGATCTTTTTCATGAAGGTGTTTCCTTTGTGGAATGGAGTTGAATATCAGGCAGAGGCGCTGACCAGCCAGGCTGCGACATAGCCGACGCTGCCCTTTTGGTCTTGCACTTTTAGCCATTGATTTTCTTTGCCCAGCTTGGCTTTGGCTGCGGACTTGGGTTCCTGCACGGCGAGCCATTCACCTGCCGCCGCTACCCGGATGAGACCGGCGCTTGGGCTGGGTTGTTTGCGGATGCGCAACCCGCTGGTGAGCGTTTTGGGGACGTAGACCAGGAAGGCATCGGCGGGCGGCGGAATGACGGCTGAGGTTGTAACCCCCGCAGGCGCTGAGGTTGCGCGGGCGGTGTCGAAACAATAATAGATCATTTCGCCTGCCACGCCACCCCGGCACCGCACTCGGTGTATTGGTCGCCGAGCATGGTGTGGGTGTGCGGGTCATCGCCATACCAATAGACAAGCGCCTCGGCGATGGTCATGTTGGGGTTGGCGACGATGTTCTCGGAGCAGATGCCGCCGCGGGTCAGGTCGCCTGCCAGGGGGTAGCCCGCGGCGAGGTGGCGTTGATAGGGACGTGAGCCATCGGCGCTTTCGTGCTGGATGCTGCCGCTGGCTGCCATGAAGTCGGCGTGACGTTGGGCGTTCTTCGTCAGGATCGGGCTGACCTTGAGCGCCGGGAGTTTGTTCTTTTCTCGCTCGGCATTGATCGCCTCGACCAGTGCCTGCGGGCTGGGTGCTGAAACTGGCGGCGTGGACTCGGCTGTGGGTGCCGTGACAGACACCGGCGCGGCGGGAAGCGCTTCCACATACCAGGCTGCGACATAGCCTTCGCGCGCGTTCGCGTCGCGCACTTTGAGCCACTGTCCATTGATGCCTATTTTCGCACTGGCTTGGGTTTGCGGCTCGAGCACAGTCAGAATGGAACCGGGGGCTTCGAAGGCGATCGTACCGGCGCTGGTGGATGCCTGCGCGCGCAAGCGTAGACCGGGCGGGTCGAGTGCCGGTTGAACGCGGACTTGAAACGAATGGACGGGCATGCTGGGCTCCTTGAGTTGATCTTTGGCTGGCGTTACTGCCACGCCCGTTCGAGGAAGAAGATCGCGAGGTCTATGAATTCTTCGATGCGCTTGCTCATATCGGGGGGGTGAAAGTTCAATATCTGAGACAACCTCCATGTTGAAATGATCTTCATTCATCAGGAAGCTGGCAGAATTGATATGTTTTGCGGTCAGCTTTTTGCGCGTCTCTTCTGGAAATAATTTCTTCACCAGGTCGGGGTCGGCGCTTTCAATAACGTAGCGCTTGTCGAACGTTTCGTCACCGGTGTGGACGCGGTCTTCATTATCGAAGCTGACGATCTTTTTAAAGAAAGAATCCGTCGCCAACGAAATGAGCGGCAGATGTGCTTTATCCAATTCGAGCTCTGCGGTTAAGATGCGCACCCGGCCCATGGCGCGGGGGTGGGGGGTCGGCGGGGGGGTTTTTTTTTTTGGGGGGCGCAAGGTGGTGGTCCCTGTACTTGGCGGGTGTCGGGTGTCCGGGGGGTGTTGTGTATTGTGGGGGGTGCTTTCGGGTGGCGATAGGGAACGAATAGATGATCACCCTGTAGAATTTCTTCGGGTTGATATTCGGCGTTGTATTTCTTTGCGATGGGGGTGAAGAGTTCGAGCCGCGTTTGGGCGCCGGTCTTCTTCACCAGGTACACGACGACAAGGATCAGGATGCTGATAAGAACGATCAGAATGGCATTCATGCCGCTTTCTCCGTTGGGGGTTGAATTTTATAGACTTTTTGTAAAAGTCTATTTTTCACTTTGCTCAAGGCGGCATTCTCGCCGCTGTTTCCGGCGGCGAGAGCACTTGTGCAAGTAAGGTATTTTCACCTCTGCGGGCAGAATGCGCACTCCCCCAAATAACCTACACTTATCCTTCGACAGTGTTCAGCAATTGCTTGAGCGCGGAGAGTTCCTCGGCAGACAAGGTGACGCCTTTGCCCATTTTGCTGTGGTCTGCCGACCAGTCGCGCAGGTCGTATTTGGGGTCGCGGTCGTTCCAACTGATGAGATTCAGTTCCTTGCTCCAACCGCTGGCGGAAGTGGATAGGATGCCGATGGTCTTGATGATCTCGAATTTGATCTCGTTCATGGGGTGCTCTTTTTATTTGGGGCGTGGAAATTGATACATGATGGTCAGGGTGGCGCCGACGCCCTTGGGCGGCTCCGACAGGACTTCGTCGCCGCCGATCATGTTCTCGCGCATGACCACGCAGCACAGCCCCATGCGCGGATCGGCGCCCGGGTAGCCGCCGACCAGCCGGTGCAGGTCGCCTGCTTTTAAGACGATGGCGCTCAGGTGCTTTTCTTTGGCGACCTTGAATATGGAATCTAACTGGGTTTGAAAATCTTGCTGGGTGGGCATGCGCTCTCTCCTTTAAAATAGCTTGTAAAATCCGATTCCTGCTT